>DATBAW010000389.1:0-12925 GCA_036271335.1 Thermoanaerobaculia bacterium
GGCGGCCGATTTCACCTTTCCGACGGGCGGCACGGCGATTGCTGGCGCTCCCCGCGCGCGGTTTTTTTACGAGCACTTGGAAGGAAGTCCATGACAGAGACGGTTCAGCTTTCGACCCTTCGGCGCACTCTTCGCCGCACCTTTGGATTCCGTGCCCTGCGCGAAGGGCAGGAGGAGGTCATCCGTTCCATCCTCGCCGGCAAAGACACCCTGGCGATCATGCCCACCGGCGCCGGCAAATCTCTCTGCTATCAACTCCCCGGCACCGAGCTGCCGGGCATCACGGTCATCGTCTCCCCCCTGATCTCGCTGATGAAAGACCAGGTGGACAAGCTGCGGGAGATCGGCATCGACGCCGCCCAGGTCAACAGCAGCCTCTCGGCGGGCGAGGAGAGCACGGTTCTCGAGGCGATCCGCAAAGAGCAGCGGGAGTTCATCTTCGTCACCCCCGAGCGCCTGGCCCAGCCCGGATTCCTGAAGACCCTGAAGACCAATCAGATCGACCTCTTCGTGATCGACGAGGCGCACTGCATCTCACACTGGGGGCACGACTTCCGTCCCTCCTACCTGCACCTGCGGGCGGCCATCGAGGCGCTCGGCAACCCGCGCGTCCTCGCCCTCACCGCCACCGCCACCCCCGCCGTGGTGGACGACATCCGCCATCAGCTCGGCCGCGAGGAGATGGAGGTGATCGACATCGGGGTCTATCGCGAGGCCCTGCGCATGGAGGTGATCCCCAGCCCGACCGAGGCGGCCAAGCGCGAGGCCCTCGCCCGGCTGATCGGCGAGACCCCGGGCCCCGGCATCGTCTACGTCTCCACCCTCAAGGATTGCGAGGAGATCACCGAGTACCTGGTGAGCCTCGGCATCGACGCCGCCCGCTACAACGGCCGGCTGGGGGCGCGGGAGCGCAAGAAGACCCAGGATCGCTTCATGGCCGGCGACCTGCGGGTGATCGTCGCCACCAACGCCTTCGGCATGGGGATCGACAAGGCGGACATCCGCTTCGTCATCCACTACAACCTCCCCGGCTCCCTGGAGTCGTACTACCAGGAGGCCGGCCGCGCCGGCCGCGATGGCGAGCCCGCCCGCTGCGTGCTCCTCTACCAGCCCGAGGACAAGAACACGCAGATCTTCTTCCTCAACGGCCGCTATCCGAAGCGCGACCACTTCCTGGCCGTCCACCAGGCGCTGGTCAAGCTCAAGGCGGACCGCCACGAGGTCGCCGCCGGCGAGGTCCAGAAGCGCTCGGGGGGTGTCGTTCTGGCGAAGGTGAAGGTCGTTCTGGCAGCGATGAAGGATCTCGAGGTCGTCGCCGAGGAGTCGCCCGGCGAATACCGTCTGCTGCGCGGCGACCTCACTCCCGAGGCGCTGGACGCGATGGCGGACGGCTACGAGAAGCGGGCCGACGGCGACCGCGACCGCCTCCGCCGCATGGTCCATTACGCTCAGACCGCGCTCTGCCGCTGGAAGGCGATCCTCGAATACTTCGGCGAGGAGCTCGACGGCGAGCACTGCGGCCACTGCGACAACTGCTCCAAGCCCCACCTCGCGCTGACCGCCCCGCCGCCGGCCGAGGTGCCGATCCGCGCCCCGCACCGCGCCGCCGAGGTGCTCTCCCTCTCTTCCATGTTCGGCGACCGCGACCCGGCGGCTGTCAAGCTCGGAGACATCCTGATCCTGCCGATCTTCGGCTCCGGCACCGTCCGCTCCGCCGACGATCACAGCGTGATCATCGAGCTCAATGGCGGGGAGATGCGGGAGTTCCGGCGGTAGGAAGGGAGACGCCCCACGGGGCGTCTCTACATTGGGGGAGCGCCGATGTCCTTTTCCGTAGAGACGCCCCGTGGGGCGTCTCTGTGGTTCAAAAGGCCCCCCTTCGGCACCTTCACCACGATCGTGTCGGCGATCCGGTCGTGGACCGTCTGCCGGTTCGGGTGGATGAAGTACTGGAGGAAGCCGAAGCCCAGCTCCGCCGCCGAGGCGGCGTAGCCAAGGGCCCGCTCGAAGGAATGCCAGAGCGAGAGGTGATCGTGCGGCAGCGAGACCACGCGGATCCGCATCAGCCGCTTGCCCAGCGTCTGCCCGTGGCCCCAATAGGTGGTGAGGCCGTAGTAGAGCGCCAGGACGACCAGGCTCCAGCTGTGGAACGGGTTGATCTCGATGTGCACGTTGCCGTGGGGATGCCGGATCTCGGGGAGCCGGAGGAGAACCTCGATCACTCCGCAGATCAGGCAGACCAGGAACATGTCGATCGCGTAGGCCCCCAGCCGCGCCCGGAAGCTGGCCAGCGGGAGGTCCCGCAACGCGGTTTGCCGGTCGATCGTCAGGGGCTGAAACGTGGGCGAGCGTTTCTTCTTCGCGATCTTCATGTCCGCTCGCGGTCCGCGAGGTCGCGGATCTCGCGATTCTCCAGGATCCGCCCGCGCATCCCCTCGCGGGTCGCCAGCAGCATGGCCCGCCCGATGTCCTCGCTCTGGACGTAGAGACCGCGGAACGGCCGGAGCAGGACGAACAGGGGACCCCGCGCCATCGCGTAGTACCAGGGGAGGCCCGCCGGGGGATCGCCGTCGATGGCGCCGGGGCGCCAGCAGACGGCGTCGAAGCGCGCGATCAGCTCGCGCTCGGTCTCGGCCTTCACCCGCGCCCACATCAGGCGGCTGGTCAGGCTCGTGCCCTGGCCGCTGATGTAATGGAACACCGCCTCCGGGCTGCCGGCCCGCAGGGCGCCGGCGGCGGCGAGGGCGAAGTCCATCGTGATCCGCCGGTACTCGGCCTCGCCGGAGATCTGGGTCACCGAGATGCCGAGGCAGTAGAGGCAGGCGTCGACGTCCCGGAAGGCCGCCGCGGCGCCCGAGTAGTCGAGGAAATCCCGCTGCTCGACGACTTCGAGCCTGGGGTCCGCGACTTTGGGAGAGCGGCGGACGACGGCGCGCACCGACGTCACCTCCGGCGCGGCGAGGCAGGCGCGGAGAACGCCACCGCCGGCCGATCCACTGGCGCCGAAAATCAGGATTCTCATGGCAGGCCGCTCTCCTGGTGGACCCCAACACTCCTGGAACGGAGTCGAGGGGATGATATCGTAGGCGCGGTTTCAAGACCGCAAACCGTGGATTGACGATGTCAAACCGAGGTCTGAGCTCTCCACACCACGGATCGACAACCGCAAACCACGGTTCGAGGTCTCCACGCCGCGGTTGGACAACCGTAAACCGCGGCGTGAGATCTCCAGACCCCGGTTCGACAACCACGAACCGCGGTGCGCGGTCTTCAAACCACGGTTCGACAACCGCGTACCGTGGTTCGAGGTCTCCACACCGCGGTAGGACGAACGCAAACCGCGGTTCGAGGTTTCCAAACCACGGCAGGACAACCGCAAACCGCGGTTCGAAGACTCCAATCCGCGGTTGGGCACACCTGTAAAAGAGCCATGACCCTCCGTCGCGCCAGGATTTCGGACGCCGCCGCCCTCGCCGATCTGGCCACTCAGCTCGGCTATCCCACCCGACCCGAGGAGGCCGAAACGCGGCTGCGCGATCTCGTCGACCGCACGGACGGTATCGTTCTGGTCGCCGAGGAGGATGGCACCGTGATCGGCTGGGGGCACGTCGTCGAAGCCCGGCGCGTCGAGCTCGGGCCCTTCGCGGAGCTCGTGGCGCTGGTGGTCGACGAGCGCCGCCGCGGCCTGGGCACCGGCGCCGCGCTGGTCCAGGCCGCCCTCGACTGGGCGGCCGGCCAGGGTTTCGACACGCTCCGGGTGCGCAGCAACGTGGTCCGCGAGCGCACCCATGCCTTCTACGAGCGGCTCGGGTTCGAACGGACGAAATCGCAGGTGATGTTCGTGCGCTCGACCGGGCGCTACAACGATAAAATGCCGGCATGAAGCCGCGCCACCTCTCCCTGCTCCTCGTTCTCTCCCTGCTCGCGATCGAGCCACTCGCGGGTGCGGAGCTCGTCAGCCTCAACGTTCAGGCCACCGCCGCCGGCAACGGACAGTCGGACGGCGCTGCTCTCAGCGCCGACGGACGCTTCGTGGCTTTCGGGAGCGCCGCCACCAATCTGGTTCCCGGCGGCACCACCGGCTTTAACATCTTCGTCCGCGACCTGCTGGCGGGCACCACGATCCTGGCCAGCGTCAACGACCCGCCCTACGTCGGAGACTCGGGGTCCCCTTCCATCAGCGCCGACGGCCGCTACGTCGCCTACCAGCGCTCGAACTGCACCTCCGTCTTCTGCTCGATGACCGACGTTTTCGTCCGCGATCTCCAGGCGGGGACAACCACCTTGGTCAGCGTGGATCGAAACGGTATGTCGGGCCATGCCTTCGGACCGGTGATCAGCGCGGACGGCCGTCACGTCGCGTTCACCGGCATTGGCAACAACTTCGTGCCCAACGACACGAACGGCGCGAACGACATCTTCGTCCGCGATCTGGATGCGGGCATCACCCGCCTCGCCAGCGTCAACGCCGCCGGCACCGCGTCCGGCAACGGGATGTCGAGCAACCCGGCCCTGAGCGCGGACGGCCGGTTCGTCGCGTTCCAGAGCGACGCCAGCGATCTCGTCGCCGGCGACGGCAACGGCGCGACCGACGTGTTCTGGCGCGACCTCCAGGCCGGGTTGACTCGCCTGGTGAGCGTGAACGTCGCCGGCACCGGCAGCGGCACGACCGGCTTCGAGTCTCCCATGTCCGGACAGGCCATGATCAGCGCCGACGGCTCCCGTGTCTCGTTCGTCAGCGGCGCGAGCGACCTCGTGCCGACGGATACCAATCAGGACTTCGACGTCTTCCTCCGCGACATGCCCGACGGACCGACCCGCCTGGTCTCGATCAACGCGGCGGGCACCGACAGCGGCGTTTTTGGAGGGGGGAATGCCTATCTGACCTCCAACGGGCGCTTCGTCGCCTTCGAAAGCTTGTCCTACGACCTGCTGCCTACGACGGATCAAAACGGGCGTCAGGACGTATTCCTGCGCGACGTGGACGCCGGCGTGACGAGACTCGTCAGCGCCAATTCTGCCGGCAACCCGGCCGGCGATTCCGCGCTCTCGCCGGCGTCTGGAACGCCTGTGGGAAAGCAGGTGGCGAGCGGCGACGGACGATTCGTAGTCTTCCGGAGCTCTGTGCCGAACCTGGTGAGCGGAGTGAGCTATCCCTGTGAGCACACTCCCTGCAACCAAGCCTATCTACGCGATCTCCAGGCTGGAACCACCCGCCTCCTGAGCGCCACTCCCGCCGGTGACGCGGCCGGCAACCAGGAGACGGAGCTCGATTCATTGACTCAGATCAGTGAGGATGGCCGTGTCGTCGTCTCCGAGACCACGGCGTCCAATCTTTCGCGCCAACCCGACACCAACGCGACCGACGACGTCTTCTCGGTCGGAGCGCCGGCCCCCCTCGCGATCGCCGCCGTGCCGACGCTGAGCGAAACCGGCCTCGCCCTGCTCGCGATGATGATGGCGGCTCTGGGGCTCTGGTCGCTGCGCAGGTGAACGAGACGCCGGCGCTTTTCCATCGTTTCTTCAGCCCCGACTTCGCGGCCGGCCGGAGCCTCCTCTGGCCGCGATGGCTCTTCCTGCGCGGCCTGGGGCTGATCTTCTTCTCGGCGTTCTATTCGCTCGCCTTTCAGATCAAGGGGCTGATCGGCGCCCGCGGCATCCTGCCGGCGGCCACCTATCTCCCGGCGGTCGCGCGGGTCCTCCCCGGCGTCTCCAGGTTCTGGCGGGTGCCGACCCTCCTCTGGCTCGGCTCCGGCGACGCGATGCTGACGGCCCTGGTCTGGATCGGCCTGATCGCCTCGACGCTGCTGGTGCTCAACGTCTGGCCGCGCCTCGCGATCGGGATCTGCCTCGCCTGCTTCCTTTCCTTCATCAGCGCGGCCCAGGATTTCTCCTCCTATCAATCGGACGGCATGCTGCTGGAGGCGGGCTTCCTGTCACTTTTCTTCGCGCCGCGCGGCCTGTGGCCCGGGCTGGGAAGCGCGCGACCGCCGTCGCGCGCGAGCCTCTTCCTGCTCCGCTGGGAGTGGTTCCGGATCTATTTCGAATCGGGCGTGGTGAAGCTGCTGAGCGGCGACGAGCAGTGGCGGCATCTCACCGCGATGGATCACTATTACGAGAACGGCCCCCTCCCCTCCTGGCCCGGCTGGTACGTGCAGCAGCTCCTCCCGCACGGTTTCCATGCCGCCACCGCGGCGGCGACGCTCCTGCTCGAGCTGGTCGTGGTCTGGATGGCCTGGCTCCCGCGCAGATTCCGGCTCGCCTGCTTCCTGATCGTGACGCCGTTCCAGATCGGGATCATCCTCACGGCCAACTACGCGTTCCTGAACTACATCGTCCTGCTGCTCGGCGTCCTGCTGCTCGACGACCGGGCGCTGGAGCGGCTGCGGCTCAAGGTGCCGGCGAGCGTCGAGGAGCGGCCGGCGCCGCGCTGGCGGGCGATCGGCGCCGCGGCGGTACTGGTCTGGATCTTCTACGCGACGGTCGTCGCCTTCCTGCCGGCCGCCGGACCTCTCGCGGCGCCGGCGCGCCTGCTGGAGCCCTACCGGATCGCCAACCGGTACGGCCTCTTCGCGGTGATGACGCGGGCGCGCTACGAGATCGAGTTCCAGGGGAGCCGCGACGGCAAGACCTGGATCCCCTATCCCTTCCGCTACAAACCGCAGGACGTCACTGAGCGCCCGGGCCTCTATGCGCCCTACCAGCCGCGCTTCGACTGGAACCTCTGGTTCGCCTCGCTCGGCTCCTGGCAGGACTACCCCTGGGTGGTGAGCACGGAGGCCGGGCTGCTCGAACAGAGCCCGGACATCCTCGCCCTCTTCCGCCGCGACCCTTTCGCCGGCGCGCCGCCGGCAAGGGTCCGCACGGTGCTCTGGCAATACTGGTTCACCACGCCGGCGGTGAAGCGGCGCACGGGCCTCTGGTGGGAGCGGCACGCCATGGGCTCGTACGCCCCGGGCGTCGAGCGTGGGCCCGGCGGCAGGATTCAGGGGTATCAGGAAGAGCCGTAGGAACACGGCGCCAGCCCCAAGCGGACCCGGCGATTCAGGGCGTGGACGTAAGCTCGCCAGCGGAGGAAATCAGGGCGACCCGCGCCAGCCAGCGATCCAGGCGATCGGGATCGTGACAGTCCAGGATCTCCTGGCGTTGCGCCGGGCTCACCGCGAATCCACGCGATTCCAGGACCTTGAGAATGGCGTCCGTGGCCCCAGCGGCCTTACCCTTCGCCTCCGCCGCGGTTTCCCGTCGGCGGATCGACGGATTGCCCTTGACCATCAGAGCCTCGGCCACCGCGTTGTCCGCCAGCGTGGCATCGAGCAGAGCCGTCACGTCCAGCGGTGCGACGAGGCAGGAGTCGGTGATCCGCTGAGCGGGCTCCAAGGGACGCCAGGATTCGGTTTCGGCGGACCACTCGCAGACCTTTTGCGTCTTGATCCAGACCGTGAAGATCCGCCGCACGCCCCGGCGGTGCATCCGCTTGGCTTTCTCACTCACCCACCGCTGGTTCTGCTCCGACACCACCTCGAAGGCGATCTCCTCCAGATACCGCGCTCCCGTCGATGGATCCACGCCCGCCCTGTAGATGCAGGTATCGCTGGCGAAGTCCGAATCCTGGTCGTGGCGCGTGAGCAGATCCGTCGCCGCGATATAGCCAGGGGACACATGAGCCCGGAGGACATAGTCGAGGTCGGTCTGGCGGGTGGCGTGAGGTGGGTTGGCCGGCGACGCGACGATCCTGTGGCCGCCGATCATCTCGTCGCGCGTGACCTCCGCCTCGACCAGACGATCGTCGACCCGCGGGAAAGAGCCACGTCCCGGCAGGTGACGAGGCGCCCCTCCGGTTGGGGCTCCCGGTGCCTTGAGGCTGTAGCCTCTGCGGTTCTCGTCCATCCTCGACATCTTAACAGGGAACCAGATCGCCGGTCGACGGAAGCCCGGAAATCCTGTCTACCCCGCGGCGACCGCCCCGCCGCCCCAGATCTCGCCGAGCACGCGCTGGAAATTGCCGCCCAGGATCAGCTCGATCGCGCGGTCGTCATAGCCGCGGCGGATCAGCCCTTCGGTGAGGTCGAAGACGCGGCGGGCGGGCGGCAGGCCGCGGACGGCGTAGCGGGCGAGCGCGCGGCCGGTGCGCGGATCGACGGCGTCGTGGGACACGTCGCTCCCCAGCCCGACGTGATCGATGCCCGCCACGCGGATCACGTGGTCGAAGTGGTCGAGCACGTCGTCCAGCGTCGCCGGCGAGCGCCGGTTGACGAAGGCGGCCACGGAGGTGATCCCCATCACGCCGCCATGCTCGGCCATGGCGCGGATCACCGTGTCGGATTTGCATCGCGGGCTGGCCGCCAGCTTCCGGCAGTTCGAGTGGGTGATCAGCACCGGCTGCCGCGAGGCGGCGAAGGCGTCCAGGCAGGTGCGCTCGGAGCAGTGCGAGACGTCGATCACCATGCTCACCCGGTTCATCGCCGCCACGATCTCGGCGCCGTACGGGGTGAGGCCGGTGTCCTGGCTTTCGAAGCAGCCGCAGCCGATGCGGTCGCGGGCGTTGTAGGTGAGCTGGGAGACCCGCTGCCCCAGCGAGTAAAAAGCGGCCACGTCGGCCGCGGCGCGGAAGTGATCGGAGCTCTGGAAGCCGACCAGGACGCCGACCTTCCCCTCCGTCCGCACCCGCTGGAAATCGCCGGCGGACTCGACGCGGACGAAGCAGTCAGGGCGCCGCTCCAGGAGACGGTTCCAGCCGGCGAGCCAGGAGAGCGCCGCCTCGTAAGGGTGGGGATCGTTCGGATCGACGGCGGGATGGAAGACCTTGACGCCCGAGTCGCGCAGCTTCTGGAAGTCGGCCGGCGTGAAGGCCGCCGGATCGCGCTGCCAGGCCCAGAGCTTCGGCCAGTCGAGGGTGAGCAGGCCGAGCATGTCGATCACCATCGATCGCCCGACCAGCTCGACGGCGCGGGCCGAGACCAGCTTCCGGTCGTCGGCGAAGAGGCTGAAACGCCCCCGGTTGATCATGGGGCCGGCCAACAAGCCGGCCCCCGCGAGGGCTCCCGCCCTCAGAAACTCACGACGATTGTACAACGGCCCAACACCTCATATTTGTTGGGCAAAGTGTACACCCTACCCCCGGCGAAGCGCCAGGGGGTAGGGAAATCTTGGACTGGGGAGGGTTCTACCGGCGCCGCTCGAACCGCAGATCCGGATCGCAGCGGAGCTTTTCGAGGAAGGCGCCGATCTCGCGGGCGAGCTCGGCGGTGGCGCGCTCGCGCTCGGCGGCCTTCTGGAAGAAGAGCAGCGCCGCCAGGGCCTCGCGCGGCACGTCCTGGGCCTGGAAGATCTCCGCCATCTCGAGCGACAGGCGCTTGACCTCGGCGAAGTCTCCCTGCCGCGCGTGGAGGGCGGTCAGCTCGAGGGTGATGAGGGCGGCGTCGTAGGCGAGGCCGCGGACAGCGAATTCCTGCCGCAGCTCGCGCAGCAGCGCGATCGCCGTTTCGATCTGACCGGTGCCGGCGGCGATCCGTGCCTCGGCCCCGTGCAGGCGCAGAAGGTCGAGCGGATTGCCGAGCTCGCGGCAGAGCGCGTCGACCTCGGGGAGCATCAGCAGAGCCTGGTCGAACGCCTCGACGCTGGCCAGATTGCAGAGCAGGTTGTGGCGCAGAACAAGGAACAGCCGGGGATCGCGCTGCGCGTCGACCAGCTCCTCGGCCTCCCGCAGGAAGCCGATCGCCGCCTCGGGCTCCCCCATCTCGGCCAGCCCCATCGCCTTCTTGATCAGAGCCCGGCCCGCCAGATGGCAGTCCTTGAGCTCCGCGCGGCAGGTGTCCATGTGGATCGCGAAGATCCGGTCGAGCATCACGAAGGCTTCCGGGAACCGCCGCTGGGCGATCCGTAGCGAGGCCTTGTGGTCGAGGATCGCCGGCTCGTAGCCGAGGAGGTCCCCGACGCCCGCCATTCCGGCCTCCCACCACGATTCGGCGATGGTGAACGACTCGTCCGCGTTGCGCAGGTCGCCGAGGACACGGCGGGCGTTGCCGTCGTGAGCCCAGGCGAACCCCCGCAGCTGGTAGAGCCGCCGGCTGCCGGCCGGGGTGCCCTCCTTCAGGAGGTCGGCGACCAGCACGGCGAGCTCCGCCGTCTCGATGGCGCGGTCCGGGTCGATCGTGGTGAGCCGCGCGCTCTCCTGGCAGAGCAGCTCGCACAGGTTCCAGTCGACGAAACGCCGGTAGGCGCGGATCAGGTGGAGCCGATCCTCGAAGCGGTAGGGCTCGAGCTCAGCCAGCAACTCCTGGGGCTCCACCCGGGGGCTGGTCTGAACGTTGGCGAGAGTTTCCATGGTGTGTCCCTTTCTACAACCCGATCGTCTCCGCGCTGCCGATTCTACCTGCCGTTCCGGCTTTACTTCGGTCCGCCGCTCGGATCGAGCTGCGTGCCGTTGTCGTTCGAGCCGTTGATGCCGCTCGCGGCGCTCGACGTGTTGCCACCCGGAGGGGGCGGCGGCGTGCCACCGGACGGGTCGAGCCCAATCCCGTTCTTGAACAAAGTTGAAAGCAAATTCCATACCGCGCTGAAGGAGCCCGTCGTCGAGTCCGCCAGGCTCGCGCTCGACCGCGGAGAATGATGCCGTGCCGGTGTCTGGGCCTGCATCAGCCCGGGCGCCAGAAGGATTGTCAGGAGGAGGATCATGGTGATCTGCCGAACCTTTGAGCGCATTTTGCTTCTCCTTTCGCTGCTTCGCGGCGGCCCCCGTCTCAGTCCGTCCCCGCCAGTCCGTAGCGATCAAGGGTAAGAGCAAGAGCCGGGCCAACACGCGCAAAGCTCTGTCCCGGCTGGTTTTTGACCATGGCGGGTGACGAATCGCGGCACCCGCCGAGGACCGCCAGGGGTGCAAAGCCGGCGCTTCCCGGTCCCGGCATGCGCGCTTTTCTACATCTCCATTCCGGGGCGCGACCGGCGCGCGATTTTTTGGTCTTGCACCGCGCCCCGGGGTTGCAGTAGAGTCCCCGGCTTGTGACGACTTTCACAAGCAATTGGTCCCTTGAACCCCGAGCGGCGGTCGGATATTGTCGCCGGCCGGGACTCTAGGGAGGGTGGCTTCCCATGCAGATCTTCCATCGCAGCGCTAATTCGCTCGCCAAGGTGAGCATCTTTGGCGGCGTGTTCCTCCTCGGCCTCGTGGGCGTGGTGGTCTATACCCTGATGGGCACCTCGGGGTACCTGACCGGCCAGTACGTGGTGAAGCGGCAGCCGGTGCCGTTCAGCCACGAGCACCACGCGCGCGGCCTGGGGATCGACTGCCGCTACTGCCACACCTCCGTCGAGCGGTCGGCGTTCGCCGGCCTGCCGCCGACCGAGACGTGCATGAACTGCCACCGGCAGATCTGGACCAACGCCGAGCTGCTCGAGCCGATCCGCGCCAGCTACCGCGACAACGTGCCGATGCAGTGGACGCGGGTCCACGACCTCCCCGATTACGTCTACTTCAACCACTCGGTCCACATCGCCAAGGGCATCGGCTGCTACTCCTGCCACGGCAAGGTGAACCGGATGCCCCTGATGCTCCAGAACGCCTCCCTGCAGATGCAGTGGTGCCTCGACTGCCACCGCAACCCGGTCCAGAACGTGCGGCCGCGGGAAGAGGTGTTCAACCTCGACTGGGACGCCGGACGGCCGAAGACCTACTCGAACCTGGCGGTCAACGCGAAGTTCCTGGGGGTTTCGCCGGACAAGCTGAGGGAGGCCGGATGGGCGCCCTCGGCGGCGGACGTGGCGCGGATGCAGAGAAACCTGGCGAAGGATTACGACCTTCATTCTTTGACGAGCTGCTCGACGTGCCACCGCTGACGGCGGCGACGCGAGCTTAAGGCTGCAGATCCACGGCGACGGCCGACGGATAACAACGAGAGCGAGCGAACCTGATGGACAGCGTCAAAGCCAAAGGCAAGTGCGGCGCCGAAGCCGCCCCCAAGCCGGGCCCGGCCCGGCTCGACCTCGATGAGGTGCGGGCGCGGCTGCAGACGAAGAAGGGGCCGGAGTACTGGCGCAGCCTCGACGAGCTCGCCGAGACCCCCGAGTTCGAGGATCTGATCCACCGCGAGTTCCCGCGCTTCGCGTCGGAGTGGCCGGCGGGGATGTCGCGCCGCGGCTTCCTGCAGCTCTCGGGCGCCGCGCTGGCGCTGGCCGGCCTGACCGGCTGCACCCGGCAGCCGCTCGAGAAGATCATCCCCTACGTCAAGCAGCCCGAGCAGCTGATCCCCGGCAAGCCGCTGTTCTTCGCCACCGCGCTCACCCACGCCGGCTACGCGACGGGCGTGCTCGCCGAGAGCCATCAGGGGCGCCCGACCAAGATCGAGGGGAACCCGGACCATCCGGCCAGCCTCGGCGCCACCGACTACTTCGCCCAGGCCGCGGTGCTGACGCTCTACGATCCCGATCGCTCGCAGACGATCCTGTTCAACGGCCGGCTGGGCACCTGGAGCCAGTTCGCCAGCCAGATGGCGGAGACGCTGCGCGGCCTCAACGGCGGCCAGGGTCTGCGCATCCTCAGCGGCACGGTGACCTCGCCGACGCTCGCCGATCAGCTCCAGGGCGTGCTGAAGAAGTATCCGCAGGCCCGCTGGCACCGCTGGGAGCCCGCCGGGGCGCACCAGACGCGCGCCGCCGCCGTGCGCGCCTTCGGCCGGCCGCTCGATACCCGCTACGACTTCACCCAGGCGAAGGTGGTGCTGTCGCTGGGCGCCGAGGTCTTCTGCGAAGGCTCGGCCGGCGTCCGCTACTCCCACGACTTCGCCGCAGGGCGGCGCGTCCATTCCCACCCCGGCTCGATGAGCCGGCTGTACACCGTCGAGAGCGTGCCGGTCGGCGCCTCGTCGCTGGCCGACCACCGGTTGCAGCTGCCGCCGGCGCAGGTCGAGGCGTTCGTCCTCGCCCTCGC
>DATBAW010000390.1:0-1506 GCA_036271335.1 Thermoanaerobaculia bacterium
CCGCCTCCGCTCTGGGGTCCTTTCATCTCGAGCTTCCCTTCCGCTGACTCATGCCGCCGTTCCTTCCACGAAGATGTGAATTCGGGGCGCCAGATCCGGCAGGCGCCGCTCGACTTCTGCCCGCAGATCCTCGACACGGAACCGGCGCGACAGGTGGTGCAGGACGATCGCCTCGTTGCGCAGATCGCCCGCACGGTGCTCGATATCTCCCAGGTGGAGGTGCTTGAAGCGCTCCCCCTTGTCCCGGTGCTCCTCGCCGAGGAAGGTGCACTCCAGCATCAGCACCCGGCTGCGGAAGATCCGCGGCTCCAGATCGAAGATCCTCGGCCCGGTGTCCCCGCAGTAGGAGAGCCAGAGGTCCTCGACGACCTCGGCCGTGTCCACGCCCTGCTCGCGCAGCCGGATCAGCTCCGCCGGCGGCAGCCCCATGAAGGCCGGCGCCAAGCGCCGCCGTCCGTGCCAGAGGTGGTAGCCGAGGCTCGGCACCACGTGGTCGGTGGCGAAAGCTTCCACCGTCAGCCCCTTCCCCACCCCCACCCGGTCGCCGGGGGAGAGCGGGACCAGATCGTAGCGATAGTGAGCCCGCTCCATGCGCTCCGCGGCGACGATGTAGGCGCCGACGGCCTCGACGACCTCGGCGGGACAGAACACCCGAGTATGCACCAATCGGTGGAGCGAGCGCTGGGACAGGACGTACGGCAGCCCCATCGCGTGGTCGAGATGACCGTGGCTGAGGAAGACGTCCGACGCGCCCGCCAGCTGGAGAGCGCCCCGGCCGACGTCGAAAGCGAGCCCCGGCGGGTGGATGCGGAACCAGTTGTCGTCGCCGGCGCGCGAGAATCCCTCGATGCGGAGGTCGCCGATTCGCAGCTCGACAGGTCGCATGGAAGCCGCCGGGCGGCTCAGATCTCCCGGTACAGCCAGCGGCGGAGCGGCTGCAGGCGGTTCTGCACGCTCTTCCAGTCCGGATCGATCAGCCAAAGGGTGGCAGCCACCGAGGAGAGCAGCGAGTTGCCGTCCTGCGGCGTGAAGCAGAAGCCGTAGATCTCGCGCTGATTGCGCACCGCCAGCGTCGGCGTCACCGCCACCGTCTGCGACAGGATGCGCCCGTAGTAGCCATGGTCGCGGCCGAAGCTGAAGATGAGGTTGGCGTAGCGCTTGTCGGTCATCGCCACCAGCGGATTGTCGCGCAGGCGCTTCTTGACCTCCTCCAGCGTGATGTCCCCCTCGACCTCGAGGTTGAACCAGATCGAGTGCATGTACTGCGTGCTCAGCTTGACCGCGCTCGAGAAGACGTTGACGTCGAGGCCCAAAGTCTCGAAGACGTGATGGGCGTCGCGCGCGTGATGGGTGCCGAACTGGGGCTCCTCGTGCTTGCCGACGTTCGGCGCCGGGATGAACCCGTCCACCTGGGAGATGTCGTTCGCCCGCCGCATGCAGACGAAGGTTCCCTTCTTCAGGCTGTACGTGCCGTCCCGGTGGGTCAGCGTCTTGATCAGGGTGGTG
>DATBAW010000391.1:0-2842 GCA_036271335.1 Thermoanaerobaculia bacterium
TCGAGCACCGACTTCGGCGGCGGCGTCTACCTCTTCTCGGACGCCCGCGGCACGATCGCCAGCGCCACCATCGCCGGCAACTCCGCGGCGCTCCAGGGGGGCGGCCTGTTCGGCGAGAGCACGATCTTCATCGGCGTCGCCCCGAAGCTCATCAACTCGATCGTCGCCGGCAACAGCGCCGCCAGCCGGCCCGACTGCTTCGCCGGCCTCGACTCCAGCTATGACCTGATCGGCAACGGCACCGGCTGCATCGGGCCGGCGGCGGCGAACCACAGCAAGGTGGGAACGACGCTGGCGCCGCTCGACGCCCGCCTCGGCGCCCTCGCCGACAACGGCGGTCCCGGCCCGACCCTGGCGCTCCTCGCAGGCAGTCCGGCGATCGCCGCCGGCAATCCGGCGGCGCCCGGCGGCGGCAACGGCGCCTGCGAGGCGGCCGACCAGCGCGGCGCCAAGCGGGCGTCCTGCGACCTCGGAGCCTTCACCATGACGACGGCCTGCGTGCCGGGCGCCAACGCGCTCTGTCTCGGCGACGGCCGCTTCAAGGTGACCGCCACCTGGGGGACCGCGACCGCCAGCGGCACCGGCACAGCCGTCTCCCTGAGCGGCGACAGCGGTTACTTCTGGTTCTTCGATCCGGCCAACGTCGAGGTGACCGTCAAGGCGATCGACGGCTGCGCCAGCAACCACCGCTTCTGGTTTTTCGCCAGCGGCCTGACCAACATCCGCGTCGACCTCAAGGTGACCGACACCCGGACGGCCGCGGTCAAGAGCTACTCCAACGCCCTGGGGAAGACGTTCGTCAGCATCCTCGATTCGAACGCCTTCAACACCTGCCCGTAGAGCCGTTCCCGAAGCGGCGCGGCGCCGCCCGGGCCTTCATGCCCGGGCGGCGGAAGGCACCCTGCCGACCCCCTTGCCAGATGCGGTATCCTGATTGTGCTATGGAGACCATTGCCCCAACGACGACCCTGACGTCCGAGCGCCCCGCCGTTCTGGACGAGAAAACTTTGAATGCCTACCGCCGGCTCGGCTACCTGCTGGCGGATCTCGACCCGATGAACCGCATCGAGCCCGAGGCGCAGCCCGGCCTCGAGGACTCGGACCCCGCGACCGCCGCCTACGCCCGCCGCATCTACTGCGGCACCATCGGCGTCGAATACATGCACATCCCCGATCCCGAGCGCCGGCGCTGGATCGAGGAGCGGCTGGAGGCCGCGCCGCCACCGGTCGACGCCGACCGCATCCTCGACCTGCTGACCCGCGCCGAGACCTTCGAGCAGTTCCTCCAGTCCCGCTACCTCGGCACCAAGCGCTTCTCGGTCGAGGGGGTGGAGGCGCTGCTCCCCTGTCTCGACGAGATGCTCCAGGACGCCGCCGAGCATCACGCCCGGCAGGTGGTGATCGCGATGAGCCATCGCGGCCGGCTGAACGTGATGGTGCACACCGTCGGCCGCTCGCCGTTCGAGGTGCTGGCCGGCTTCGAGGACGTCGACCCGCGCAGCACCTTCGGCGGCGGCGACGTCAAGTACCACCTGGGCGCCACCGGCGACTTCACCGGCCGGAACGGTCAGAAGCTGAGCATCCATCTGGTCTCGAACCCGAGCCACCTGGAGGCCGTCGATCCCGTGGCGCTCGGCCGCGTCCGCGCCAAGCAGGTGCGCACCGGCGACGACGAGAGCTGCGAGAAGATCTTTCCCATCGTGCTCCACGGCGACGCCGCGTTCGCCGGCCAGGGGGTGCTCGCCGAGACGCTGAACATGTCCGACCTCCACGGCTACCGGGTGGGGGGAACGGTGCACGTCATCGTCAACAACCTGATCGGCTTCACCACCGAGCCCAAGGCGCTCCACTCCTCCCGCTTCGCCTCCGACGTGGCGCGCCGGCTGCCGGTGCCGATCTTCCACGTCAACGGCGAGGACCCGGACGCCGTGGCGCGGGTGGCGCGGATGGCGGTCGACTACCGCTTCGCCTTCAAGAGCGACGTGGTGGTGGACCTGATCGGCTTCCGCCGCCACGGCCACAGCGAGGTGGACGATCCGACCATCACCCAGCCGCTGCTCTACAAGAAGATCGCCGTCCACCCGCCGCTCTGGAAGCTCTACGCTCGCGCCATCGGCGTCGACGAGGCGGAGGCGCAGCGCCGGGAAGTGGCGATCCGCGGTGAGCTCGACGCCGCGCACAAGGCGGCCGGCGCGCTGGCGACGAAGCCGACGATGCGGACCTTGCCGGCTTACTGGGACCCCTATCAGGGGGGCTGGTGGAAGCCGGAATTCGAGGTGACGACGGGGCTCGACGCCGCCGCCATCGGCGCGCTGACCGGCCCGCTCACCACGGCGCCCGCGGGGTTCCACGTCCACAAGAAGATCCAGGCCCTGCTCGGCCAGCGGGCCGAGATGGGCAACGGCAAGCGGCCGATCGACTACGGCATGGCGGAGGCGCTCGCCTTCGGCTCGCTGGTCAAGGCCGGCACGCCGGTCCGCCTCTCCGGCCAGGACTGCCGCCGCGGCACCTTCAACCAGCGCCACTCGGTGCTGATCGACGTCGAGAACGCCGACGAGCACACGCCGCTCCAGCACGTCGCTCCCGGCCAGGCCCGCTTCGAGGTCTACGACTCGATGCTCTCCGAGGCCGCCGTGCTCGGCTTCGAGTACGGCATCAGCCGCGACTACCCCGAGGCGCTGATCTGCTGGGAGGCGCAGTTCGGCGACTTCGCGAACGGCGCGCAGATCATCATCGACCAGTTCATCTCCGCCGGCGAGGACAAGTGGCACCTGCTCTCCGGCGTCGTGATGCTGCTGCCGCACGGCTACGAGGGGCAGGGGCCGGAGCATTCGAGCGCGCG
>DATBAW010000392.1:0-14057 GCA_036271335.1 Thermoanaerobaculia bacterium
TTGGCTGTGGCGTTGGCCCTCATCACCCCGCCCCTCTTCTCCCAGCCTCCCGCCCGACCTGACGGGAGAAGAGGGAGAAAGCCGAGTCTGTAGGGGCGCAGCACGCTGCGCCCTTTTCCGTCACGGCAACGTCGAGGGCGCAGCATGCTGCGCCCCTACGAGCGTCTCTCCCGGCGACCCAGGGCCGCCGGGCCTCGATCCTGCAAAGGCTCTCCGGCCAGGGAGGAGAGAGATGCCGATCGAGGGCCAGGAAGAAAAAAAGAGGGCGCGCCACAGCCCCGGCGTGGTCGTCGCCGCTCTGGCGGCGTTCTGCGTGGGCGCGATCCTGGTCCCCGGAGCCGAGGAAGAGCCGAGGCCGGGCGCGCCGTTGACGCCGCAGGCTGGAAGCCGTGCGGGGTCGAAGAGAGCTCGCGCCGCCGCTCCGTCCCAGCGGGGGTGGGCCGGCGCGCTCGCCTTGCTCAAGGAGACCTTCGCGGGGTGGTCGGACGATGGCGCCCTCGACCTCGGCGCGGCGCTCGCCTACTACGCGATCTTCTCGCTGGCGCCGCTGCTGCTGATCGTGATCGGCGTCGCCGGACTGGTCTGGGGGCGCGAGGCGGTGCAGGGGCAGCTGGTGAGCCAGCTGCAAGGGCTGGTCGGGACGGAAGGCGGGCAGGCGATCCAGACGATGATCGCCAACGCCGGCAAGCACGGCAAGGGGGTGCTCGCCACGATCGTCGGCGTGGTGACGATCCTGTTCGGCGCCACCGGCGTCTTCGTGTCGCTCCAGACCTCCCTCGACCGCGTCTGGGACGTCCAGCCCAAACCGGGCAGCGGGATCTGGGGCTTCGTCAGAACCCGCATCCTCTCTTTCGGCATGGTGCTGGGGATCGGCTTCCTGCTGCTCGTCTCGCTGGTGGTGACGACGGCGGTGTCGGCGATCGGGACGTGGGCGACCAGCCTGCTGCCGGCCGCGAAGGTGGCGATGGAAGGGGTCACCTTCGTCGTCTCCCTGGCCTTGATCACGCTGCTGTTCGCGATGATCTTCAAGATCCTCCCGGACGTGAAGATCGGTTGGCGCGACGTCGGGATCGGCGCCGCCGTCACGGCGCTGCTGTTCACGCTCGGCAAGTTCCTGATCGGCTTCTATCTGGCGAAGAGCGGCGTCGCCTCGACCTATGGCGCGGCGGGCTCGCTGGTGATCGTGCTGCTCTGGATCTACTACTCGTCGCAGATCCTCTTCCTGGGCGCGGAGTTCACGCAGGTCTACGCCAGCCACTACGGCTCGAACATCCGCCCGAGCAAGCACGCCGTGCCGGTGGTGCAGAAGGAGGAGGTGGCCAGCGCCGGCGAGTGGGCGCCAGCCAACAAGGAAAAGGGGGCGCCGGAGCGCCCCCAGGAAAAAGACCCGCGAAAAGCTTAGAGAGCTTTAGAAGCGGATCCGCACGCCGAGCTGCGCCAGGCGCTGCTCGCCCTGCAGGGGGTCGCCCGCGTAGGCGGTGGGCTTGATCCCCGTGGGCTGGCCGGCGGAGTCGAAGGTCAGGGTGTAGCTCGAGGGGTTCTTCTCGTTGAAGACGTTGAACACCTCGGCGATCAGCTCGAGGCCGACGTTGCCGATGTTGAACGTCTTCGAGAGACGGAAGTCGAGCTGCGAGAACCCGTGGGTCCGCTCGGAGTTGACGGAGCCGCCCGGCAGCAGGTCGTAGCGGACGCCGTCGCCGTTCGGATCGTTGGTGGAGAAGATGGTGATCGGCGTCGCCGAGTGGTAGCGGAAGATGCCGTCGAAGTTGAGCCCCCAGGGGCCCTGATAGACGGCGCTCAGCGTCAGGCGGTGCCGGGCGTCGGTGTTGAGCGGACCGACGCAGGCGTGGCAGAGCGGGTTGAGCGGATCGACCGACTCGTCGCGGGCCGACCGCAGGGCCGGCTCATAGCTGGTGTCGGTGAGGCGGAACTCGTCGGCGCCGGCGAGCACGTTGCCCGTCGCCTTCGAGTAGGTGTAGAAGCCGAGGATCTCGAGCTTGTCGGTCGCCCGGGCGCGGAAGCTGAAGTTGCCGCCGTCGTAGTCCGCCTTGCCGTTGCCGACCCAGAGACGGAAGTTGCCGAACTGCGGGAACCGGGCCGCTCCGGTCGTCGGATCGATGACGTTGGGGTGGAAACGGAAGGGGATGTCGCGATAGGCGATGTCGACCGCGTCGAAGTTCAGCCCCAGCCAGTCGGTGACCTGCCAGGAGTAGCCGAGCGAGGCCTGCCGCGAGTAGGGGGTCGCCAGGGTCGGCGAGGCGACCTCGTTGGGAGCCAGCGCGGAGAGACCGGTGAGCTGGTTGGGGGGGAGCGTCTGGCCGGGATGGAAGAAGGTGCCGTCCGGGTTCTTGATGCCGTTCGGATCGGTGTTGCTGTAGACCACGCCGTAGTTGGACTGCACGGCCAGGGCGGGGAAGAGGACGGTGGCGTTGATGTAGGGGAAGTCGTAGTACTTGCCCCAGCTGCCGCGCAGCAGCTGCTTGCCGTCACCTTTGGTGTCAAAGGTGAAGCCCAGGCGCGGCGCCCAGTTGTTCTTGTCGTTCGGCAGCACGCCGCCGCCGCCGTTCTTGAACGGCTGCAGGTAGGACTCGTTGTATTTGGTCTGGGTGGAGAGCGCCTGCCAGATCGGGTTGCTGCGCTGGTCGAGGTCGAGCCCCGAGTTGTAGTCGTAGCGCAGGCCGACGTTGAGGGTCAGGCGGTCGTTGGCCAGGATGTCGTCCTGGAAATAGCCGCTGTACTCGTTGACCGGCGTGCTCTGGCCGCTGAAGCCGCCGAAGATGGTGATGTTGGTGACCGGCGAGTCGAGGCTTTCCTGCGACAGGTTGTACTGGCCGGTGGTGCCGGTGGTGGAGTCGCCGCCGAGGACCGGCTCGTGGACGTAGTTGAAGCCGGTCTTGAAGTTGTTGGTGCGGCCGCCGAGCGTGCGGGTGAAGCTGAAGTCGTCCTTGTACTGATACTTCGTCTGGTTGGTGGTCTGCGGAGTGTTGATGTTCTGGCCGATGTGCGCGCCCGACGGCAGGTACAGGTAGGGGGCGGTGGAATCGGCGGTGATCAGGTTGGTGAACTTGGTGTACTGGAGGGTGATCTCGTTGAGGCTGTCGGCGCCGATCTGCACGCTGTGGCCGATCAGCAGCGAGCTGTACTTGTTGGTCACCGTGCCGAGCGAGCTCGGGTCGGCCAGCGAGCTGGCGCCGTACGTGTCGGTGTTCTTCTGATAGCCGTAGCGGACCTGCAGGAACTGCTTCGGCGACAGGTTGTCGCTGATCTTGGCGGTCAGCAGCTCGTCCTTGAAGGGGAGCGAGGACGACTCTCCGTTGGAGGGGAGCGCCGGCGCGTTGACCTGGTAGGAGGTCGTGCGGTCGGTCTTCTCGTAGGTGGCGAAGTAGTGCAGCTTGTCCTGGACGAGCGGGCCGCCCAGCGAAGCGCCGTACTGCTTGCGGTCATAGTCCTGCTTGCCGGAGTCGGCGATCTTCTCGGACTCGGTCTCCGAGTTCAGGCTGTCCTTGCGGAAGAAGCCCCAAGCGGCGCCGGCGATCTGGTTGGTGCCGGTCTTGGTCACCACGGTCAGCACGCCGCCGGAGGAGCGGCCGTACTCGGCCTTGTACCCCTGCGTCTGGATGT
The DNA here is from genome assembly GCA_036271335.1 of Thermoanaerobaculia bacterium. Taxonomy (GTDB): domain Bacteria; phylum Acidobacteriota; class Thermoanaerobaculia; order Multivoradales; family UBA5704; genus DATARR01. Next base: position 3,622 of record DATBAW010000392.1, read on the forward strand.
TGAACTCCTGCACGCTCTCCAGGTTGAAGTTCTGCAGCGCGCCGCCGATCGTGTCGTCGGTGTTGTCGCCGCCGTCGACGATGGAGTTGACGTTGCGGCCGATGCCGCCGTTGAGGGCGATGGTGAGCTGCCCCGGCTTGGTCGGGTCGGAGTTGTAGTTGAGCGACGTGCCGGGCGCCAGGACGGCCAGGTTGGCGAACTGGCGGCCGTTGAGCGGCAGGTTCTCGATCTGCTTCTGATCGATCACGGCGCCGATCGCGGGCGTGGTCTGCACCAGCGGCGCCTCGGCGACGACGTTGATCGTCTCGGAGACCGTCGACGCGTTGAGGTCGAAGTTGATCTCGCGCTGGGCGGCGACGTTGATCGTGACGTTCTCGGTGGTGGCGGTGGCGAAGCCGTTGAGCTCCACCTGCACGGTGTAGCTGCCGGCCGGGAGCGAGGGGAGCCGGTACTTGCCGTCGGCCTCCGAGACGGTGTTGCGGGTGAGGCCGGTCTCTTTCTGCGTGGCGGTGACGGTGGCGCCCGGCAGCGCCGAGCCGCTCTTGTCCTGCACCCGCCCGATGAGGTTGCCGCCCGTGGCCTGGGCGTGCGCGGCCGGCAGCAGGGAGAGCCCCCAAGCCAGCGCGAGCAGGGCCGCGACCGCGAAATGGCGGATCGTCGACGTCGTCCTACGGTTCATGACTCGTCTCCTATGGATCGTACTGCAAATGAACGGATTCGCCTGTCGATTGCAATGATTCGAACAAATGCGCGAACAGCCGGGAAGCGGCGCGGGCTATGGACTCCTCACCTCCTCTCGGTCGGTCCGCCCCGTGCGATCCGGCTTTCCAACCGGGCGAGGAGCTGTTGCGCGGCATGCCGCTGTTCGGAAAACTTCGGATTCCCCGCCGTCGCGGCGAGGAAATCCTGATAGGAGCTGACGGCGGCGCCGGGGTCTCCCGCGAGATCCTGGGCGATGGCCCGGTTGAGCCGGACCTCGTGGTACCCGGGAGCGAGTGCCAAAGCGCGTTCGAAATAAGGGAGTGCCGCTCGCGGCTGATCGCGCTCCACCTCCAGCGTGCCGAGGCCGTTGAGCGGCTCGGCGTAGCGCGGCGCGACCGCGGCGGAGCGCTGGTAGGCGTTCACCGCGTCGTCGAGCTTGTGCTCCGCCCGCAGGGCGTTGCCGAGGTTGTTGAGCGCCGAGGCGTCGCGCGGATCGAGCTCGGCGGCGGTCGAGAACTCGCGCCGCGCCTCCTCGAGCCGCCCCTGCCCGAGCGCCACGATGCCGAGGGTGTTGTGGGCCTCCGGCCGGCTGGCGTCGAGCTTCAGGGCGCGCTCGATCGCCTGCCGCGCCTCGGCCGCCTGGCCCGCCTCCTGGAGCGCCGAGGCGAGGTTGTACCAAGCCTCGGGGTCCTGCGGCGCGGCGTCGGCGGCCTGCCGGTAGAGCGGCAGCGCCTTCGCCGTCTCCCCATGCTCGCGGTACGCCGCCGCCAGTTTGCCGCGGAAGACGGGATTGGCGGGATCGGCCGCCACCAGCGCCGCCAGCTCGCTCACCGCCGCCGTCGAATCGCCGCCGGTCAGCCGCGAGTTCGCCCGCTCGAAGCGCTGGAAGAGGCCGACCACCGTCTTGGGATCGGGGCCGCCTGTCTTCGGAATCGGCGCCGCCGCCGGGGCCGGGCCCGCGACGTAGCCGAGGCTCGCCAGCTTGGCGCGCGTCTCGGCGTCGGCCGCCGGCATCGCCCCTTTGAGGGCGGTCGCCTCGATGGCGGCGAGCCGCTGGGCGAAGCCGCGGCCAGGGTCCGCCGTCGAGGACGCCAGCAGGTTCGCGCCCTCGCCCGGATCGCGGTGGAGATCGAACAGCTCCGGCCGCGCGGAGGAGATGTACTTGAGGTCGCGCCGGCGGAGGGCGGCGAGCGGGCTCCAGCCGAAGGTGGCGGGATAGCGGGTCTCGGCGTAGATCTCGGCCTCGGCCGGCTGGCCGCCGGCCAGCAGAGTCTTCGAGAGGTCGCGGCCGTCGAGCGGGCCGGCGAACGGGTGCCCGAGCAGCCCGGCGAGCGTCGGCGCGAGGTCGACCAGGCTCACCGGCGCCGCCACCACGCGCGGCTTCAGCGCCCAGGGGGCGCGCAGCAGGACCGGCACGTGGAGCGTCGGCTGGTAGAGGAGCAGGCCGTGCGTCAGCTCGCCGTGATCCCCCAGCCCCTCGCCATGGTCGGCCGCCACCGCCACCGCCGTCTGGCCGTCGATCCCGCGCTTCCGCAGCGCCTCGAGGACGCGCCCCACCTGCTCGTCCACCTCGGAGATCTCGCCGTCGTAGGGGCGGCCGGGATGGCGCGCCGCCCAGGCCGGGGGCGGGGTGTAGGGCGCGTGGGCGTCGTAGAGATGGACCCAGAGGAAGAACGGGCGGGCGTCGTCGGTGGCCAGCCAGGCGAGGGCGCGGTCGACCACCTCGCGCCCCGGCCGCTCGGCCTCCAGGGAAAAGCCGGCGTTGGGATCGCGCTCGATCTCGTCGTCGTAGACCTCGAAGCCGGCTTTCAGGCCGAAGCGGTGGTCGAGCACGTAGGCGCCGACGAAGGCGCCGGTGCGGTAGCCGGCGGCGGCGAGCAGGGTGGCGAGCGTGGCGGTGCCCGGGCGCAGGGCCCCGGCGCCGTTGATGCGCAGGCCGTGATGCAGCGGCAGCAGGCCGGTGAGCAGGCTGGTGTGGGAGGGGAGCGTCAGCGGCACCGTCGAGGAGGCGTCGGCGAAGCGGAGCCCCTCGGCGGCGAGGCGGTCGAGCGTGGGGGTGATCGCCTGGCGGTCGCCGTAGCATCCCAGGTGGTCGGCGCGCACGGTGTCGAGGGTGAACAGCACGAGGTTCGGGTGCTGCGGCGCGGCCGCCTCGCGCGAGCATCCGCCCATCCCGAGAGCGAGGAGCCCGGGCAGGAGGAGCGGCAGGAGGGCGCGAGCGGGCGCTCTCCTGCCGAAGGTTGCCAATCTAGCCTTAAGCAATCAAAACGATGCCTCACAGGAGTTACCGGCGAAGAATAACGGAATCCCGCCTGGGAGAAAAGGAAGAAACGAATGTCTCCGGCGCGTCACTCATAGACGGAGCCCGATCCCTCCACCGTCCTGTGCGATAGGATGGGTCGGGACTCCAGAGCTAGGAGGCATCGGATGACCAACAGTTTTGAAGAGGCTCGGGGACAGCGCAACTGGCTGGAGCGGCTGGGCGCGTCGATCCCCGGTTATCGTGGGTTTCAGGATCGCGAGCTGCGGCGCGACGTCGACCGCACGCTGCGCGAGCATCTGGCCGCCGAGCTCGGGCGGCTGAAGGGGCTGCTGCGCGACCATTCGCGCGCCTTCGTGGACGCCGGCAAGCTCGGCGCCCTCAACGGTTTCGACCGGCTCGACCGGCAGATCGACGGCCTGTCGCAGGCGATCCGCTTCAGCGACTACGGGGCGAGCGGCCTGTTCGACGCGGTCAAGATCGGCGAGCCGGAGCTCCAGCGGCTCTACGAGTTCGACGGCTCGGTGGTGGACGACCTGGCGCAGCTCGAGAGCGAGATCGCGGCTCTGCCGGCGGCCGGCGGCGACGATCCGGGGCCGGCCCTCGACCATCTCCTCCAGCAGGCGCGGGCGCTCGACGGCAAGTGGCGGCAGCGCATGCAGGTGGTCAGCAACGCGGTGCAGAGCGCGCCTTAGGCGGCAACCAAGGAGACTTTCGACATGGACGTGATCCAATATCAGGACCCGACCGGCAACACCATGGTCTCGCGCTGGCCGGCCAACGGCACGTCGGCGATCCGCCTGGGCAGCCAGCTGATCGTCGAGGAGAGCCAGCAGGCGGTCTTCTTCCGCGACGGCAAGGCGCTCGACACCTTCGGCCCGGGCCGCCACACGCTGGCGACCCAGAACGTGCCCATCCTCGCCACCGTCCTCAGCATTCCGTTCGGCGGCACGTCGCCCTTCCAGGCGGCGGTCATGTTCGTCTCGACGAAGACGTTCCTCGACCTCAAGTGGGGCACCAAGGAACCGGTGATCTTCCGCGACAAGGAGCTCGCGATGGTGCGCCTGCGCGCCTTCGGCAAGTTCGCGGTGCGGGTCGTCAACGCGCAGGTCTTCGTCAACTCGGTGGTCGGCAGCCGCGGCATGTACACCAGCCAGGCGGTCGAGGACTACTTCCGCGACGTCATCGTCGCCCGCCTGAACGACATCCTCGGCGAGAACCTCACCTCGATCTTCGATCTGCCGAAGCTCTACGACGAGCTGGCGATGGGGCTGAAGGCGCGGGTGGCCGACGACTTCGGCAAGTACGGCATCGAGCTGGTCGATCTCTTCATGGGGGCGATCACGCCGCCGGAAGAGGTGCAGAAGATGATCGACGAGCGCAGCGGCATGGGCGCGCTCGGCAACCTCGACAACTACATGAAGTTCAAGGCCGCGAAGGCGCTCGGCGACGCCGCCCAGCAGTCCGGCGGCGGCACCGTGGGCGCCGGCATCGGGCTCGGCATGGGAGCCGGCCTCGGCGCCATGCTCCCCGGCATGATGCGCGACGCCATGCAGCCGGCTCCTGCCGCCGCCCCTGCCGCTCCCGCTCCCGCCGCGGCACCAGCGGCGGCGGCGCCGGCCGAGAACCCGGTCGCCGGCAAGCTCCGCCAGCTCAAGAGCCTGATGGACGAAGGGCTGATCTCCCAGGAGGAGTTCAACGCCAAGCGGCAGAAGCTGCTGGACGAGATGTAGGCGGGAGGGGGATCGCCCTGGAAGGGCGGGCTCTGCTCAGCCTGGGGTTTCAACCCCAGGCCGGGAGGGTTCGCGGTTACAATAGGCGCTCCTTAAGGAGGTGTCTGTTTTGAGCGCCCGGGAGCCGGGGTCCGTCCTCGACGGCAAATACGAGATCGTTCAGCGCCTCGGCAGTGGCGGCATGGGCGAGGTGTACCTGGTGCGCCACGTCCATCTGCAGGAGCTGCGGGTGATCAAGATCCTGCGCCAGGATCTCGCCGCCGACCCCTCGGCCCAGAAGCGGTTCGTGCGCGAGGCGCGCCTCGCCACCCAGATCAAGCACCCCAACGTCGCCATCCTCTACGACTTCTCGTCGCTGCCCGACGCCAGCTTCTACATGGTGTGGGAGCACATCCAGGGGCAGGACGTCGGCGACCACATCCGCCGCCAGGGGCCCTTCCCGGTGATGGACGCGGTCCGCCTCGCCATCCAGGCGCTCAACGGTCTCGAGGCCGTCCACGCCACCGGTGTGATCCACCGCGACCTCTCGCCGGACAACCTGATGATCACCGAGGACAAGGCCGGCAACCTGCGGCTGAAGATCATCGACCTCGGCCTCGCCCGCACCCTGGCGACCGACGCCAGCTTCGAGATCACCCAGGTCGGCATGTTCATGGGCAAGCTCCAGTACTGCTCGCCCGAGCAGGCGAGCCCGAACGGCGCCCTCGATCACCGCAGCGACCTCTACTCCTTCGGCCTCGTGCTCTACGAGATGATCGCCGGCCTGCCGCCGTTCGAATCAGAGAACCAGCACGGCTTCATCTTCAAGCGGCTCTCCGAGGACCCGCTGCCGTTGCGCGGCCGCAACCCGCGCGTGGAGGTGCCGGTCGAGCTCGACCGCGTCGTCCGCCGCGCCCTGGAGCGCGACCGCGACCAGCGCTTCCCCGACGCCCGCAGCTTCATCTTCGCCCTCGAACGGGTCGAGGAGTCGCTCGCCGCGGTCGAGACCAAGGAGATCCCGAAGTCGGTGATGGCCGCGGTGCGCGCCGCCGGTCCGCCGGTGTCGTTCCGGGCGCCGATGCAATCGATGCCGCAGATGCCGGTCCAGCCCTCCTATCCGCCGCCGGCGCCGCCGCCGATCCCGCGCGAGCGGAGCTCCAGCGAGCTCTCGAGGGCCGACCGGATCGATCTCCTGGCGCAGATCGATCGGGCGTCGAAACGGGTCCAGGAGAGCGCCGGCGAGATCGCGCGCGCCGAGGCCGCGCTGGCGGCGGGGCGCATCGACGAGGCGCAGGCGCTGATCGCGCGCATCGACGCCACCAGCCCGCGGGCCCAGGGCCTCGACCGCCTGAAGGAGCGGCTGGCGCAGATCCGCGAGCAGGAGGCGCAGGGGCGCCGCGCCGGCGAGACCGAGCAGGTGCTCCGGCAATACCTCGAGCGCAAGCAGCTGCCGCTCGCCCGCCTGGCCCTGGAGACGCTGCTGGAGGTCCAGCCCGGCCACCCCCGGCGCGCCGAGTACGAGGACTGGATCCAGCTCCTCGCCGACGAGGCCGAGCAGGCGAAGCGCGCGGAGGCGGCCCTCGCTGCCGGCCGGAGCGCGCTCGAACGGAAGGACTTCCAGACCGCCCGGCGCGAGCTGGAGACGATCGCCCGGAACGATCTGACCGGCAAGCGGGCCGAGGCGTTCAACGACGAGCTGGGCCGGGCGGAACGCGACGCACGGGAGAACGTCGAGAGCGAGCAGCGGCGCCGGCGTTTCGAGGAGCTGATCGCCGCGCACCGGGTGGTGGAGGCCAAGGACGAGCTGGACGCCCTCGCCAAGCTCGACATCCCCCGCGTGACGCTCGACTTCTACCGCGAGCAATTGACCGACGCGCGGGCCGGCATCCACCGCGAGGAGCAGGACGCCGTCTTCGCCCGCCGCTACCGGCAGAGCCTCGAGGACCACAACTGGTTCGCCGCCCGCGAGGTCGCGCGCGAGCTCGAAGCGGCCCAGCCGGCCAATCCGCGCGGCCCGGCGATGTTCGCGGAGATCGAGCGGCTGGAGTCCATCCACCGCCGGCAGCAGGCGCTGGAGCAGGGGGTCCAGCAGGTCGAGGCCTTCATCGCCGCCGGCGACACCGCCAAGGCTGAGCTGGCGCTCAAGATCCTCGTCCAGATGGACCCCGAGAACCGCCACCGAAAGCGGCTGGAGAAGCAGGTCGGGGGGATGAAAAGGTAGCCCCCCCTGGGACCGCCGGCGTCCCGCCGGCTCTAACTCCGTTTTTAAAAAGCTTTGATTCGAGCCGGCGGGACGCCGGCGGTCCCAGGGGAGTTGATACACTTCCGGCATGACCGTCCATTCTCCCGAACCGACTTTTTCTCCTGACAGCACCGAGACCGCCGGACGCGCCGACGCGCGGGCGCGGCTCCTCCGATATGCCTTCATGAAGCTCACCCGCGACCTCGACTCGCGGTTCGAGGCCCTGCTGCTCACCGGCCGGGTCTCCAAGTGGTACAGCGAGGTGGGGAGCGAGGCCACGACCATACCGGCCGGCCTGGCGTTGGAAGCCGGCGACGCGCTGTGCACGCTCCACCGCGATCTCGGCGCCATCCTCGCCGTCTATCTCGATCCCGCCCGCGCCTTTCCCGGCTTCGGCTTCGGCGAGGCGGACGGCCGCCGGCCCGAGCCCGACCACCTGATGCACCGCCTCGCCTGCCAGCTGCTCGGCAAGGGCGAGGGGTTCTCGCAGGGCGTCGAGCGCTCGTTCCACTACGGCTATCTGGCGCCGAAGGAGGGGATCCTCCATCTCGGCATGATCAGCCACCTCGGCGCCATGATCCCGGTGGCCGCCGGCTGCGCCTTCGCCTTCAAGCAGGCGGGCGGCAACCGGATCGCCGTCAACTTCATCGGCGAGGGGGGCACCTCGACGGGCGACTTCCACGAGGGGCTCAACATGGCCGCCGTGTGGAAGCTGCCGCTGATCCTGGTGATCGAGAACAACGGCTACGCCTTCTCCACCCCGGCCCGCCTCCAGTACGCCGCCCGCCGGCTCTCCGACCGCGGCATCGGCTACGGCGTCGCCGCCGAGACGGTGGACGGCAACGATCCCGACGCCATGGCCGCGGCCTACGCCCGCGCCGTGGCCCGCGCCCGCGCCGGCGAGGGGCCGACGCTGATCGAGGCGATGCTCGGCCGCATGCGCGGCCACGCCGAGGGGGACGACTCGCTGAAGGTCGTGCCCGCCGACGAGCTCGACGCCTACCGCGCCGCCGATCCGGTGCCGGCCTATGCCAAGCGCCTCGAGGAGGAGGGCGTGCTGACCGCCGACATCCGGCAACGCCTTGAAGCGCGGATCGCCGAGATGGTCGAATCCGCCATCACCCGCGCCATCGACGCGCCGCCGCCGGCGGACGACATCGCGCTGCGGCCGGTGTTCGCCCCTGAGCCGTCACAGAAGATCGTCGAAGCTCCGGCCATCCTCACGCGCTCGAAGGGCGAGATCACCTACGTCGACGCCATCAATCAGGCGCTGCTGGAGGAGATGGAGCGCGATCCCTCAGTGGTGCTGATGGGTCAGGACATCGGCGTCTTCGAGGGCGCCTTCCGCACCACCAAGGGGCTGCACGCGCGCTGGCCGAACCGGGTCTACGACACGCCGATCGCCGAGAGCGGCACGATCGGCATCGCCATCGGCGCCGCGCTGCTCGGCTACCGGCCGGTGGTCGAGATGCAGTTCGGCGACTTCATCACCTGCGGCTTCAACCAGCTGGTCAACGTCGCGGCCAAGCTCTTCTACCGCTGGCAGGTCCCCTGCCCGATCGTCATCCGCCTCCCCACCGGCGGCGGTGTCGGCGCCGGCCCCTTCCATTCGCAGAACCCCGAGGGGTGGTTCGCGATGACGCCCGGCATCAAGGTGGTCTGCCCCGCCACGGCCACGGACGCCATGGGTCTGCTCAAGGCGGCGATCCGCGATCCCAACCCGGTGATGCTCTTCGAGCACAAGTACCTCTACCGCCGGATCAAGAGCGTGATGCCGGACGGCGACGCCGTCGCCCGCCTCGGCGAGGCGAAGGTGATGCGGCGGGGCACGCACCTGACGCTGATCGGCTATGGCGCCTCGACCTGGACCTGCATGGAGGCCGCCGACGAGCTGGCGAAATCGGGCGTCGAGGCCGAGGTGATCGACCTGCGGACGCTGGTCCCCTACGACGAGGAGACGGTGCTCGCCTCGGTGAAGCGGACGGGCCGGGCGCTGGTCGTCCACGAGGCGCCGCTCACCGAAGGCTTCGGCGCCGAGATCGCCGCGCGCCTGGCCGACGCCGCCTTCCCCTGGCTCGACGCGCCGATCCGTCGCGTCACCTATCCCGACCGCCCGGTCCCCTACGCCAAGAACCTGGAGAAGGTGCTGCTTCCCGACAAGGGGAAGGTGCTGGCGGCGGCGCGCGAGCTGATGGCGTTCTGATTGCTGGCCTTTTGATTGCGGATGGCCCCCTGATTGCAGACAACCGCTGCCGCATGAAGGTCCTGGTCCTCAACTGCGGCAGCTCGTCGCTCAAGTTCCAGCTCATCGAGACCGATGAGGCGATGGCCCGCGAGGGCCGTGACCGCACGCTGGCCAAGGGGCTGGTCGAGGATGCCGGCGGCACCGCCATCCTCCATTTCGAGGTCGAAGGGAAGAAGCCGGTGCGCGACGCCATTGGCGCCTTCCAGCACCGGACGGCGGTCGAAAAGGCGCTGGCGCTGCTGACGGACCGCCAGAACGGCGTCATTCCACACCAGGACGAGATCGGCGCCGTGGGCCATCGCGTCGTCCACGGCGGCGAGCGCTTCCATGCGTCGGTGCTGATCGACGACGAGGTGATCGCCGGGATCGAGGAGAACATCGCGCTCGCGCCGCTGCACAACCCCGCCAATCTCCAGGGCTATCGGGCCGCGAAGGCGGTGCTGCCGGACACCCCGGCGGTGGCCGTCTTCGACACCGCCTTCCATCACACGATGCCGGCGGCGGCCTATCTCTACGCGCTCCCCTACAGCACGTACCAGCGCTTCGGCATCCGCCGCTTCGGTTTTCACGGCACCTCGCACCGCTTCGTCTCGGGGCGATTGGCGGCGCGTCTCGATCGCCGCGAGGACGATCCCGGGCTGCGCCTGATCACCTGCCACCTCGGCAACGGCGCCTCGGTGTGCGCCGTGCGCGCGGGCAAGTCGGTGGACACCTCGATGGGTTTCACGCCGCTGGAGGGCTTGGTGATGGGCACCCGCTGCGGCGACCTCGATCCGGCGGCGCTGCTCTTTCTCATGGGGCGCGAGGAGCTCGGCGCCGCCGAGGCGAGCGCGCTGATGAACCAGCACAGCGGCCTGCTGGGGATCTCCGGGCTGTCGCCCGACATGCGGACGCTGCTGGAGGCGGAGGCGAAGGGGAACGAGCAGGCGCGCCTCGCCATCGACGTCTTCTGCTACCGCCTGCGCAAGTACATCGGCGCCTACGCGGCGGCGCTGGGCGGAGTGGACGCCGTGGCCTTCGCCGGCGGCATCGGCGAGAACGCGCCTGCCATCCGCGAGCGCACCCTGGCCGGTCTCGACGCCCTCGGCCTCGCCGTCGATCCGGCGCGCAACGGCGCCGCCCTGGGGAGTGAGGCGGAGATCTCGCCGGACGGGGCGCGCACGCGCGTCTTCGTGATCCCCACCAACGAGGAGCTGATGATCGCCCGCGACGCCTTCCGGATCGTCGGGGAAGCGGCGGCTTCGCGGTAGAATATGAATGAAAGGAGTCTTTCGA
>DATBAW010000393.1:0-5289 GCA_036271335.1 Thermoanaerobaculia bacterium
GACTGGGGGGTGGACACCGTGTTCGGCCTCCCTGGCGACGGCATCAACGGGATCATGGAGGCGCTGCGGAAGCGGCGGGAGCTGGTGCGGTTCGTTCAGGTGCGCCATGAGGAGTCGGCGGCGTTCATGGCTTGCGGGTATGCGAAGTACACGGGGAAGCTCGGGGTGTGCCTGGCGACGTCGGGGCCCGGGGGGATCCATCTGCTCAACGGACTCTATGACGCCAAGCTCGACGGCCAGCCGGTGCTCGCGATCACGGGGCATGCGTATCACGACCTCATCGACACGTTCTCGCAGCAGGACGTCGACCTCGACAAGCTGTTCATGGACGTGGCGGTCTACAACACGCGGGTGATGAGTGCCACCCATGTCGAGAACGTCACCAACCTCGCGTGCCGGGCGGCTCTCAGCTATCGCGGGGTGGCCCACATCAACTTCCCCAACGATCTCCAGGACCAGGAAGGGGGCGAGCGGTCGGCTCGCAACGTGCCTCACCACAACTCGGACGTCCTGGGACGGCGCGCCGCTCTTCCCTCCACGGAGAGCCTGCGGAAGGCGGCGGAGGTGCTCGGCAAGGGGAAGAAGGTCGCGATCCTCGCCGGGCGTGGGGCGCTCCACGCTACGGAGGAGCTGGAGATGATCGCCGAGATGCTGGGCGCGCCGATCATCAAGGCCCTGCTCGGCAAGGCGGCAGTGCCGGACGACAGCCCCTACACCACCGGCGGCATCGGACTGCTCGGCACCAAGCCGTCGCAGGAGGCGCTCGAGGAGTGCGACACGCTGCTGATCGTGGGCAGCTCGTTCCCCTACATCGAATTCTTCCCCAAACCGGGACAGGCGCGCGGAGTGCAGATCGACCTCGATCCGGTGCGGATCGGCCTTCGCTACCCCATCGAGGTCGGGATGGTCGGGGACAGCGCGGCCACGTTGCGCGAGCTGCTGCCGCTGCTCAAGCGGAACAAGCACCGCGGCTTCCTGGAGGACGCCCAGAAGGGGATGCGGGAGTGGCGGGAGCTGATGGACGCGCAGACCTCCCGCATCGACCTACCGATGAAGCCGCAGGTGGTCGCCTGGGAGCTCGGCAAGCGGCTGCGCGACGACGCCATCATCTCCTGCGACTCGGGGACGAACACCAGCTGGTTCGCCCGCCACATCCCGGTGAAACGAGGGCAGATGTGCTCGGTCTCGGGGAACCTGGCGTCGATGGCCTGCGGCCTTCCCTATACCATCGCCGCCCAGATCGCCTACCCCGACCGGCAGTGCGTCGGCTTCGTGGGGGACGGCGGCTTCACCATGCTGATGGGCGAGTTCGCCACCGCCGTCAAGTACGGGCTGCCGATCAAGGTGGTGGTCGTCAAGAACAACTCGCTCGGCCAGATCAAGTGGGAGCAGATGGTCTTTCTCGGCAATCCCGAGTACGAATGCGACCTTCATCCCATCGACTTCGCCGCCTTCGCCCGTGCCTGCGGCGCCGCGGGATATTCCATCGACAACCCCGCCACCTGCGGCGACCAGCTCGACGAGGCGCTCTCCCGGCCCGGTCCCGCCATCATCGAGGCGGTGGTCGATCCCAACGAGCCGCCGACGCCGCCGAAGATCACCGCCAAGCAGGCCGCCCACTTCGCCGAGGCCCTCGCCAAAGGCACGCCCCATGGCGGCAAGATCGCGCTGACCGTGCTGGCGGACAAAGTGAAGGAGATGGTGTGACGGAAATCTCCCGCATATAGCCCTGGACATGCCGCGACTGCCAAGGATGGCAAACCGCCTTGTGAGGTATTCGCGGCGCCTTGGGGCATTTGTACCGCAACATTTGGTAGATATGCGGAGCTTATCTACCTATTTTCTGCTTGACCCATCCATTTTGGAACGACTACCGCCAAATATAGAAGGATCACCGCGAATTCCTACAGCTCTTTCACGGTTTATGCGGAGGATACTGCGCAAGATGCCGTCAAATTCATGGGTAGCAATTTCAGGATCATGGTCCATGCGGCACAATTCGCGGGACATGCGGCGGACTTTCCGGTTCTGAGGATGCCGGCTGGTCTATAGGAGACGGGTCGTCGAGGGCAGGACGCGGCTTCCGGTGGGGAGGGGGGCGCGTCCGTCGGCTATGATTCGGATTCTACGGAACCCCGAAAGGAGACGCGCCCGCATGCGATTCCCCCGCTTCTCATGGACCTGGCCGGCCCTGCCGCTGGTCTTGATCGGTCTGGCGATCCCGGCTGCCGCGGCGACGGCCCCGGCGGCCGACACCGGTTACAAGCTGCCGCCACAGGTGCTGGTCGACATCGTCGACGCGCCGCCCACTCCCGGAGCCTCGCTCGATCCGCACCGGCAGTGGCTGCTGATCGTCGATCGCCCCAGCCTGCCGCCGATCTCGGAGCTGGCCGAGCGGGAGCTGCGGCTCGGCGGCCTGCGCATCCGGCCGCAGACGCACGCTCCGAGCCGCGCCGGCTATCTGACCGGCATGCGGCTGATGCGCGTCGCCGACGGCACCGAGCGCCGGTTCTCGGGGCTGCCGGAGGGCGTGCGGATCGCCGGTCTGCGCTGGTCTCCCGACGGCTCCCGGATCGCCTTCACGAACGTCCGCACGGACGGCGTCGAGCTCTGGGTCGCCGAGGTCGGCAGCGGCCAGGCCCGGCGGATCGCCGACCATCTGAACCTGACCGCCTCGACGGAGCCGCAGTGGCTGGCGGACGGCCAGAGCCTCGTCTGCACGCTCGTCGACACCGACCTCGGCGCCGAGCCGCCGGTGTCCGAGGTGCCGACCGGGCCGGTGATCCGCGAGAGCACCGGCCACGCGGCGCCGGCCCGCACCTTCCCGGACCTGCTCAAGAGCACGTCGGACGAGGCGCTCTTCGAGTATTACCTGACGTCGCGCGTGGCCCGGATCACCCTCGACGGCAAGGTGACGCCGCTCGGCGCGCCGGGGATGGTCGCCGACCTCTCGCCGTCGCCGGACGGCCGCTTCCTGCTGGTGCAGACCCTCCACCGGCCGTTCTCCTATCTCGTGGCCGCCGACCGCTTCCCGCGCCGGACCGAGGTCTGGGACCTCGACGGCAAGGTGGTGCACATGGTCGCCGACCTGCCGCTGGAGGAGGAGATCCCGATCGCCTTCGACAGCGTGCCGACCGGCCCGCGCGAGGTCGCCTGGCGCGAGGATGCGCCGGCCACGCTCTTCTGGGTCGAGGCGCTCGACGGCGGCGACGCCGGCAAGCCCGCCGCGGAGCGCGACCGCGCCCTCCTCCTCGCGGCGCCGTTCCAGGGAGAGCCCGCGCCCCTCGCCACCCTCGCCCTCCGCTTCGGCCGGGTGACCTGGAGCAACGACGGCCTGGCGCTGATCAGCGAGTCCTGGTTCAAGACGCGCAGGACGCAGACCTGGATCGTCCAGCCCGGCGGCAAGGGCGCGCCGGCGGTCCTCTTCGACCGCTCGGTCGAGGATCGCTACGCCGATCCCGGCAGCCCGCTGACCACCCTCGACGCCCGCGGCCGGACGGTGCTGCGCACCGCCGACGGCGGCCGCACGCTCTTCCTGCTCGGCGAGGGCGCCTCCTCCGAGGGGAACCGGCCGTTCCTCGATGCCCTCGACGTCGCGAGCAGGAAGACGCGGCGCCTCTTCCGCTCGGCGGCGCCTTACCTGGAGATCCCGGTGGACGTGCTCGACGCGGAGGGCAAGCAGATCCTCGAGCGCCGCGAGGCCGTGGAGGAGCCGCCCAACTTCTACGTCCGCGACCTCGCCACCGGCGGCAAGCTCCGCCAGCTCACCCATTTCCCCCACCCGACGCCGCAGCTCGCGGGCTTCCACAAGGAGCTGATCCGCTACCCGCGCGCGGACGGCGTGCAGCTCACCGCTACCCTCTACACGCCGGCAGGCTGGAAGCCGGCGGACGGTCCGCTGCCGATGCTGATGTGGGCCTATCCGCAGGAGTTCAAGAGCGCCGACGCGGCGGGGCAGGTGCAGGACTCCCCTTACCGCTTCGCGCGGGCCGGCGCCGGCTCGCCGCTGGTCTGGCTGACGCTCGGCTACGCGGTGCTGGACAACCCCAGCATGCCGATCGTGGGCGAGGGGAGCCAGGAGCCGAACGACACCTACGTACAGCAGCTGGTGGCATCCGCGCAGGCGGCGGTCGACGAGGTCGTCCGGCGCGGCGTGGCCGACCGCCGGCGGATCGCCATCGGCGGCCACTCCTACGGCGCCTTCACCACCGCCAACCTGCTCGCCCACTCCGACCTCTTCGCCGCCGGCATCGCCGAGAGCGGCGCCTACAACCGCACGCTGACGCCGTTCGGCTTCCAGTCCGAGGAGCGTGACCTCTGGCACGCGCCGGAGACCTACATGCAGATGTCGCCGTTCATGTACGCGGACAAGGTCAAGCACCCCCTGCTGATGATCCACGGCCAGGCGGACAACAACCCCGGCACCGATCCGATCCAGAGCGAGCGCTTCTTCAACGCCCTGAAGGGGAACGGCGCCACGGCGCGGCTGGTCTACCTGCCGCTGGAAGCCCACGGCTACCGCGGCCGCGAGTCGGTGCTGCACGGAATGTGGGAGAGCTACGAGTGGCTGGAGAAGTACGTGAAGAACCGGCCGGCGGAGGAGACAGCGGGAAGCGAGAAGGCGGGGGCGAAGCCGTGAGGTAAGACAAGCAAAAGAAGAAACAGAAAGACCCCGGCCTGGCGGCCGGGGCCCCTCACTCTCCCAACCCTCTCTCTCCCACCGCACTCCCCCCGACCGGGAGAGAGAGGGCTAAAGCGCGACTTCGTTTCTGAGCTAACTTCTTCTAACTACTCCCTCTTCTCCCGGTCGGGGGGAGTGCGGTGGGAGAAGAGGGCCGGGGTGATGAGGGGCCCGCCGAAGAGGAAACCGCCGCGATCAGCTCCCGCACGAACGCCAATTCATCCTGGTTCACCGTGTGACCCATCGCCGGATAAATCCGTTCCGTCACCTCCGCCCCCATCGTCCGCAGCACCTCCGCCGTCTCGTCCACGCTCGGACGTGGGATGTGGGGATCGCGGTCGCTACAGCCCAGGAAGACCGGGGTGCCGGCCAGGGAGCCGGCATAGGTCCGCGGCGATCCCGGCGGACCGATGATGGCACCGGAAAGGCCGACGATCCCACCATAGCGCCGGGCGTTGCGCGCCGCGAATTCGAGGGTCAGACAGGCGCCCTGCGAGAAGCCGAGGAGGAGCGTGCGCTCGGGTGGAATTCCTGCCGCCTCCAGCTCGGCCAGCACCTCGCCGATACGAGCGAGGCCGGAGGAGAGCCCGGGCTCGTTCTGCGTCTCC
>DATBAW010000394.1:0-25016 GCA_036271335.1 Thermoanaerobaculia bacterium
GCCGTTCACCGTCGAGGTCGACACGCCGAACCTGGTGGCGGCCAAGGTCAAGGACGCGGTGCGCTGGCAGACCTCCTTCTCGGCGGCCAGCTACTGCATCCAGAACAACACCTGTCTCGACGACGCCTCGCGCTGGCTCGATGCCTCGATCGCGCTCGACGCCAACTTCAACAACCTGCGCGCCAAGGCCATGCTGCTCGCCAAGCAGAACGACACCCAGGGCGCCGCGAAGTACGCCGAGCGGGCCCTCGCCGCCGCGAAGACCACCCAGCCGGCGCCGAATCCTCAGCAGGTCAAGGACCTGGAAGGAATGGCGGCCAAAAAGGGAAAGTGAGCGGTCGTCGGATTCCACCCTCCTGAAAAGGGGGGAGGCCTGAAGCCTCCCCCTCTTCGCTTCTCCTCCTCTCAAGGTTCGCTCAGACGTTCTCCCCTCCACGGCCGGCCAAGGCAACACTTTAGCGATTTCAAGCACCTTGCCTGTTAGAGACGACCGCCAACCCCTCCCTCAGAACCCATCGCGAGGTGACGATGTTCAGAGAGCCTCAGATGAAGGGACATCAGGACCTGGACTTCTGCGGCAAGCTGCGGCGGGTCCAGGCGGTTCTTGAACGGATTCAGCGGGAGAGGGAACCCGCTCTATCCAGCCTGCCCAGAGAGATCTTCGACGTCGTCCAATACATTCACACCCACCTTTTCGAACCTTCTCTCAACGTCAACACCGCCCGCGCCGGCTGCCGGCTCCGCAACAACAACGTGTCGTCCCGTTTTCGCCAGGTTCTCGGCGTCGGGATCCGGGAATATATAGAGATCCTCCGCCTGGAAGCTGCCGTCAGCCTGCTCCGGGAAGAATGCGTCGAGCTCTACCTGGTTGGAATGGCGGTCGGCTACAGCCATCCGGAGACGTTCTGTCGCGCCTTCCATCGGCGCTTCAGGAAAACGCCCTCGGAGCTGCGCCTGGCTCCGCCGGCAAGCCCATCGTGAGAGCGGACGTCAAGAGAAAAGATCAAGGCTTAAGGTCAACCTTAAAGGCAGGTCCGCCCCTATCATCTTCACGCACCATTAACTCGAAAGGGGGTGAGAACCATGAAGAAGATCGTGATTCGCGAAGTGGAGACGCTGAAGACCACGGCGGCTTTCTACAACAACGATTGCTGCACCATTACCGTCTATCCCGACGGTAGCTGGGTCGAGATCTGCGGCGCCACCTCCAACTAAGAGGCTCATCGGAGGGCCATGCGTCCGCCGCATGGTCCCTCCTTGTCGATCTTTACCATGACGAATTTCACCAGCAGCACCCAGGTCCTCGTTCATCCCTTCACCCGCCAGCCCCAAGGCGGCGAGATCGTCGTCGGCCGCCCTGAGCTCGGCGTTTTCCTTGCCATTCCCGCCTATGCGGTGGACCTGCTCGACGCGCTGGTGCAGGGAAAAACGGTGGGGGAAGCCCAGGACCTCCATCGCGCACAATATGGAGAGGACGCAGACCTGCCGGACTTCCTCGACGTTCTGGAAAGAAGGGGTTTCGTGCAACCGCGGCATTCGGCCGCGAGAGCGCCGGTGGCTTCGCCGTCGGCCAGGGTTCCCCGGTTTCATTTCGAGCGGGTCTCGCCCGTCGCCGCCCAGCGGATCTTCAGCCGGCCGGTGCTCCTGACCTGCCGCCTCCTGATCGTGGCGTCGCTGGCGGCGATCGCCGCGCGGCCTTCCCTGCTGCCGGATCGCAACGCCCTCTATTTTCCGGAACACCGCTTCTTCTATGCGCTCTCGCTGGTGATCATCGGTTGCTCGGCAGTATTCCTCCATGAGATGGGCCACCTTCTCGCCGCGCGGGCATTGGACGTCAAGGCACGGCTGAATATCAGCCATCGGCTCTGGATGATCGTGGCGGAAACCGACCTCTCGGGCCTCTGGTCGGTGCCGAAACAAAAGCGCTACTTCCCGATGATCGCCGGACCCTTGATCGACATGGTTTCGGCATCCCTTCTGATTCTGATTCTGTACGCCCGCGATCTGGGATGGCTGCACCTCGGAAGCATCGCGTCCCGTTTGCTGCCAGCCGTTCTGTTCGGCTACCTGATGCGGCTGCTCTGGCAGTTCTTCTTCTTCGTCCGGACGGACGTGTACTACCTCCTTTCGACGTTCTTCGACTGCAAGAGCCTGCTCAGGGACACCGAGATGTTTCTCCGCGGACAGCTGGCGCGGGTGTTTCCCAAGGTCGCGCACGTCGATCAGAGCGCGATCCCCGAAGCAGAGAGACGAGTGATCCGGGCCTACTCCCTGGTCTGGCTCTTCGGGCGTGGGCTCGCTTTCGGCACGCTCTTCCTGGTCACGATCCCGGTTTCATTGAAATACCTGTTCGGAGTTCACGCTTCGCTCGCCGCGGGCTTTCACAGCCATCCGTATGACTTTCTGGATTCGGTCGCCTTCGCCGCCCTCTCGCTGGCTCCTCTCGCGGGCGGTTTATGGCTCTGGATCCGGAGCATCGTTCGCAACTGGTCAGGAGGAGCAGCATGAACGCGCAAGCCCCCAGCGACCTTTGGCAGCCCCGCCGGGGGCAGGCCGCCATCCTCGAGGCCCACCCTGGAGAAGCGCGTTCGCATCTCATCCGGAGGATCATCCTGGAGGCCAGCCTGCCTGAGCCCTCACGGGCGTGGCTCCTGGATTGCGATTTCGAAAGCGGTGGCGTCTGGGCCGGCGTCCAGGACCTCATGGCCTCGGTCATCGGCGAGATCCGCACGGCGAACCCTGCACTGGTGAGCTTGCACGATCACGAGCTCCTACAGGTCTTGCCGGAGCTTCAAGAGTCGCTGCAACTTCGCTTTCAGAACCTGACCGACCTCTCATCTGGCGAGGAGAAGGTCCGCGGTTATCCGGCAGACCGCGCCTTCCGTAGCGTCCATGGCCTCATCGACCTGCTCGCCGATTGGAAACCTTTGACCGCTGACGGCCGTTGGCTCATGGTCTGTGAACACTATGAAGGCGCCAGCCAGATCGGCCTTCATTTTTTCCGGGAGCTGATAAGACGGCGAGGTCATGACCTGAACCTCTCGCTTCTGTTGGTGGTTCGCCCCGGAATGGGAGAGCGCCTTCATGCCGCTTTTCCTCCCGCGGCTCGCGGCCCTCTTCTGAGAGCGGAGCTCGCCGAAGAGAAGCTTCCCGAGCACGATCCGACCGAAGCAGCCGCTCTTGCCGAGGATCTGGACCGCAGGATCGGTAACGACGCCGTTCAGATCCGAAGGAATCTGGCCCGGATGATCCGGCTTTGGGACCGCGCCGGCAACGCCGACCGATCCTTGAAATGGAACCTGTTGGCCCTCTCCATCTGCACGGATGGAGGCCTCTACGCGGACGCCTGCCGGTATGGTGAAACCGCGAGGCGGCTCGCGAAGGCGATCCGGCCCGGTGACGCCGGTCTGCGCTGGATGATTTTCTTCAAGCTCTTTTCCTGTCACATGGCGCTACGCGATACCTCGGCGGCCCTCCAGCTCGCGCAGGAAGATGCCCTCGGGCAGACGGAGCGCCCTGAATGGCGAAGCCAGCTCTATTACCTGATGGCGATGCTCTACGCCCGATACCTGCCACGGAAAGATTTCGAGCGGGCCGAGGACTATCTGCGCATGGGGCTTGAAGAGCTGGAGCTCGCCGAGCTGACGGAGGAAGGGCGTACCTTTCGAATTGTTTTCAATCTCAACGGCCTCGCAATGGTCCGGCATTTTCAGGGCCGATTCGAGGAGGCCATCGCCCTCTGCCGTTCGAGCTTCGACCGGCTCGCTGCGAGCTTTCAGGATACTCGACACCGGCTCCATCGCTCCGTGCTCCTCTACAACCTGGGCCAGGTGTATTCGGCGATCGGCTGCCTGGACGAGGCGATCGCCCACTATTCAGCCGCCATTGCCATGGACCCCTGTTACTCGGAGTACTACAACGACAGAGGAGGTCTGCTCCTGAAGATGGGCGCCGTGGCCGAGGCTCGCAGAGATTTCGAGCAGGCCATCGAGCTGAGCCCGCCTTATTTCGAGGTCTACACGAACCTGGGCCAGTGCCACCGCCGGACAGGGAAGGCCGGCGAGGCGGTGCAGGCTTACTCCAGGGCTCTCGACCTCGAGCCCGACCAGGTTCTGGCCTTGCTCGGACGCGCTCAAGCCCGGGAAAGCCTGGACCAAGCGGAGGCAGCCATCGCCGACTACACTCGCGCGCTGGAGCTGAATCCGAAGCTTTGGGACGCCCTCGCGAACCGCGCCGTCCTCCTCTATCAGTTGAATCGCCACGCCGAGTCCCTGCACGACCTGGACAAGGCCCTCGACCTGGCTCCCGACCAAGGCGACCTCTATCAAAATCGCGCGGTGGTCCGAGCCGACCTGGGATTGATGGGCGACGCGGCCCAAGACCTCGAAACCTATCTGTCGCTCCAGCCGCACGCGCCGGATCGCACCGAGGTCGAGGAGCGGCTGCTCGGGCTGCGGGCGCTGGCAAGCGCCTGAAAGCCGGGGAGTCTCAGGCGCCGACGGTGGTGACCGCCGCCATCCGCTCGGCGAGCCAGCGCCCCAGGCTCACCACGCCGTCCAGGCAGGCGAGGGGCTCCAGCTCCAGGAGCTCCTCGCGGCTGTGGCCGCCGGAACAGACGCCGACGGCGGGCGTCCGCGCGTTCCTCGCCATCTCCAGATCGTGGGTGGTGTCGCCGACCATCAAGGCGTCGCCCGGCGCCACGCCCAGCTCGTCGAGGAGGTCGAGCAGCATCTTGGGGTGCGGCTTCGAGAAGGCCTCGTCGACGGTACGGGTGGCGTGGAAGACCGCGCGCAATCCCGTCTGATCGAGGGCGTAGTCGAGGCCGCGGCGACTCTTGCCGGTGGCGACCGCCAGGAGGTAGCCGGCGGCGGCGAGATCGCGCAGCAGCTCGCCGGCGCTGGGGAAGAGCAGCGGCATGTCGCGATAGGTCGACTGCCAGTGCTCCCGGTAGCGATCGAGGATGCGGCCGAAGAGCGCCTCGTCACAGCCGGGGCTCAACGTCTCGATCGTCTGCCGGAGGCTGAGCCCGATCATGCCGCGGATGGTCTTCTCGGGGAGCTTCCCGAGCTCGAGGTCGCGGATCGTGGCCTGGGTGCACGCCACGATCGTGCCGATGGAATCCATCAGCGTCCCATCCCAGTCGAAGACCAGGAGGCGATAGGGGTTGGCGTCGGCTTGCATTCCTGGGGCCGGAGGGTGCCTCCGGTGACAGCATGATGACAGACGGGCGCGGCAGGTTCAACCTTCGAAGGGAGTGAAATCCGCGCCGCCGTCCTCGCCCGGCATGGCGATCTGGCGCTCGACCCGCGCGCCGGGAGGAATGGCGGCGCCGAAGCCGACGATCGACTCGCGGACGACGCTCCCCGCGCCGATCCGGGCCCCCGGCAAGAGCACGCAGCCCTCGACGCGCGCTCCCGCTTCCACTGCCGCTCCCGGCTCGATCGACGAGCGCAGCACCTCCGCCGCCGCGTCCACGCTCGCCTCCGGAGAGACCCAGGTCCCCGCTTCGAGCGTGCCGTCGAGGAAGCGCCTCGGCGTGCCCATGTCGTGCCAGGGACGATCGTCCACCAGCGAGCCGATCGCCTCGCCCGCCGCCAGCATCGGCACGTAGAGATCGCCCACGATGTCGGACTTCCCAGGCTTCAAATCCACGAGAAGCTCCGGCGAAAAGACGTGCGCGCCGGCGAAGGCGTAGCGGCTCACCGCCTCGCCACACTCCGGAACGCCCGCCCGAAGGGAGAGGATCCGCCCTTCGCGATCGATCCCCACACCGCCGCCGAAGTCCGCCGGGTCGGGCCACGAGGTGAGCAGGAGGGTCGAGCGCCAGCGGTTGGCGAGATGGCGGTCGATCAGCTCGCGGAAGGGCCAGTCGCAGAAGCTGTCGCCGTTGACGAGCAGCACGAGGTCGGCGGGCGCGAGGAACTCTCGCAGCGGGTGGAGGGCGCCGAGGGTTCCGAGGACCTCCGGCTCCTCCGACCAAGTCAGCGGCAGACCGGAATACGAGTCGCCGAAGTGCCGCCGGATCGCGTCGCCGAGGTAATGGAGGTTGACCGCGGCGGCCTCGCATCCGACCTCGGCGAGCCGGGCGAGGGCGTTGCCGAGGATCGGCACGCCGCGCACCGGCAGCAGCGGCTTGGGGACGGCAAGGGTCAGCGGCCGCAGCCGCGTGCCCAGCCCCGCCGCCAGGACGAGCGCGCGGATCCGGGTGTTCCGCATGAGATGTCCTGGCTCGAACCGAGCCTAGCGGAACACCATCTCGGGAGGCGCGTCCGGGTGGCTCTTGAGGTACTCCTCGTAAAGGCGGAGATAGGAGCGGCGCTCCGCCTTTTCGGGATCGAAGCCGCAGCGCTTGGAGACCGTCTCCGCGCCGTCCCCTTCGAACTCGGCGAAGTCGCCGATCGGGGTGTGGTCGAGCGCGATGGTGACGCCGCCGAGCTGCCACTCCTCCCGCATCTTCTGGTAGCGGCGCACGATGCTGTAGCCGAGGTTCTCGAACAGGGCCATGGCCTCGTCGGAGCTCTGCACCTCGATCTCGCGCTCCTCGCGCACCTTGACGTTCCCCTCGATCTTCATCGGGCCCTTGAAGGTCAGACGCGCACGGCCGCCGTCGGTGCGCAGCCGCAGGATGCGGTCCGACGACAGCAGCTCGTCGTTGCGGTCGAGAATCCAGTTGTCCTCGAAGGCCGAGGGCCCGACCCGCTCCGCTTCCAGCTCGATCAGCCGGTCGCGCAGCTTGTCCAGCTCGACCTTGGGGAACTTGATCTCGCGCTCGTAGTGGTCTTTGCTCCTCATAGCTCGCTCAAGCGGTCCAGCAGCCGTACGACGGAGCGGATCCCGTTGTAGAAGTGACTGATGTTGAACTTCTCGTTCGGCGAATGCAGGCCGTCGTCGTTGAGGCCGAAGCCCAGCAGCAGCACCGGGCACCCAAGGACCGAGGCGAAGGTCGAGACGATCGGGATCGAGCCCCCCTCGCGGATGCGCACCGGCCGCGCGCCCCAGACCTCCTCCATGGCGTCGAGCGCGGCGTCGACGATCGGTCCCTTGACCTCGACGATGGTCGGAGGGCCGCCATGGAGGGCGGTCACCTCGACCCTCACTCCCTCTGGAGCGAGCGACTGGACGTGCTCGGTGAAAAGTCGGGCGATCTTCTCTGCATCCTGATCGGGGACCAGGCGCATCGACACCTTGGCGCCGCCCCAGGAGGGGAGCACGGTCTTCGCCCCCTTCCCCATGTAGCCGCCGAAGATGCCGTTGACGTCGCAGGTCGGCCGCGCCGAGGCGCGCTCGCGGGTGGTGTACCCCTCCTCGCCGAAGACGCTGGGCACGCCGAGCTCGGTCTTGTAGGCGGCCTCGTCCCAGGGAAGCTTGGCGAACTCCTCGCGCTCCCAGGCCTCGAGCGGGCGGACGTCGTCGTAGAAGCCGGGGATCAGGATCTTGCCGGTCGTCGCGTCGCGCAGACCGTCGACGATGTGGCAGAGGGCGTTGAGCGGATTCCAGACCGCGCCGCCGAAGGTGCCGGAGTGGAGGTCGCGGTCGGGGCCGGTCACCTTGATCTCCATGTAGCAGAGACCGCGGAGGCCGTAGACCAGCGACGGCTGCCCGGGCGCGAAGAGCGAGGAGTCGGAGATGACCACGGCGTCGGCCTTGAGCCGCTGGCAGCCGTCCTTCTTCACGTACTCTTCGATCGCCTGCCCCCCCGCCTCCTCCTCGCCCTCGACCAGGAACTTGACGTTCACCGGCAGCTTGCCGCGCTCGGCGAGCAGCGCCGCCACCCCCTTGAGATGGGCGTACGACTGCCCCTTGTCGTCCGTAGCGCCGCGGGCTACCAGCTTGTCCCCCTCGACCGTCGGCTCGAACGGCGGATTGCGCCAGAGCTCGATGGGATCGACCGGCTGCACGTCGTAGTGGCCGTAGAAGAGGACCGTCGGCTTGCCCGGCGCGCCCAGCCATTCGCCGTACACCAGCGGATGCCCGGCCGTGTCGATCCGCTCGGCCGTCAGCCCCGCCTCGCGCATCTTGCCCACCAGGAAATCTCCCGCGCGGAGCACCTCGTCCTTGAACTCCGGATCGGTCGAGATCGAGGGAATGCGGATGTAATCCTTCAGCTCCTCGAGGTACCTCTCCTTCTCCGTATCGATGCGCGCGAGCACATCCCGAGAATCGCTTGCCATCCCGTTAACTCTCCTTTTCGCTCTGGGTCTCGCCCGCCGGCAGTCTAGCAGAGTCCCCCAGGCTGGCCAGACGGCGGAGGTTCACCGCGTTGACCAGGAAATGGCCGGCGATCGGCCCCAGAAGGTTGCCGCGCCAGACCATCAGGCCGCCGAGCAGCGCGCCGGCGACGACGGCGAACAGCGTCCAGAGCCGGAACGCCTTGCCGGGTCCGCTGTGCAGCAGGCCGAACAGC
This sequence comes from Thermoanaerobaculia bacterium, assembly GCA_036271335.1. GTDB lineage: Bacteria > Acidobacteriota > Thermoanaerobaculia > Multivoradales > UBA5704 > DATARR01. The sequence continues at coordinate 8,405 of DATBAW010000394.1, forward strand.
GCCGTGGCGGCCGCCCAGCCGACCGTCCCCTGCAGGGCGCCGCGGAAAAACAGCTCCTCGGCGAAGCCGGAGAGGAGGGCGAGGACGATCGCCTCGGAGGGCGTGATGATCCCCAGCGCCTCGCCCAGCCGCGCCTCCAGCTCCTTCGCCAAAGGAAAGGTGCGCTCGGCCCCCCACCACGCGCCCAGCAGCAATCCTCCCGCGCTCAAGCCCAGAGCGAGATCGAGCCACCAGCGTTCGCGATCGACGAACAGCGACAGCGGGATCACCCCCCGCCGGAGGCCGATCCAGAGCGCTCCGGCCAGGGCCAGCACGAGGTACAGGCCCCAGGCGAAACGATAGAGGCGCCCCGGGGGGAGGCCCGGGGCGGATGGAGATGAAGGTTCCAAAAAGCTTGCGGCTAGGACTCGAAAGTCATGCCGGTCTTCTTCCAGTCGGAGGTGAAGCGCTCGAGCCCGAGGTCCGTCAGCGGGTGTTTATAGAGCTGCTCCAGCACCTTGAACGGGATCGTGGCGACGTCCGCGCCGAGCATTCCCGCCTGCACGATGTGAACGGGGTGCCGCACCGAGGCCACCAGCACCTTCGTGTCGTAGCCGTAGTTGTGGTAGATCGTGACGATCTGCTCGATCAGCTCCATCCCCTCCTCGGCGATGTCGTCCAGGCGGCCGACGAAGGGGGAGATGTAGGCGGCGCCCGCCTTGGCGGCGAGCAGCGCCTGGGTGGCCGAGAAGCAAAGGGTGACGTTGGTCTTGATCCCCTCCCGCTTGAACGTGGCCACGGCGCGCAGACCGTCCGGCGTCAGCGGCACCTTGACGATCACGTTGTCGGCGAGCCCGTGCAGGCGGCGGCCCTGGGTGAGGATCTCCTCGTATTCGGTCGCCAGCACCTCGCCCGAGACCGGGCCGGGCACCAGCTTGGCGATCGCCTGCACGGTCGGCAGATAGGGCTTGCCGGCCTTGGCGATCAGCGATGGATTGGTGGTGACGCCGTCGACCATGCCCCATTCGAGGCCGGCCTCGATTTCCTTGATTTCCGCCGTATCGAGAAAGAATTCCATGAGAAGGCTCCTTTTGTCCTGTGAGCTACGTTACCACCCGTTGCTAGTGAACCGTCTCCGGATCGTCTTCGTCGTTGTCGTCGCCGCCATCCTCCTCGTCCTCGAAGTCGGCGTCATCGTCGAGGACCGTCAGATCGTCGTCGGAGTCGTCCGCGTCCTCGCCGGCCTCCAGCTCCAATTCAGCCGGCACCGGACCGCCGTCGCCCTTGGCGAGCACGATCTCGGTCTCCTCGTCCTTCTCCGCCAGCTTGGCGACGGCGACGATGCAATCGTCCGGATCGAGGTTCATCAGCTTGACCCCCTGCGCCGAGCGGCCGACCTCGCGGACGCCCGAGACGTTGAGCCGGATGATCATCCCTTCCTGCGTGATCAGCATCAGCCCCTCGTCCGGCGTCACGTAGCGGACCCCCACGACCTCGCCCGTCTTCGGCGTGACCTTGAGGTTGATCGTGCCGAGGCCGCCGCGCCCCTGGAGGCGATATTTTTCGACCGGCGTCCGCTTGCCGTAGCCGCGCTCGGTGACGGTGAGCACCTGGCCGTGCGGATCGAGCTCCTCCATCGCCACCACACGGTCGCCGGGGCGCAGCTCGAGCCCCTTGACGCCGTAGGTGGCGCGGCCGATCGAGCGCACGTCGCTCTCGGGGAAGCGGATGGAGAACCCCTTGGCGGTGGCGAACAGGATGTCCTTCGTGCCGTCGGTCTCGCGCACGGCCAGCAGGCGGTCCCCCTCGTCGATGTTGATGCCGATGATGCCGCCCACCCGCGGATTGGCGTAGGCGGAGAGCTCGGTCTTCTTCACCGTGCCGTTGGCCGTGGCGAAGACGAGGAAGCGGTCGTCGCGGCGGAACTCGCGCACGGCCACGGTAGTCGCCAGCCGCTCGTTCGGTTCCAGGTTGAGCAGGTTGACGATCGCCTTGCCGCGCGCCGTCGGGCCTGCCTCCGGGATCTCGTGCACTTTCAGCCAGTGCACCCGGCCGCTCTCGGTGAAGACCAGGATGTAGCTGTGTGCCGTGGCGACGTAGAGGTGCTCGACGAAGTCGTCCTCCTTGGTCACCATCCCGGTCCGCCCCTTGCCGCCGCGCCCCTGCGCCCGGTAGAGCGACAGCGGCGAACGCTTGACGTAGCCGGACTGCGAGACGGTGATCACCATCGGCTCGTCGGCGATCATGTCCTCGATCGAGATCTCGTGCGTCTCCGGGATGATCTCGGTGCGCCGCTTGTCGCCGTAGCTCTCCTTCAGCTCGCTGAGCTCGCGCTTGATCTCCTCCAGCACCAGCTGGTCCGAGCCGAGGATGGCGCGCAGCCGCTCGATGGTCACCATCAGCGCCCGATACTCCTCGACGACCTTGTCGCGCTCGAGGCCGGTCAGCCGCTGCAACCGCATGTCGAGGATCGCCTGCGCCTGCACCTCGGTGAGCGCGAAGCGGGCCATCAGGTTCTCGCGCGCCTCGTTCGGCGTGGCGCTGGCGCGGATGGTGGCGATCACCTCGTCGAGATGGTCGAGCGCCTTGAGGATGCCTTCGAGGATGTGGGCCCGCTCCTCGGCCTTGCGCAGGTCGTAGCGGGTGCGGCGGATGATCACCGTCTTGCGGTGGTTGAGGAAGTGGTAGAGCAGCTCCTTGAGCGTCATCACCTTCGGCTGGTTGTCGACGATCGCCAGCAGGATGATGCCGAAGGTGGTCTGCATCTGGGTCATCTTGTAGAGCGAGTTGAGGACGATCTCCGCCACCGCGTCGCGCTTGACCTCGACCACGATGCGGATGCCCTCGCGGTCCGACTCGTCGCGCAGGTCCGAGATCCCCTCGATCTTCTTGTCGCGCACCAGCTCGGCGATCCGTTCGATCAGCTTCTTCTTGTTGACCTGGTACGGGATCTCGTTGACGACGATCGTCTGCCGTTCGGTGCGGGAGTTGACCTCGATCTCGACGCGGGCGCGGAGCTGGATGATGCCGCGGCCGGTGTTGTAGGCGGCGCGGATCCCTTCCAGGCCGTGGATGAAGCCGGCGGTGGGAAAGTCCGGACCAGGGAGCACGGTCATCAGATCCTGGATCAGGACGTCCGGGTTCTCGATCAGCATCATTAGCGCGTCCACCACCTCGCTCAGGTTGTGCGGCGGGATGTTGGTCGCCATGCCGACGGCGATGCCGGTGGCGCCGTTGACCAGCAGGTTGGGGACGCGCGCCGGCAGCACCAGCGGCTCGGTCTCGGAGCCGTCGTAGTTGGGGGCCCAGTCCACCGTCTCCTTGTCGATGTCCTCGCGGAGCATCTCCTCCGCGAGCTTCATCAGCCGCACCTCGGTGTACCGCATGGCCGCCGGGTTGTCGCCGTCGAGCGAGCCGAAGTTTCCCTGGCCGTCGACCAGTGGGTAGCGCATGGCGAAGTCCTGGGCCATGCGCACCACCGTGTCGTAGATCGCCGAGTCGCCGTGCGGGTGATATTTGCCCATGACGTCGCCGACGATGCGCGCCGACTTCTTGTAGGCGCGGTCGGAGCGGTTGCCGCTCTCCCACATGCCGTACAGCACGCGCCGGTGCACCGGCTTCAGGCCGTCGCGCACGTCGGGCAGCGCGCGGCCGATGATCACGCTCATCGCATAATCGAGATAGCTGCGCTTCATCTCGTCTTCGATGCCGACCGGGATCGGCTGATCGAAGAGAAGGTTCGGATCGTTCTCGTCACTCATAGTTAGATCTTTATCTCTAGGTTTTTAGGCGCCGTCTGACTTCGAGCGCCGCCGGCCGGTTTGTTTTCGCCAGAGAGCGTTTGACTTCTGCAAAGGATGCCTCTTCCAACTCTACCCTTTCCTGGATAACACCTCTCAGCCATTCATCGACCCGGGCATGATGGAGCCGGGCCAAGAAAGCTGCTCGCGCGGTCAGGTCGGCTGGGAGCGAGAACGATTCGGCTGCATACCTCTCGACGTGCGTTGCCTCTTCCCAAGCCGAGTCTTCGCCGGCAAGGTTGACCACGATCTCGTCGATCTCATCCTCGGAAGGCTTTTGCTGCTTCTTGCTCATAACGGCCACGCTGTAATGATCCGAACCACGTTACCAGGCTTCAGTTGGAAGATGACCTTGAGCAGACGGCCACCGACCGTTCGTCCGACGAGCTGATATCGGTCTTGGTATGCCTTGTTCCTTCGGACGAACAAGTCTGAGAAGAAACATTCAACCGTCTCTTCAAAGGCCACCCCGTGGGCTGCGAGTTTGTCGTGGTCGAAGTCATACTCGAAGTCTGTCGGTTGAAACCTCGTCCAATCAACCACGCGACCGTCCTGTTCCCGCGTCGATCATCGGGGCTTGCCGGCAGCACTTAGACGTCCAGGTTCCGGACTTCCAGAGCGTTGTCCTGAATGAAGGCTCGCCGCGGCTCGACCTCGTCGCCCATCAGGATGGTGAAGATGGCGTCGGCTTCGACGTCGTCCTCGACGTGGACGCGGAGGAGGCGGCGCTTGGTGGGATCCATGGTGGTCTCCCAGAGCTGGGTCGGGTTCATCTCGCCGAGACCCTTGTAGCGCTGGATCGAAAGACCTTTCTTGGCGCCGTCGTACAGGCTGTCGATCGCCTCCTCGAGCGTGTCGTGGACGTAGATCGACTCGCCCTTCGCGAGCGTGAAGCGGTTCGCCGAGATCGCCTCGAGAGCGAGCTGGTTGTTCGCCATGGCGCGGTATTCGGCGCCGGTGACCAGGTTCCAGTCGATACGGACCTCGCGCTCGACGCCGTCGCGCTTCGAGAAGAAGCGGATGTGGAGCGTGCCGTGCTCCTCGTCCTGGCCGACGGTCACGTCGTGGAAGCCCGAGGCCTCGATCACGTGCGCGATCTTCTCGATCTTCTCCGGCTCGGTGAGCGACAGCTTGTCCTTGACGCCGTTCTGCAACGCGATCTTGATCGCGTCTCCCGGGTAGCCGCGCGAGACGAGCTTCTCCAGGTTCTGGCGGAAGAGAGCGATCTTCTCCAGGAAGTGGGCGAGCCGCGCGCCGGTCAGCCGGCCGCCGTCGCCATTCCCGTTGTGACCGTCCGAGTGCGAGATGTCGAGCTCCCAGGCGTCCTTGATGCGGTCGACCAGGAAGACCTGGTACTCGCGGTCGTCCTTGAGATAGGTCTCGCTCTTGCCGTGCGCCACCTTGTAGAGCGGCGGCTGGGCGATGTAGAGATAGCCCCGCTTGATGATCTCGGGCATCTGGCGGTAGAAGAAAGTCAGGATCAGCGTGCGGATGTGGCTGCCGTCGACGTCGGCGTCGCACATGATGATCAGCTTGTGGTAGCGCAGCTTTTCGATCGTGAAGTCGTCCTTGCCGATGCTGGTGCCGAGCGCGGTGATCATCACCTTGATCTCGTCGGAGGAGAGCATCTTGTCGAAGCGCGCCTTCTCGACGTTCAGGATCTTCCCCTTGAGCGGCAGGATGGCCTGGAACTTCCGGTCGCGCCCCTGCTTGGCCGAGCCGCCGGCGGAATCGCCCTCGACCAGGAAGAGCTCGGCGAGCTCGGGATTGCGCTCCGAGCAGTCGGCGAGCTTGCCGGGGAGGTTCGAGGCGTCGAGCGCGCCCTTGCGCCGCGTCAGGTCGCGCGCCTTGCGCGCCGCCTCGCGGGCGTGCGCCGCCTCGACGCACTTCTCGACGATCCGCCGCGCCTCGCGCGGGTTCTCCTCCAGGTGCGTGTTGAGCCGCTCGAAGACCACCTGCTCGACCCACCCCTTGATGTCCGAGGAGACCAGCTTGTCCTTGGTCTGCGAGGAGAACTTGGGGTCCTTGATGCGCACCGAGATCACCGCGGTGAGCCCCTCGCGCACGTCCTCGCCGGTGAGGTTCTCCTTCAGGTTCTTCGACAGGCCGCTCGACGCCGCGTAGGCGTTGATCGCGCGCGTCAGCGCCGACTTGAAGCCGGCGAGGTGGGTGCCGCCGTCGCGGTTGTTGATCGTGTTGGTGAAGGCGTAGATCAGCTCCTGGTAGCCGTCGTTCCACTGCAGCGAGACCTCGACCGTCTCCGGACCGGTGCCGTCGTCGCGCACGTCGATGAGATGGATCGGCTGTGGATGGAGCGGCGCCTTGTTCCGGTTCAGGTGCTCGACGAACGAGGAGATGCCGCCGGCGTAGACGAAATCGGCTTCCTTGTCGGTCCGCTCGTCCTTGAGGTGGATGTGGATGCCGCGGTTGAGGAACGCCTGCTCGCGCAGCCTCGTCGCCAGCGTCTCGTAGTTGAACTCGAGGATGGCGAAGATCTCGCCGTCGGGCCAGAAGCGGATCTTGGTGCCGGTGCGGTCGCTCGCGCCGGTGGCGCGGATCGGACCGTCGGGAAAGCCGCGATGGTAGGTCTGGCGCCAGATGTGCCCATCGCGCTTGATCTCCAGCTCCAGGGTCTCGGACAGGGCGTTCACCACCGAGACGCCGACGCCATGGAGGCCGCCGGAGACCTTGTAGGAGTTCTTGTCGAACTTGCCGCCGGAGTGGAGCTCGGTCATGATGACCTCGGCGGCCGAACGCCCCTCCTCTTTGTGGAGGTCGACCGGAATGCCGCGGCCGTCGTCCTCCACCGAGACCGAGTTGTCGGTGTGGATCGTCACCTCGATCTTCGAGCAGTAGCCCGCCTGGGCCTCGTCGACCGAGTTGTCGACCACCTCGAAAACCATATGGTGCAGGCCCGACGCGTCATCGGTGTCGCCGATGTACATGCCCGGGCGCTTGCGCACCGCTTCCAGGCCCTTCAGGACCTGGATGTTGTCAGCCGTATAGGTTGCCTGTGGATCTGCCAAGAGTGGATCTCCGTTCTTGTCCCTGGGGCTCGCCGCGACCCCGTGGGAGGAGGGGTCCTGGAATGTGCAAATTATACCACAAAACGGCGCAGTTTCGCGCCTGAAAAGCGCTGAAATTTCAACAGCTTAGGCCGGAAATTTCGCGGGCCGAGAAGGGCCTCCGAAACGCGCGCGGACGAGACCCTCGACAGTGCTCCCTACAACAGGAAAAAGGGCGCTGGGATTCCCCGGGAAAGCTCTACTCGGAGAGCAGCCGGAGCTCGCCGCGCTCCATCTCCCAGACCGTGCCGACGTCGAGCGTCAGCCAGACCTGCGGGCGGTTGGAGGTGGCGAGCAGCTGGGCGGCGCCGCGGAAGATCCCCCAGACGGCGGCGACGGTCGGCGGCGCCAGCTCGGCGTCCATGTCGTCGAGGAGATAGAGGGGGGGCCTCCCGGCCTGTTCCATCACCCGTCCGTGCGCGGCGAGGAGCATCAGGGAGAGCGCCTTGCGCTCGCCTGCGGAGGCGACGCGGCGGATCTCGTGCGGGCCCCAGAGGATCTCCAGCTCGTCGCGCTGAGGGCCGAGGAGGGGCATCTGGCGGCGGCGCTCGCGGTCGGCCACGCGATCGAGGGCGCCGGCGATCGCCGCCTGCCCTTCGAGGCCGGAGGCGGGCGACGGCCGGTAGCGCAGCTCGATCGGGGGGAACGGCAGGCCGGAGGCGGCGAGGACCTGGACGAGCTCGACCTTCAGCAGCTCGACGTAGCGGTGGCGCTGGGCGATGACGTCCGCCGCCGTGGCGGCCAGCATCTCGTTCCAGATCTCGATCCCCGCGCCGTCGGAGAGCAGCAGGCCGCGCTTCTGCCGCAGCGCCTCGCGGTAGCGCCCGAGGACCTCCAGAGCGGACGGACGGACGCCCACCACTCCACGGTCCATGAAGCGCCGGCGCGCCATCGGCGCTCCCACCAGGACCTCGGCCTCCGCCGCCGCCGTCCACGCCACCACGGGGAGCACGGCGAGATGCTCGGCGAGCGGCGTGACCTTGCCGTTGAGCGCCCGCACCCGCTGCCCCTCCATCCAGCCGACCTCGAGGCCGGCGCGGCGGTCGGTCTCGATCTCGCCCTGGATGTGGAAGGAGCCGGCGCCGTGGCGCGCGCAGTCGCCGATCTGAGAGGCGCGGAAGCTGCGGGTGGTGGCGAGGACGTAGACGGCCTCCAGGAGGCTCGTCTTGCCGGCGCCGTTGCCGCCGAGCAGGAGGTGGGAGCCCAACGCCGGCCGCCAGGAGAGCGGCTCTAGATTGCGGAAATCGCGCGCGGCGAGATGAGCCAGCATCGTGATGGTAGGGGCGGCCCTATGTGGCCGCCCTGTCGTGTGCGGCCCTGCAGGCCGCCCTGTCGTAAGCGGCCCTGTAGGCCGCCCTGTCGTAAGCGGCCCTGTAGGCCGCCCTGTCGTGTGCGGCCCTATGTGGCCGCCCTGTCGTGTGCGGCCCTGCAGCCCGCCCTGTCGTGTGCGGCCCTTGCAGGCCGCCCTGTCGTAAGCGGCCCTGTAGGCCGCCCTGAGATGCAAAGGGCGCCCACACAGGGGCGCCCCTACGGCGGCCGGTGGGCGTAGCCTTCAGATCCGCATCGGCATGATCACGCAGAGATAGCGGGTGTCCGGTCCCTCGTGCGGATAGCCGACGCACTGCGTGTTCTCGTCCTTGAGCTCCAGCCGGACCTTCTCGGTCTCGACCGCGCCGAGGAACTCGCGGAGATAGTCGGGGTTGATCCCCACCCGGAAGTCGGGGCCGTCGTACTCGCAGGCGACTTCCTCGATGGCCTCGCCGAGATCGGAGTTGACCGCCGAGATCACCACCTGGTCGGGGGTGAACTGCAGGCGCACGGCGCGGGCGCGGTCGCCGGTCATCAGGGCGGCGCGCTGCACGGCGTCGACCAGGTTCTTGCGGTCGAACAGCACCTTCTTGTCGTTGTCCTTGGCGATCACCCGCTCGTAGTCGGGGAAGGTGCCTTCGAGGATGCGGCAGATCAGCTCCCGGCGGCCGAGGCCGAAGGAGAGGTGATGCTCGCCGCGGCCGTAGGAGAGCTTCCCCTCGCCCTCGAAGCGCTGGAGCTCCTGGAGCGCCTTGCGCGGCACCAGCACCGAATCCTCGCCGGAGGCGTTCTCGAGACCGCCCTCGACGAGGGCGAGGCGGTGGCCGTCGGTCGCCACCATCTCGAGGCCGCCGTCCTTGAGCTTCAGCAGGGCGCCGTTGAGCTGGAAGCGCGACTCCTCGGCGGAGACGGCGAAGAGGATCTTGGCCACCATGCGGCGGAACTCGGCGAACGGGATGTCGACCCGCTTCCCCTCCTCGACCGTGGGGAGAGTGGGGAAGTCGTCCGGCGCCAGGCCATGGATCTTGAAGCGCGACTTGCCGGCGCGGATGGAGAGCACGCGCGGCTCCTCCTGGACCAGCAGCACCTCTTCGCCGGTGAGCGAACGGATGATCTCCACCAGCTTCTTGGCCTGGACGGCGATGCCCCCCTCGCGCTTGACGTCGGCCTCCGCCCACGAGGTGAGCGAGACGTCGAGGTCGGTCGCGGCGAGATGGAGCTTGTCGCCGCGGGCGGTCAGCAGCAGATGGGAGAGGACCGGGATGGTGGTCTTGCGCTCGACGATGCCCTGCATCGGGGCCAGCTCGCCCAGGAATTCGCTACGTGTGACGCGGATTTCCATTCACTCTTCCTCTTCTAGAAGACATCTGAATATAGCATAGCCGTAGTAGACCGTAGGCGCTGTGGAAACGCGGAAAACGTCCTTAAGTTCCTCAATGGCAGAACCTTAGGCGTGCGCAGGGGGGCTGTGCAGAACCTGTGGAGAGCTTGCGGAGGCGAAGGAAAACCCGTAAGGCCGGAAAAAATTCCGCAGAAGCTCCACAGCTCTTCCGGAGCCCGCTCCGCAGGTTTTCCCGGGGGGTAACCTCAGGCGAAGTGCTGCTCGAAGCCGTGGAGGGTGCGGTCGAAGTCGGTGTCGGCATCGCGCTTCTTCTGCACCGTCTCGCAGGAGTACATGACCGTCGAGTGGTGCTTGTCGTTGAACAGTTTGCCGATTTCCGGGTAGGAGAGGGCGGTCAGCCGCTTGCAGAGATACATCGCCACCTGCCGGGGGATGACGATCTGCCGCGAGTTGCTCTTGCTCTTGATCTCGGAGACCTTGAGGTCGTAGTGGCGGGCGACGAACTTGATGATCTCGGCGGCCGCGGGGCGCTTCCCTTCCTCGGGGAGGATGTCCTTGAGCGTCTCGCGGGCGAGTGCCGGCGACAGCGGCTTGCCGGTGAGGTCGGAGAACGCCATCACGCGGGTCAGCAGCCCTTCGAGCTCGCGGATGTTCGACTTCACCTGCTGGGCGATGAACTCCGCCACCTCCTCGGGGAGCTGGATGCCTTCCAGCGACGCCTTGCGCTGCAGGATGGCCACCTTGGTCTCGAGGTCGGGCGGCTGGATGTCGGCGATCAGCCCCCACTCGAAGCGGCTGCGCAGCCGCTCCTCCAGCGTCGGGATGTTCCGCGGCGAGGAGTCGGAGGAGAGGATGATCTGCTTCTGGCTGGTGTAGAGCGTGTTGAAGGTGTGGAAGAACTCCTCCTGCGTCCGCTCCTTGTTGGCCAGGAACTGCACGTCGTCGATCATCAGCACGTCGATGGTGCGGTAGCGCTCGCGGAAGGCCGGCATGCGGTCGAAGCGGATCGAGTTGATCAGCTCGTTGACGAACTGCTCGGCGGCCAGGTAGAGCACGCGGAGCTCCGGCCGGCTGCGCTGGAGCTCGTGGCCGATCGCCTGCAACAGGTGCGTCTTGCCGAGCCCGACTCCCCCATAGAGGAAGAGCGGGTTGTAGGAGAGCGACGGGTTCTCGGCGACGCGCTTGGTGGCGGCGAGCGCGAACTCGTTCGACTTCCCCTCGACGAAGCTGGCGAAGGTGTACTTCGGCGTGAAGCTCGACGGCGGGATCGGCTCCTCGGAGGAGGGCTCGACGTCGTCGAGCGAGAAGAGCACCTCGAAGCCGGGATCGCCCAGACCCGCCACCGCGCGGTCGACCATCGGCCGGTAGCTCTCCTCGAGCGTGTGGAGGAATCGCGAGTTGGGAGCCACCAGCACGAGACGGCGGCCGTTCTCGTCGCCCACCCGCAAGGGGCGGAACCAGGTCGCGAACTCGTCAGGATCGAGCTGCTGTTGGAGCTGTCTCTGGAGAAGAGACCAAAGCGATTGCGGCATGGGACCTCAAAACAGCGCAGCGAATACTCTATTTCCACAGAATTTCCACAGGCTGTGGAAATTCCTTGCCTTCGGAGGAGTTGGTTCGGAGCGGCTTAGGTGACTGCGACCTGACTCATCATAGCACAGCCGCGACGGCCCGCAAGCCCCCTGGACCAAGCTCCTGTTACATCTTGTAAACTATCTGTCATCAATGGTTTACGCCTCAGAAAGGCGAGGCGATCCGCGCCACCTCCGGCGGCAGCTGGAGGAGGCGCGGAGAGGTCGTCTCGAGGCTCCTGGCGACCTCGGCGAGCGCCGCCGGGAGGCGCGGCTGCTGCTTCTCGACGAACAGGTCGAGCCACGACGGCGGCGCCGGATAGAAGTCGAGGCCGACCGTCTCGTTGGCGCCGATCCTGGCCTGCTGGCGGGCGATCTCGACGGCGCGGTCGAGGCCGCCGAGCTCGTCGACCAGCCCGATCTTCTGCGCCGCCGCGCCGGTCCACACGCGCCCCGCGGCGATCGCCTCGACGGCCGAGCGGCTCATCTTCCGCCCGGTGGCGACGTCGCCGACGAAGGTCCGGTAGGTCTGGTCCATCAGCTGCTGGACCCGCGCCTCCTGCGCCGGCGTGTAGGGCTGGAGGTTGGAGTAGAGGTCGGCGTTGGCGCCGCGCTTCTGCGTGTCGTGGCCGAGCCCCAGGATCTCCTCCTCGAAGCGGCGGGTGACGAACTTGCCGCCGAAAATGCCGATCGAGCCGGTCAAAGTGGCGGGCTCGGCGACGATCTTGCGGGCCTTCGCGGCGATGTAATAGCCCCCCGAGGCCGCCTCGTCGGACATCGAGACAACCACCGGCTTCTTCTCCTCCAGCTTGTCGATCGCGCGCAGCATGAAGTCGGAGGCGAGCGCCGAGCCGCCGGGGCTGTCGATCCGCAGCACCACGGCCGAGACGTCGGAGTCCTCGCCGACCTCGCGCAGCACGGCCGCGAAGTCGTCCGAGCCGAGATAGCTCTCCGCCGTCCACGGCGCCGTGCCGCCGCCGCCGCGCACGATGGTGCCGAGGGCGAAGACGACGGCCACCCGCTTGCCGCCGAGCACCGGCCGCGGGCGGTAATCCTCGATCGCCACGTACCCCGGCTTGTGCCCCACCCGCTTCGCCAGGTGCTCCTTGAACTCGTCCGGGTAGGCGAGCTGGTCGACCAGGCCGCGGGCTAGCGCCTCCTCGGCCGAATAGGGAGCGCCGTCGATCAGCGCGCGCACCTGCGGCTCGCTCAGGTGGCGCGCCTCGGCGACGGCGGAGACAATCTGCGCGAAGTAGCCGTCGAGCACCGCCGCGATCGCCTCCTGCGCCTCGGGGCTGTACTGGTTCTGCGTATAGGACTCGACGGCGCTCTTGTAGCGGCCGACGCGGTTGAACTGGGGCTCGATCTTCAACTTGTCGAGCGCGCCGCGCAGGAACCGGTTCTCGGAGTAGAGGCCGAGCAGGTTGAGGTCGCCGGCCGGCGCCAGGTAGATCTTCTCGCAGGCGGTCGCCAGATAGTAGGCGACCGTGCCGTTCGCCCCCTCGCCCGCCGTCTCCAGATAGCAGTCGACGAACTTGCCGGCGCGCCGCAGGGCGATCATCTGGCGGCGCAGCTCCTGCGCCTTGGCGAGGCCGAGGTCGGCGTCCTGGATGTAGAGGGCGAGCCCGCGCACGCCGGAGTCCTGGCGGGCGGCGCGCAGGGCCGGATAGAGCTCGGCGATGCTCGACGCCGCGCTCTCGCGGGCGAAGGGGAGCCGCGGCGCCACCTGCTCGAGCACGGGACCGGTCAGGCGCCAGACGAGCACCGTCGGCCCCTCGCCCATGGCGCCACCCCTGCCGCCCATCAGGATGCCGAGGAGGGTCGCCAGCACCGCGACGCCGATCAGGAAGAGGAAGATCAGGAGCAGCTTCTTCATGGGCGCATCCTACCGTTGTCGGCCCCTCCATCCGACAAGCATCGCCGCTGATGTAGAAATGCCCAACTCTCAGCAAGGTCTTTGTACGAATGAGTACGCGCGCCGAGGTTCGTTCCCGGCGGCCGCGGCGGGAAACCGCGCTCAAACGCGTGTTCCGTGGGCGGTCCGGAGCTCGCCGCCAGATCGGGCACGGTGCTTGCAGAATGGGAGAGCACTACTTAACTCGTCGGAAAACGAGGGGGATGTTCCAGCCAGCCAACCCAGCCCTACCTTTAGAGAGATCCCCAAGCGGTCTCACCCTCTACCAGCCCACCTGGATCCCCTTCTCAGGGGTATAGCCAACCCAAGCCAACCAAGCCAGGAACTCCCCCCTACAGCCCTCCGGCCCAGCGCCGGGGGGCCTTATTTTTTTCAGGGCGATTTGTCGGATTCACCACCAGAGGGTTCACCACCAGATTCACCTTGGCTGCGGCGTTGGCCTCATCACCCCGGCCCTCTTCTCCCGTCCTCCGCCACCCTCCCTCACCTGGAGAAGAGGGAGAAAACCAAAGATGTAGGAGCGCAGCATGCTGCGCCCTCGACGTCACCGTAGCGGGAAGGGCGCAGCATGCTGCGCCCCTACGAGCGGTCTCGCCGTTGAAATACCAAACCGGGCACGGCTGTTGCAGAGGACATGAGACAGGAAACACGATGGGGGAGAGCGTTCCAGACCTACCAACCAACCCTACCTGTTTGCGAGATCCCCAAGTGGTCTCAACCTCTTTGATTCCAACCAGACTCCCCTAAACAGGGGTACAGCCACAATAGCCAACCCGGAGAGATGGGGCCTCCCCCCCAAATCCTTCCTCCCAGAGAGGAAGGGCGGCTCCCAGCGAAAGCTGGGAGCTTTTCCTTTTTGGGGGAAGGGCGGCGCCTGTCTGCCAAATTGGCTGTCACCGTACGGTTAGAATGACGCGATGCGGCGCGCCGAAGCCCTTCTGACCTGGTTCGACCAGCACCGCCGCGACCTCCCCTGGCGGCGAACGAGCGATCCCTACAAGATCTGGTTGTCGGAGGTCATGCTCCAGCAGACCCGGGTGGAGACCGTGCTCCCTTTTTACACGCGCTTCCTGGAAAGATTCCCCACCGCCGAGGCGCTGGCGACGGCGGAGATCGACGAGGTGCTGGCGCTCTGGTCCGGCCTCGGCTACTACCGCCGCGCCCGCCAGCTCCACGCGGCAGCGCGCCAGATCGCGGAGCTCGGAGTCTTTCCCACCTCGGTCGAGGGCCTGCTGAAGCTCCCCGGCATCGGCGCCTACACGGCGGCGGCGGTGGCGAGCATCGCCTTCGGCGTCGCGACGCCGGTGATGGACGGCAACGTCGAGCGGGTCACCTCGCGCCTCCTCGCCCTCGCCGACGATCCCCGCTCGCCCGGGCCGCGCCGGCAGCTCCTCGCCGCGGCCGCCGAGCTGCTCGATCCGGCCCGTCCGGGCGACAGCAACCAGGCCCTGATGGAGCTCGGCGCGACCCTCTGCTCGCCGCGCCGCCCCAAGTGCCTCCTCTGTCCGCTCCTTTCCGGCTGCCGCGCGGCGAAGGAGGGAGACCCCGAGCGCTACCCGGCGCCGAAGGTCAAGCGCGAGGGCGAGCGCCATCGTCTGCTGGTGGCGGTGGTGGAGGACGAAGGCCGCGTCCTCCTCTTTCGCCGGCCGGAGGACAGCACCCTGCTCGCCGGCACCTGGGAGCTCCCCTGGGTCACCCGCGAGCGCGACGGCGTGGCCGAGCCCGGCGCGCCGGAGCCCTCCCTGGCCGAGCGCTACGGCGGCGGCTGGACGCTGGGCCCGCGGCTCGCCGGCGTGCGGCACGGCATCACCTATCGCGACCTGGAGATCGACGTCCACCGGGGGAAGATCGCGTGGGGGGGCGAGGTGCGCGAGGGCGCCGCCGCCGGCTTCTTCGACGAAGCCGGACGCGCCGGCCTGCCGCTGTCGTCGCTGGTGGGGAAGGTGCTGGGAGCGCTGGCGGCGACTTCAGCCAGCTCAGCCGGATCTAGATCGGCGGCGGCACCGGCCAGGAGATCCCCGAGCCGCCGGCGATGATGAACCAGCCGATGATCTTGTCGTCGAGCTCGCGCAGGCGCCCCGCCACCAGATTGCAGAGGATAGTCAGCAGCCGGATCGACGACACCTTGTTGATGTCGAGGATCCCTTCCAGCACCTCGCGGGAGATGACGAGCACCACGACGCCCCCCTCGTGCGCCTTGGCGTCGGCGGAGCGGGGCTCGTTGTCGATCAGCGCCATCTCGCCGAAGTAGTCGCCGCGCTCGAGGAAGGCGAGCGCCTCCTCGCCGGCGCCGGGGATGAACTTGCTGATCATCACCCGCCCTTCGAGCACCACGTACATCTCGTCGCCCGACTCCCCTTCGCGGAAGAGCACCTGATTGGGGCCGACCTTGCGCTCCTTCGAGAGGGTGGAGAGGAAGTTGATCTCCATGCTGGAGAGCTTCTGCTCCTGGAACAGCTTGCGCTTGGAGGCGAGGTCGACGCGGAACTCCTCCGCCTGCTCGCCGGCGAGGGCGGGCTCGGCGTTGGGCGGCTTGCCGGTCTGGGAGAAGAACTGGGTGAGGTTGGCGTTGGTCTGCCGGAGCTTGGACGACAGGCTCTTCCAGAACGCCCAGTAGAGGGCGAGCTTGAAGCGCGCGTCGCGCTCCATCAGGGTCGAGAGCGCCATCGGGTTGAGGCCGATCAGGTCGGTGTCGCCGGTGGTCACCGCGTCGCCCGAGCGGGGCACGCGGTCGACGAAGGAGGTCTCGCCGAACAGCGTGCCCGCTTCCAGCGCGGCGAGGCTGAAGTGGCCGTAGGGGGTCTTGCGCTGGATGCGCACGCCGCCGCTCTCGATGAGATAGGCGTCCTGCGTCTCCTCCCCCTCTTTGACGATCATGGCGCCGGCCGGGAAGCGGTTGCGCGTGGCGCACTGGGCGAGCTGCGTCAGCTGCTCGTCCGTGAAATGGGAGAAGATCTCCCATCGCCGAAGAAGGTTCTCAAGTCCCAAGGTTCGCCTATTGTAGCGGAGGTCGGTCCGCCGTGGGTCTCTGATCTCCAAGGACTGGGCGATCTACAAGGAGGGGAGCGGCAGCTGGGCGGGACGCAGGCGATCCCAGGCGGCGCGCTCGACGGCGTCCAGCCAGCCGGGCCGCGCCGTGGCGTCGAGCCGCAGCACGGCGAGCTGCCGCTCGGCCATCTCCTGGATCAGGCGCTCCTCGACGGCCTGCTGGAATCCGGGATCGGGCGAGCGGATGCCGTCGGGGCTCAGGGTCTCGACGATCGGCACGTGGACCAGCAGGTCATAGCTCCGGAGCCAGTGCTCGACCAGCTGCGCCGGCCCCTCCTGGCGGCCGGCGGCGAGCAGGAGGTAGACGTAGTTGTCGAGCACGCTGCGGTCGCAGATCACCACCGGATAGCGCGCCTGGGCGACAAGCTCCTCGGCGATCTGGGTGTGCAGGATCCACGACTGCGCCGCCACCGACGTCTCCTCGTTGATCGGCAGCGGACACCGCCGCGCCACCTCGTGGACCACCTCGATGGCCACGTCCCGCCGCTTCAGCCGCGCCGCGAGGCCGTAGCAGAGCGTGGTCTTCCCCACCCCGTGACTGCCGATGAAGGCGATCTTGAAGCGAGAGGTGGGGAGCATGGGGA
>DATBAW010000395.1:0-2437 GCA_036271335.1 Thermoanaerobaculia bacterium
GCTCGCGAGCAGTGCGTCGGCCCCCCATCCCGCGTCGTCCTTGTAGGCCTTGTCACCGGTGACCCGGGCGAGCTCCAGCAGGAAGAGAACGATCCCGGCGTAGCCCGTGTAGAGGTCCGACGAGCTTTCGAGCCCCTCCGGCTGCTCCGGACCCTCGAGCCAGATCAATCCTTGCGACGTCTGCACCCGCGCGGTGTGAATCCACTGTGCGGCCTTGACGGCGGCATCCAGATAGCTGGAGGGGGCGGATGGCGCCGGAGCGGGAGAAGGCTTCGAGGCCTGCTCGGCGAAAGCCGCCGGGAGACCGAGCGAGGAGGCCGCGCCAGCGGCGAGGCCCAGGCGGAGGAGGTCACGACGCGAAAGGGGATTGACGCTCATGGCTCCTATAACGATACCGCTTCTTTAAATCCCTCTTGGAGAGTGGCGCGCTCAGTCGGATCACGGGTGGTGGATCGCCCTGGAAGGGCGGGCTTTGATCAGCCTGGGGTTTCAACCCCAGGCGCGCGATGAGCCCGAGACCAAGTTTTTGGCGCCGACCCCAGCCTGGGGTTGAACCCCCAGGCTGATCAAAGCCCGCCCCTTCAGGGCGATCCGCCACCCCCATGACAATCAGCGCGGTACCGCCCCACTCAGATCCGCGCCACCGTTTCCTTGTAGAACCCTTCCAGAATCTCCTTGTGGTTGGCCTCGACCACCTTGCGCTTGACGCTCATTTTTGGGGTCAGCTCGCCGGTCTCCTGGGAGAGGTCGTGATCGAGGAGGTGGAAGTCCTTGATCCGTTCGTAGGAGGCGAGGGTGGCGTTGACGGCTTCGAGGCCGTCGCGGATGAGGTGCTGGATGGCGGGGCGGGCGGCGAGGTCGGCATAGCTCTTGTACTCGATGCCGTGCTCGCGGGCCCATTTGCCGGCGGTCTCCTCGTTGAGGGTGATCAGGGCGACGCAGAAGGGGCGGCGGTCGCCGAGCATGACCACTTGCGAGACGTAGGGGCAGGCGGCCTTGAGCTGGCCTTCGATGTTCTGCGGCGCGATGTTCTTGCCGCCGGCGGTGACCAGGATGTCCTTCTTGCGGTCAGTGATCGAGAGGAAGCCGTCGGCGTCGAGGTGGCCGATGTCGCCGGTATGGAACCAGCCGTCGGCCTCCAGGACCTCGGCGGTGTCCTCGGGGAGCTTGTAGTAGCCGCGCATGATGCCGCGCCCGCGCAGCAGGATCTCGCCGTCGTCGGCGATCCGGACCTCGACGCCTTTGTAGGGGAGGCCGACGGTGCCGAATTTGTAGCGCTCGGGGCGGTTGCCGACGCTGCCGGCCGAGCTTTCGGTGAGGCCGTAGGCTTCCAGGATCAGGATGTCGCAGGCGTGGAAGAACTCGGCGATGGCGCGCGAGAGCGGCGCGCCGCCCGAGATCATAAAGCGCAGCCGGCCCCCCAGGCGCGCCTTGAGCTTGGAGTAGACGAGCTTGTCGGCCAGCCGGTGCTGGAAGGCGAGGAGGCCGGCGGGTTGACCCCCCTGCTGGCGGAGGCGCGAGACGCGGCCGCCGACGTCCAGCGCCCACTGGAAGATCTTGTATTTGACCCCGCCCCCCTCGCGCGCGCCGGTGACCACGCGGTTGTAAACCTTTTCGAACACGCGCGGCACCCCGGCCATCACCGTGGGGCGGACGGCGGCGAGGTTGACGACCAGGTCGTCGATGTTGCCGTCGATCGCCATGGGCACGCCGAGGCGGATGAAGACCATTTCCAGGACTTTGCCGAAGGAATGGGCGAGCGGCAGGAAGAGGAGCTGCTTGTCGGTGGGGCCGAGGATGTTGAGATCGTCGCAGGCCTCCCCCTCGAACAACCAGTTGTCGTGGGTGAGCATGACGCCCTTGGGCTTGCCGGTGGTGCCCGAGGTGTAGATGAGCGTCGCGAGGTCCGTGGGGCCGACGGCGGCGATCACCTCGTCGAGGCGCCGGGGGTTGGCGGCGTTCCAGGCGTCGCCGCGCCGCTCCAGCTCAGGCAGCGAGATCGTCCAGCCGTCGTCCACGGCCGGCTCGCCATCGATCAGGATGAGCTGAGCGACGTGGCCGAGCTGGCCGCGGACCTCGCGCAGCTTGGCGTCCTGCATCGCGTTCTCGACGAAGCAGACGCGGGCGTCGGAGTTGACCAGGATGTAGGCGCTCTCCTCGGCGGTGTTCGAGGTGTAGATGGTGGAGGTGGCGCCGCCGGCGGCGAGGATGCCGAGGTCGGCGATCACCCACTCGGGCCGGCTGGTGGCGAGGATCGCGGCCCGCTCGCCTTTCTGGAGGCCGAGGCTCAGCAGGCCACCGGCGACGGCGCGCACGCGGCGCTCGGTCTCGCGCCAGGTCAGGGCGTGCCACTGGCCGTCGCGCTTGCCGGACATCGCCTCGGCGTCCGGCGTGGAGGCCACGCGGTGCTGGAACATCTCGACCACGGAACGAAACG
>DATBAW010000396.1:0-21400 GCA_036271335.1 Thermoanaerobaculia bacterium
CGGGTCCGCGAGGCGGCGGTGGTGGCGCGGGAGGAGGGCTCCGGGGACAAGCGTCTGGTGGCCTACCTGGCGATCGAGGAGGGAGAGGCACCGGCCGCCGCCGAGCTGCGCTCGTTCCTGGGCTCGCGTCTTCCTGACTACATGGTGCCCGCCCTTTTCGTCGCCGTCCCGGCTCTCCCCTTGACCCCCAACGGCAAGGTGGACCGCAAGGAGCTGACCCGGCGCGAGCCGCCGCGGGAGAGCGCCGCCGGCGACCGGATGGAGCCTCGCGATCCGACCGTGGAGCTGCTGGCCGGGATCTGGGGGGAAGTGCTGGGAAGCACAGAGGTCGGGGAAGCCGACGACTTCTTCGAGCTCGGCGGTCACTCGCTGCTCCTCGGCCAGGTGCTGTCCCGGGTGCGCGCCGCCTTCGGGATCGATCTGCCCCTGCAAGCCGCCTTCGCGGCGCGCACCCTGACGGCGCTGGCGGGACGGATCGACGAAGAGAGGCGGGCTCGGCCGGGCCTGCCGGCGCGACCGCCGCTGGTCCGGGTGTCCGGCGCCGAGCCGCCGCCCCTCTCCTTCGCCCAGCAGCGGCTCTGGTTCCTCGACCGTCTGGATCCGGGCTCGCCGGTCTACAACCTGCCGGTTGCATTCCGCCTCACCGGACCCTTGAACGTAGCGGCGCTGGAGCGCGGTCTGGACGAGCTGTTCCGGCGACATGAGGCCCTGCGCACCACTTTTGGCGAAGGCCCGGACGGGGAGCCGCGCCAGATCGTGGCGCCGTTCCAGGCCGCCGGGCTGCCGCGGGTCGACCTCACGGCGCTGCCGCCGGCGGCAGCGCGCGCCGAGGCGGACCGGCAGGCGGCGCGGGAGGCGCGGCGACCGTTCGACCTCGTCCGCGGCCCCGTGGCGCGAACCCTTCTGCTGCAACTCGGCGAGGGGGAGCATGAGCTCCTCTTCCTCTGCCACCACGTCGCCTTCGACGGCTGGTCGGTCGTCGTCCTCCAGCGCGAGCTGGCGGCGCTCTACGGCGCCTTCCGGATCGGGCAGCCGTCGCCGCTCCCGGAGTTGCCTTTCCAATACGGCGACTTCGCCGTCTGGCAGCGGCGCTGGCTGACCGGCGAGGTGGTAGCGGCGCAGCTCGCCTACTGGCGGCAGCGGCTCGCCGGCGCCCCGACTCTCCTCGAGTTGCCGGCCGACCGGCCACGCCCGCCGGTGCAGAGCTTCCGTGGCGCCACCCTCGCCCTCGCTCTCCCCGCCGGTCTGCGGAGTCTCGCCCGCGGCGAGAGCGCGACCCTGTTCATGACCGTCCTGGCCGCTTTCTCGGCGTTGCTCGGCCGCTTCACCGGCCAGTCCGACCTGGTGGTGGGCTCACCCGTCGCCGGCCGCACCGAGCCGGGGATCGAGGGGATGCTCGGCTTCTTCGTCAACACTCTCGCCCTGCGCACCGACCTTGCGGGCGACCCGTCGTTCCGCACCCTGCTCGGCCGAGTGCGCGAGTCGGCACTCGCGGCCTACGCCCACCAGGACCTCCCCTTCGAGCGCCTGGTCGAGGAGCTGCAGCCGGAGCGCGACCTGTCGCGGAGCCCGCTGTTCCAGGTGCTGTTCGCCTTCGATCCGGCGCGCGACGGCGAGCTCGTCCCCGGCCTCCGCTGCGAGCTGCCGTGGATCGACAACGGCACGGCGAAGTTCGATCTCTCCCTCTACCTGCAGGAGCAGCCGGACGGCCTGGCCGGCATTCTGGAGTACGCGACGGACCTCTTCGATCCCGCCACCATGGCGCGGCTCGGCGTTGCGCTCCTCCGGCTGCTCTCCGGGCTGATGGAAGAGGGACCGGAAGCCCGGGTTTCCGCGCTGCCGCTGATGGGAGCGGCGGAGCGCTGGCAGCTCCTCGGCGAGTGGCACGAGGAGCGCTGGTGGGCGTCCACGGATGCCTGCCTGCACGATCTGGTGGCGGCTCAGGTCTCGCGTACGCCGGAGGCGGTGGCGCTGGTCCACGGCCATCAACAGCTCACGTACCGGGAGCTCTGGGCTCGCGCCACCCGGCTGTCCCGGCGGCTGGCCGCGCTGGGAGTGGGGCCGGAGGTGCGGGTGGGGGTCTGCCTGTCGCGAACGCCGGAGCTGGTGGCGACGCTGCTGGGCATCCTCGGCGCCGGGGGCGCCTACGTGCCGCTCGACCCCAACTATCCTCAGGAGCGGCTGCGATTCATGCTGGAGGACGCCGGCGCTCCAGTGATCGTCACCGAACGGGGGCTTCTCTCCCGCCTGCCGGCCTCCGGCGCCTCGGTGCTGGTGCTGGACGAGGAGACGGCAACCGGGGAGGCCGAGCCTCGCCGCGCGCTGGCCGGCAACCTCGCGTATCTGATCTACACCTCGGGCTCGACCGGCCGGCCGAAGGCGGTGGCGATCGAGCACCGCAGCGCCGTCGCCTTCATCCATTGGTCGCATGGGATGTTCAGCCGGGAAGAGCTGGCGGCGGTGCTGGCCGCGACCTCGATCGCCTTCGATCTCTCGATCTTCGAGCTGTTCGGGACGCTCGCCGCGGGCGGCCGGGTGATCCTCGCCGCCAACGCCCTGGAGCTGCCGGACCTCCCGGCGGCCGGCGAGGTCTCGCTGGTCAACACCGTCCCCTCGGCGATGGCCGAGCTGATCCGCGCCGGATCGCTGCCGGCCGGAGTGAAGACCGCCAACCTGGCGGGCGAGCCGCTCAAGAACGGGCTGGTACAGGCGGTCTATGAGCGGGGCGTCGAGCGGGTGCTGAACCTCTATGGGCCGTCGGAGGACACGACCTACTCGACCTACGAGGTGGTGGTCCGGGGAGACCAGCGCGAGCCGACGATCGGCCGGCCGATCGCCGGCACCAGAGTCCGTCTGTTCGATGCGGAGCTGAAGGCGGTGCCGGTCGGCGCGACCGGCGAGATCTATCTCGGCGGCGAAGGGCTGGCGCGCGGCTATCTCGGCCGGCCAGACCTGACCGCCGAGCGCTTCGTCCCCGACCCCCTGGAGAGCGCGCCGGGCGAGCGCCTCTATCGCACCGGCGACCTCGGGCGCTACCTGCCGGACGGCCGGATCGAATACCTGGGTCGCATCGACCACCAGGTGAAGGTGCGCGGTTTCCGCATCGAGCTGGGGGAGGTCGAGGCGGCTCTCGCCGCCCACCATGGGGTGCGCGAGGCGGTGGTGGTGGCGCGCGCGGCCGGTCCGGGGGACCAGCGGCTGGTGGCCTATCTGGTGGCGGAGGGTGAGGGGGGGCCGTCCGGAGCCGAGCTCCGCTCCTTCCTCGGCGCGCGCCTGCCGGAGTACATGGTGCCGTCGTACTTCGTCGAGGTCCCCGCGCTCCCCCTGACCCCCAATGGCAAAGTGGATCGCAAGGAGCTGATCCGGCGCGAGCCGCCGCGCGAGGGGACGGTCGAGCCGGCGGCGCTCCGCAACCCGACCGAGGAGCTGCTGGCCGGAATCTGGGGAGAGGTGCTGGGCGGAGTGGAGATCGGCGCCGGTTCCGACTTCTTCGAGCTGGGCGGTCACTCGCTGCTCATCGGCCAGATGCTGGCACGGGTCCGCGCCGCTTTCGGCGTGGAGCTCCCCTTGCGGTCCGTTTTCGAGGCGCGCACCCTGGAGACGCTGGCACAGCGGATCGAAGAGGGGGTGCGAGCGCTCGCGGCGGCGGGGGAGATCCCGCCACGGCCGCCGCTGGTCCGGGCTTCCCGGGAGGAGCCACTGCCGCTCTCCTTCGCCCAGCAGCGCCTCTGGTTCCTCGACCGCCTGGATCCGGGCTCGCCGGTCTACAACCTGCCGATCGCGTTCCGCCTCGCCGGACCTCTCGATCCTGCCGCCCTGGAGCGCAGCCTGGACGAGGTGTTCCGGCGGCACGAAGCGCTGCGCACCACCTTCGTCCAGGGAGCTGACGGCGAGCCTCGCCAGGTTGTGGCGCCGTTCCGTCCCGCCGGCCTGCCCCGGGTCGACCTCTTGGGTTTGCCGCCGGCCGTCGCGGGCGCGGAGGCCATGCGGCAAGAGGCGCGCGAGGCGCGGCGGCCGTTCGACCTCTTCCGTGGTCCGGTGGCGCGGGTCTTCCTGCTGCGCCTGAACGAGCAGGAGCACCACCTGCTCTTCTACTGCCACCACGTCACCTTCGACGGCTGGTCGGTCGTCGTCCTTCAGCGCGAGCTGGGGCTCCTCTATGGCGCCTTCGCCTCCAGGCGGCCATCCCCTCTTCCGGAGCCGGCGTTCCAGTATGGCGACTTCGCCGTCTGGCAGCGGCGCTGGCTGGCCGGAGAGGTGGTAGCGGCGCAGCTCGCCTACTGGCGGGAGCGTCTCGCCGGAGCGCCCGCCGCTCTCGAGCTGCCGGCCGACCGGTCGCGCCCGCCCGTCCAGAGCTTTCGGGGCAACACCCTCGTCCTCCCTTTCCCTCCCGGGCTGGCGGCCGGGTTGCGCGCCCTCGCCCGGGCCGAGAGCTCGACCCTGTTCATGACCTCCCTGGCGGCCTTCTCGGCGCTGCTCGGCCGCTTCACCGGCCAGACGGACTTGGTGGTGGGCTCGCCGGTCGCCGGCCGCACGGAGACCGGGATCGAGGACCTGCTCGGCTTTTTCGTCAACGCCCTGGCCCTGCGTGCCGATCTCTCGGGCGAGCCCTCTTTTCGAACCCTGCTCGGCCGGGTGCGCGAGTCGGCGCTGGCGGCCTATGCCCATCAGGACCTCCCCTTCGAGCGCCTGGTGGAGGAGGTGCAGTCCGACCGCGACCCGTCACGCAGCCCGCTCTTCCAGGTGGTGCTCGCGCTCGACCCGGTACGGGGGGCGGAGCTCTCCCCCGGTCTCGGCTGCGAGCTGCTGCGGGTCGACACCGCGACCGCCAAATTCGACCTCACACTCTTCCTCCAAGAAGAAGAAGGAAACCTGACGGCGGTGCTGGAGTACGCGACCGACCTTTTCGATGCCGCTACCGTGATGCGGCTCGGACTCTCGCTCTTCGCGCTGCTCTCGGGGGTGATGGCGACCGGAACGGGGGAGCTGCTCTCCGCCCTGCCGCTGCTGGGAGCGGCGGAGCGCTGGCAGATCCTCGGCGAATGGCACGAGCGGCGCTGGTGGGCTCCCGAGGAGTCCTGCCTGCACGATCTGGTGGCGGCGCAGGTCACACGCACCCCGGAGGCGGTGGCGCTGGTCCACGGCCACGAGCGGATCACCTATGCGGATCTGGGCGAGCGCGCCGGCCGGCTGGCGCGGCGGTTGGCCGGGCTCGGGGTGGGACCGGAGGTGCGGGTCGGGGTCTATCTTTCCAGGACTCCCTCTCTGGTCACGACTCTGCTGGGCATCCTCGGCGCCGGCGGCGCCTACGTGCCGCTCGACCCTAACTACCCCTCGGAGCGTCTGGGCTTCATGCTGGCGGACGCCGGCGCCGCGGTAATCGTCACCGAGCGGGCGCTCGCGTCCCGGGTTCCGGCGTCGCAGGCGCGGGTGCTGATGCTGGATGGCGAGTTCGAGGCGGGCGCGGTCGAGGCCGAGCCTCGCCGCGCCCTGCCGGGGAACCTCGCCTACCTGATCTATACCTCGGGCTCGACGGGGAAGCCGAAAGCGGTGGCGATCGAGCACCACAGTCCCGTGGACCTGGTCCGCTGGGCGCAAGGGACGTACGACCCAGAGGAGCTGACGGGCGCCGTCCTGGCCTCGACCTCCATCTCCTTCGACGTTTCGGTGGCCGAGATCTTCTTCACCCTCTCGTCGGGGGGCCGGCTGATCCTCGCCAACAACGTCCTGGAGCTGCCGGATCTGCCGGCGGCCGGCGAGGTGAGCCTGGTCTGCGCCGTGCCCTCGGCGATCGCCGCCATGGCCGACGCGCGGGCGCTCCCCCCGGGGGTAAAGACGGTCAACCTGGGAGGCGAGCCGGTCAAGCGCGCCCTGGCCGATGCCCTCTTCGCCGGCGGCGTCCAGCGGGTTCGGAACCTCTACGGCCCTTCCGAGGACACGACCTACACGACCTGCGAGGCGATCGCGCGGGACGGCCGGCGTGAGCCGACGATCGGCCGGCCGGTCGGCGGCACCTGGGTCCGCGTGCTCGACCGGGAGCTGCGGCCGGTGCCGGTCGGAGTCGTCGGGGAGATCTACCTCGGGGGAGCGGGACTCGCCCGCGGCTATCTCGGCCGGCCGGGGCTGACCGCGGAGCGTTACATCCCTGACCCGCTGGCGACCGGACCGGGCGACCGTGTGTATCGCACCAGCGACCTCGGGCGCTACCTGCCGGACGGCCGCATCGAGTATCTGGGCCGCCTCGACCATCAGGTGAAGGTGCGGGGCTACCGGATCGAGCTGGGGGAGATCGAGGCGGCGCTCCTCGCCTATCCCGAGGTCCGCGAGGCCGTGGTGGTGGCGCTCGAAGAGCCGGGGGGCGACCGCTCCCTTGCCGCCTACTTCGTGGCCGCCGGCGCGCCGCCCTCGGCCGCCGAGCTGCGCGCTCACCTGCGAAGCCGGCTGATCGAGCCGATGGTGCCCGCCTCGTTCACCCGGCTCGAACGGCTGCCGCTGTCGCCGAACGGCAAGGTGGACCGCAAGGCCCTGCCGGCTCCCGAGACGGCGGTGGCGGCGACCGGCGGGGCGGTGACGCCGCGTGGCCCCGCCGATCCCCTCATGGAGCTGCTCGCCGGGATCTGGGCCGAGGTGCTGGAGCGGGAGAATCTGCCGGGCGTCGACGACAACTTCTTCGAGCTGGGGGGGCACTCCCTGCTCGCGACCCGGGTGATCGCGCAGGTGCGGACGGCGCTCGGGGTCGAGCTGCCGCTGCGCGAGCTCTTCGCCTCGCCGACGATCGCCGAGCTGGCGGCTGCCGTCGCGGCGCGACGGGGCTTGGCGGAAGGGCCGGCGGCGCCGATCGAGGCGCTGGCGGACCGTTCGGACCTTCCTCTTTCCTTCGCCCAGCAGCGGCTCTGGTTCCTCGACCGGCTCGACCCGGGCTCGCCGGTCTACAACCTCCCCGCGGCGTTCCGCCTCCTCGGGCCGCTGGACGCGGGAGCCCTGGAACGTGGCCTGGACGAGATCTTCCGGCGCCACGAGATCCTGCGTACCACCTTCGCCGAAGGCGCGGACGGCGAGCCGCGCCAGGTGGTGGCGCTTTTCCGCCCCGCCGGCCTGCCGCGGATCGATCTCGCGGCCCTGCCTGCCGCCGCGGCCGGCGTCGAGGCGGACCGGCTGGCGGCCTGGGAGGCGCGCCGGCCTTTCGATCTCGCCCGGGGACCGCTGGCGCGGGCGTTCCTGCTCCGGCTCGGGGCCGGCGAGCATCACCTGCTCTTCTACTGTCACCACATCGTCTTCGACGGCTGGTCGGTCGGCGTCCTCCAGCACGAGCTGGAGGCCCTCTATACGGCCTTCACCGCCGGGCGCCCTTCGCCGCTGCCGGCGCCGGCGCTCCAGTACGGCGACTTCGCCGTCTGGCAGCGGCGCCGGCTCGATCGGGAGGTGATGGCCGGGCAGCTCGCCTACTGGCGGCAGCGGCTCGCCGGGGCGCCGGAGGCGATCGAGCTGCCGACCGACCGGCCCCGCCCGGCCGTCCAGAGCTTCCGCGGTGCCCTGCTCGCGCTCGGTCTCCCGGCGGAGCTGGCGGCCGGTCTCCGCGCCCTCACCCGGAGCGAGAGCTCGACACTGTTCATCACCGCCTTCGCGGCCTTCGCGGCGCTGCTCGGCCGCTTCACCGGCCAGTCCGACCTGGTGGTGGGCTCGCCGGTGGCCGGACGGACGGCGGAGATCGAGGGCCTGATCGGCTTCTTCGTCAACACCCTCGCCCTGCGCACCGACCTCGGGGGCGATCCCTCCTTCCGCGGCCTCCTCGGCCGCGCTCGCGAGTCGGCGCTCGCGGCCTATGCCCACCAGGACCTCCCCTTCGAGCGCCTCGTCGAGGAGCTGAGACCGGAGAGAGACCTGTCGCGCGGCCCGCTGGTCCAGGTGGTGTTCTCGCTCGATCCGGTGGCAGGGAGCGAGCTGGCGCCGGGGCTGTCGTGCGAGCCGCTGCGGGTCAACACTCGGACGGCAAAGTTCGACCTCACCCTCTTCCTGGAGCAGGAGGCAGGAGGGCTGACGGCGGTGGTGGAGTACGCCACCGACCTCTTCGACGCCGCCACCATGGCTCGGCTCGGCCGCTCCTATCTCCGCCTGCTCTCGCGGCTGGTGGAGGAGGGCGGGGCGGCGCGGGTCTCCCAGCTGCCGCTGCTGGGAGAGGCCGAGCGTTGGCAGATCGTCGGCGAGTGGAACGAGCCGCGCACCCCGCCGGTCGAGGAGACCTGCCTGCACGAGCTGGTGGCGGCGCAGATCGCGCGCACGCCGGAGGCCGTGGCTCTGGTCTACGGCCACGAGCGGATCACCTACGGCGAGCTCGGGGCGCGCGCCGGGCGGATGTCCCGCCGGCTGGCGGCGCTCGGGGTGGGACCGGAGGTGCGGGTGGGTGTCTGCCTGTCGCGGACGCCGGCCCTGGTGACGACGCTGCTGGGCATCCTGGGGGCCGGCGGCGCGTACGTTCCCCTCGATCCCGCCTACCCGTCGGATCGGCTGGGATTCATGGTGGCGGACGCCGGCGCCGCCGTCCTCGTCACCGAGCGGGCCCTCGCCGCGCGCCTGCCGGCCTCCCAGACCCGGGTGCTGGTGCTCGACGAGGAGCCGGAAGACTCCGCGGAGGCCGAGCCCCGCCGGCCCCTCCCCGGCAACCTCGCCTACCTGATCTACACCTCGGGCTCGACCGGGCGCCCCAAGGCGGTGGCGATCGAGCACCGCAGCCCCGTGGCGCTGGTCCGCTGGGCGCAAGCGGCTTTCGATCCGGAGGAGCTGACCGCCGTCCTGTTCTCGACCTCGATTTCTTTCGACGTCTCGGTCGCCGAGCTGTTCGTGACCCTCTCGTCCGGCGGCCGGTTGATCCTCGCCAACAACGTCCTGGAGCTGCCGGACCTGCCGGCGGCGGGCGAGGTCCGGCTGGTCAGCGCCGTCCCCTCGGCGATCGCCGCCATGGCCGCGGCGCATGCGCTTCCGCCCGGCGTGAAGACGGTCAACCTGGGCGGCGAGCCGGTCAAGGGAGCGCTCGCCGCGGCGCTCTACGCCAGCGGCGTCGAACGGGTGCGGAATCTCTACGGTCCGTCGGAGGACACGACCTATTCGACCTTCGAGCTGATCGCCCAGGGAGACCGGCGCGAGCCGACGATCGGCCGGCCGGTCGGCGGCACCCGGGTCGTCGTGCTCGACCGCGAGCTGCGGCTGGCGCCGGTGGGCGTCCTCGGCGAGATCTATCTGGGCGGCGCCGGCCTCGCGCGCGGCTATCTCGGCCGGCCGGAGCTGACCGCCGAGCGCTACGTGCCGGACGCCCTGTCGAGCGGACCGGGCGAGCGCCTCTACCGCACCAGCGACCTCGGGCGCTACCTGCCGGACGGCCGCGTCGAGTATCTCGGCCGCCTCGACCATCAGGTGAAGGTCCGCGGGCACCGGATCGAGCTGGGGGAGATCGAGGCCGCCCTGCTGGCGCACCCCCAGGTCCGCGAGGCGGTGGTCGTGGCGCTCGGCGAGTCGGCGGACGCCCGCTTCCTCGCTGCCTACTTCGTGGCCGGCGCTCCCGTCCCCTCGCCCGCCGAGCTGCGCGATCATCTGCGGGGCCGGCTCTCCGAGCCGATGGTCCCCTCCTCTTTCACCCGCCTCGAACGGCTGCCGCTGAACCCGAACGGCAAGGTGGAGCGCAAGGCCCTCCCGGCCCCTGAGATCGAGGGGGCAGAGACGGGGGAGCCGGCGGCGGCGCGCGCTCTCGCCAACCCCATGGAGGAGCTGATCGCGGGGATCTGGGCCGAGGTCCTGGAGCGCGGCGAGCTGCCGAGGCCGGAGGACGACTTCTTCGAGCTGGGCGGCCACTCCCTGCTGGCGACGCGGGTGGTCTCGCGGGTGCGGGCGGCGCTCGGGATCGAGCTCCCCTTGCGCGCCCTCTTCGCCGCTCCGACGGTGGCCGAGCTGGCGGTGACGGTGGCGGAGCAGATGGGAGCGGCCGGGAGCGCCGGCGACGTCCCGATCGAGCCTCTGGCGGACCGCGCGCATCTCCCTCTCTCCTTCGCCCAGCAACGGCTCTGGCTGCTCGATCGTCTGGAGCCCGGCTCGACGGTCTACAACCTGCCGCTCGCCTACCGCGTCGACGGGCCGCTGGCGGTGGACGTCCTGGAGAAGGCCCTGGAGGAAGTTCTCCGCCGGCATGAGGTCCTGCGCACCACCTTCGCACCGGTGGGGGAGAGCGGCGAGCCGCGGCTGGTCGTCGCTCCGCCACGCTTCTTCGGGCTCCCCGTCGTCGATCTCACGGCTCTCTCCGCGTCCCGGCGGGAGGCCGAGGCGCAGAGATGGACCGACGTAGAGGCGAGCCGCTCCTTCGACCTCGCCGCCGGTCCGCTCTTCCGGGGGCTCCTCCTGAGGACGGGGCCCGCCGAGCATTATCTTCTGATGACGATGCACCACATCGCCGGCGACGGCTGGTCGGTGGACGTCCTCCTGGGTGAGCTGACGGCTCTCTACCGCGCCTTCGCGGCGGGGGGGCCGCCGCCCCTGCCGGAGCTGCCGATCCAGTACGCCGACTTCGCCGCCTGGCAGCGGCGCTGGCTCGCCGGCCCCGTCCTCGACGACCAGCTCGCCTACTGGCGGCGGCAGCTCGCCGGGGCGCCCGAGGCCCTCGACCTGCCGACCGACCGGCCGCGCCCGGCGGTGGAGACCTCGCGTGGCGCCCACGTCTCGACGCCGCTGCCGGCGGGGCTGGCGGCCGGGGTCCGCGCCCTCTCCCGTGGCCGGGAGGCGACCCTTTTCATGACTCTGCTCGCCGGCTTCGCGGCCCAGCTCCATCGGATGACCGGGGCGACCGACATCCTGTTGGGCTCGCCGGTCGCCGGCCGCAACCGGGCGGAGATCGAGAGGCTTCTCGGCTTCTTCGTCAACACCCTGGTCCTGCGCGTCGACCTCGCCGGCGACCCCGGCTTCGACACCCTCGTCGCCCGCGTGCGCGAGATGGCGCTCGCCGCCTACGCCCGCCAGGACCTGCCGTTCGAGCGGCTGGTCGAGGAGCTGGCGCCGCAGCGCAGCCTCGCCCGCAGCCCGCTCGTGCAGGTG
Organism: Thermoanaerobaculia bacterium; assembly: GCA_036271335.1. Lineage (GTDB taxonomy): Bacteria > Acidobacteriota > Thermoanaerobaculia > Multivoradales > UBA5704 > DATARR01. The sequence continues at coordinate 11,074 of DATBAW010000396.1, forward strand.
TCGTTCGTGCTCGGCGTGGAGGAGCGGACCCGGGAGCTGGCGCCGGGACTGCCGCTCTCCCCCCTGCCGGTCGAATACGGGACCTCCAAGTTCGACCTCACGCTCGCCCTCGACTTCCGGGACGACGCCTTGATCGCCGATCTCGAATACCGCACCGACCTGTTCGACCGCGCCACGGTGGTGCGCTGGACCGGTCACTTCGCCCATCTGCTCGCCGCGGCGATCGCCGATCCGAGAGCTCCCGTGTCGAGCTTCGAGCTGCTCGGCGCGGCGGAGCGGCACCAGGTCGCGCGGGAGTGGAACGACACCGCCGGCGTCGCGGGTCCTGCCGTCTGCCTGCATCAGCTCTTCGAGGCCCAGGCGGCGCGGACGCCGGACGCCGTCGCCCTGGTCGCCCCCGACGGTCGCGAGCGTCTGAGCTATCGCGAGCTGGACGCGCGGGCGGAAGCGCTGGCGGCGCTCCTGCGAGCCCTCGGGATCGGACCCGAGATCCTCGCCGGCGTCCTCCTCGACCGCACCGTCGAGCTGATCGTCTCCCTGCTCGCCGTGCTCAAGGCGGGGGGCGCCTACGTGCCGATCGATCCGGCCTACCCGCGCCAGCGCGTCGCCACGCTGCTGGCGAGTTCGCGGGCCGCCGTGCTGCTCACCCGGCGCACCCTGCTGGCGGAGGTTGCCGGCAGCCTGCCGCCGCGGGCGGTGCCGCTCTTCGTCGACGAGACGAAAGCGGCCTTGACGGCGGCCGCGCCACCTGTCCGGCGCCCCCGGCCGGGCAACCTGGCCTACGTCATCTACACCTCGGGCTCCACCGGCGAGCCGAAGGGCGTCGCCATCGAGCACCGGAGCGCCGTCGCCTTCGCCCGCTGGGCGCGCGAGGTCTATACGCCCGAGGAGAGGGCCGGGGTGCTGGGCTCGACCTCGGTCTGCTTCGACATCTCGATCATGGAGATCTTCGTCACGCTGGCGTGGGGAGGGAAGATCCTGCTGGCGGAGAACGTCCTCGCTCTGCCCACTCTGCCGGCGCGCGGCGAGGTGACGATGATCAACGCCGTGCCCTCGGCGATGGCCGAGCTGGTGCGCGACGACCGCCTGCCGGACTCGGTGCGCGTGGTCAACGTGGGGGGCGAGGCGGTCAAGGGAGCGCTGGTCCGGCGGATCTACGAGCAGAGCCGGGCGGAGCGGGTCATCGACGTCTACGGCCCCTCGGAGGACACCACCTACTCGACGACGGCGCTCCTCCCCCGCGACGTTGAGACCCCCGCCGTCGGCCGGCCCATCCATGGCACCCGGGCCTGGGTGCTCGACGCCGGGCTGCGGCCCGCTCCCATCGGCGTGCCGGGAGCGGTGTACCTGGCCGGCGACGGCCTCGCCCGCGGCTATCTCGGAAGGCCGGCGCTGACGGCCGAGCGCTTCATCCCCGACCCCCATGGCGAGCCCGGCGCGCGCCTCTACCGCGTCGGCGACTTGGCGCGCTACCGGGTGGACGGCGAGTTCGAATACCTGGGCCGCATCGATCATCAGGTGAAGGTGCGCGGCTTCCGCATCGAGCTCGGCGAGATCGAGGCGGTCCTCGTCGCGCATCCGGCGGTCGAACGGGCGGTCGTCGCCACCCACGATTATGGGCAAGGTAACGGGGAGAAGGACAGAGGGGCGGAGGACGTCCGGCTGATCGCCTGGGTGGTGCCGGTGGGGGCCGTCGAGACCGCGTCCCTGCTCGCCTGGGTGGGGGAGCGGCTGCCGGAGTACATGGTGCCCTCGGCCGTGGTCGAGCTCGCGGCCCTCCCCCTGACGCCGAACGGCAAGGTGGACCGCTTCGCCCTGCCGATCCCCGCCGCAGCAAAAGGGGTGTCCACCGAGGTGCCCCGTTCTCCCCTCGAGGAGCTGATGGCCGCCCTCTGGACGGAGATCCTGGGCGGTGGCCGGATCGGCCTCCACGACGACTTCTTCGCGCTCGGCGGCTACTCGCTGCTCGCCATCCGGCTGCTGGCCCGCCTGCGCGCCGCCACCGGCGTCGACCTCCCACTGCGCGCCCTCTTCGCCCATCCGACGGTGGCGGCCCTGGCGGCGGAGGTCGAGCGGAGCCTGCGCACGCCGGGCGCCCCGCCGCTGCCGCCCATCGAGCCGGTGTCGACCGGCGACGACGCTCCGGCCTCTTCCGCGCAGGAGCGGCTCTGGTTCTTCCACCAGCTCGACTCCGGCGGCTCGGTGCTCAACGTCCCGCACCCGCTCGGGTTGACGGGTCCACTGCGGCCGGCTCTGCTCGCCGCCGCTCTCGCCGGGATCGCGCGCCGCCACGCCTCCCTGCGCGCGGCGCTCGTGTACGGCGACAGCGGGCTCCGGCAACGGATCGCTCCCCCTGGAGAGATCGCGCTTCCCGTGGTCGATCTCGCCGCGCTCCCTCTCTCCCGCCGGGACGAGGAGGCCCGCCGCCTCAGTGCCGGGGAGGCGCGGGAGCCCTTCACGGACCTCGCGCGGGGTCCGCTCTGGCGTGCCCGCCTGCTCCGGCTGGCGGACGCGGAGCACCGCCTGCTCCTCACGTTCCACCATGCCATCTCCGACGGCTGGTCGACCGACCTGTTCGATCGCGAGCTCGCGGTCCTCTATCCCGTCGTCGCGGGTCTCGGCGACCGCTCTCAGCCCCTGCCCGAGCCGGCCCTCCAGTACGCGGACTTCGCCGCCTGGCAGCGCCGCTGGCTCACCGACGAGGTGCTGGCGCCGCAACTCGCCTACTGGCGCCGGCAGCTCGCCGGGATGCCGCCGGCGCTCGCCCTCCCCGCGGACCGCCCGCGCCCGCCCCGCCAGAGCTTCCGGGGCGAGGTCCGGTTCCTGCCGCTGCCGCCCGCTCTCTCCGCCGGCGTGAAGGAGCTCGGGAAGGCCGAGGGGACGACGCTCTTCATGACCGCTCTCGCGGCCTTCGCGGCCTTCCTCGGCCGCTACACCGGCCAGACCGACGTGGTCCTCGGCTCGCCGGCCGCCAACCGGCACCGGCCGGGGACCGAGGCGCTCTTCGGCTTCTTCGTCGGCAACCTGGTCCTCCGCCTCGACCTCGCCGGCGATCCCACCTTCCGGGAGCTGCTGCGGCGGGCCCGCGAGGTCGCCCTCGGCGCCTATGCCCATCCGGACCTCCCCTTCGAGCGCCTGGTCGACGAGCTGGACCCGGCGCGGGACAAGAGCCGCAGCCCCCTCTTCCAGGTGATGCTGTCCGTCCAGGGCGCCGTCGAGGAGCCGTTCCATTTCGCCGGGATCGACGCCGAGCCGCTCGAGGTGCACACCGACACCTCGCAGTTCGACTTCACCCTGTTCGCCGCCGAACGCCCCGAGGGCTTGCTGCTGGCGGCCGAGTACAGCACCGATCTCTTCGACGGATCGACCGCCGAACGGATGCTCGCCCACGTCGCGAGACTGCTCGCGGCGGTCGTCGCCGACCCCGAGCTGCGGCTCTCCGGGCTGCCGGCCGAGATCGCCCCCCGGCCGCGGCTGGCGGTGGTCGCGGCGGCGGAGGCGCCGCCGGAGAACGGCGCCGAATCCGACCTCGCCCGCCGCCAGGCTCAGCTCGCCGAGCGCCGTGCCCGTCTCGCCGGCGCCGGCAAGGACCTGCTGGCCAGCCGTCTGCGGAGAGGGACATGAAGCCCGTGGACCGATCCGCCGATCCGGGAGACCGGGAAGCCCGGCTCCGCGCAGCCATCGACCGCGCGCCGGGAACGGACCCGGCCGCCCGGACTCCGGAGCCATCGTCATGAGACGCCTGTGGAAGATCCTGCGCTGGACCGCCCTCGTCGCGGCCGCGCTGCTCGCCGTCGCCGCCGTGGTCTTCTACGTCCTCGTGCGCCGCGCCTGGCCGGAGGTCGACGGCCGCCTTGCCGTGGCCGGTCTCCAGGCGCCCGTCGAGATCGTCCGGGTCGAGCCGGGGGTCCCCCACATCTACGCGAAGAACACCCACGATCTCTTCTTCGCCCAGGGGTACGTCCACGCCCAGGACCGGCTCTGGCAGATGGATTTCAACCGCGTCGTCGGCCAGGGCAAGCTGGCCTCGCTGTTCGGCGAGGGAGCCCTGGAGGTCGACCGGATCATGCGGATCCTCGGCCTCCGCCAGGCCGCCGAGCGCGACTGGCAGACCCTCTCGCCCGCCACCCGCGCCATCCTCACCGCCTACGCCGACGGGGTGAACGCCTACCTCTCGACCCACCGCGGCCGGCTGCCGATCGAGTTCACCCTGCTCGGCGTCGAGCCCGCCCCCTGGACGCCCATCGACTCGCTGACCTGGGGCAAGCTGATGAGCCTGAACCTCAGCCAGAACCACCCCTTCGAGATCCTGCGCGCCCATCTGATCGCCAGGCTCGGGGAGCCGGTGGCGCGGCGGCTGATGTCCCCCTATCCGGCGACCGATCCGGTGATCGTGCCCCCCGGCGCCCATGGCTACGCCGATCTCGCCACGCCGCGAGCCGCGTCGGGGATGCTGGCCTCCCTCCCCGGCTTCGGGATGATCTCCGGCAAGGGGCAGGCGTGGGGGAGCAACGGCTGGGTGGTCGCCGGCAGCCGCACGGCGAGCGGCAAGCCCCTGCTCGCCAACGACACCCACCTCGGCCTCCAGATGCCCTCGGTCTGGTACCAGGTCGGCCTCCACGGCGGCGGCTACGACGAAGCCGGCTTCTCCTTCCCCGGCATGCCCTTCGTGGTCATCGGCCACAACCAGCGGATTGCCTGGGGGATCACCAACCTCTGCGCCGACGTCGAGGACCTCTACATCGAGAAGCTCGACGATCCGGTCCACCCCAGGCGCTACCAGTTCCAGGGCGCCTGGCGCGACCTCGTCCTGCGCGACGAGACGATCGAGGTCAAGGGGAAGCCCGCGGTCACCGTCCAGGTGCGCGAGACCCTCCACGGCCCGATCCTCAACGAGGCCATCTCCGAGCTGAAGGGGAGCCCGCCCACCTCCATCCGCTGGCCGGCCCTCGGCGGCACCCGCCTGGTCGACTCCCTCGCGGCGATGAACCTGGCCACCGACTGGGCCTCCTTCCATCGCGCGCTGGAGGCCTGGGACACCCCGAGCGTCAACTTCGTCTATGCCGACGTCGACGGCCACATCGGCTACCAGTCGACCGCCCGCGTCCCCATCCGCGCCGCCGGCCACCAGGGGCTGGTGCCGGTCCCCGGCTGGGACGGCCGCTCCGAGTGGCAAGGGTTCATCCCTTACGAGAAGATGCCCTTCGTGGTCGATCCGCCCGCCGGCTTCATCGTCACCGCCAACAACAAAGTGGTGGGGGACGACTACCCCTATTTCCTGGCCTACGACATGGCCGATCCCTACCGCGCCCGCCGGATCACCGATCTCCTGTCCGCCGGCAAGGGCTTCACCCAGGAGAGGTTGCGCGCCATCCAGGCCGACACCCTCGGCCTCCCCGATGCTGCCCTGCGCCCCTACCTGCTGGCGGTGAAGCCGGCGGACGAGCGGGAGCGCAAGGCGCTCGACGAGGTCCGCCGCTGGGACCTCCGCTATGAGCCGGGCGCGGCCGGCGCCTCCGTCTACGAGGTCTGGTACTGGTACCTGATCGAGGACACCCTGAGCGACGAGCTGGGCCCCGACGTCTTCAAGGAGTACCGCACTGTCGGCCTCAGCCAGGTGCCATCGATCATCGACCTGATGGCGCACCCGGACGACCCGCTGTTCGACGACAAGCGGACCCCCGCGGTCGTCGAGCACCGCGACGACATCGTCCGCCGCAGCCTCGGCCACGCCGTGGCCTGGCTCGCCAGGCGCTACGGCGACGATCCCGCGGGGTGGACCTACGGCAAGGTCCACTCGGTGACCTTCGTCCATGCGCCCTTGGGCCAGAGCGGCATCGCCCCCCTGGAGCGGCTGTTCAACAGCTCGACCTTCCCGGCCCGCGGCACCTTCTTTACCGTGGACGCCGCCATGCCCGATTTCACCGCCCCCTTCGCCGTGGTCTTCGGAACCTCGCAGCGGATGATCGTCGACCTCGCCGATCTGGAGGCCTCGACCTGGGTCAACAGCACCGGCCAGAACGCCCAGCTCTGGCACCGCCACCGCGAGGACCAGATCCCCAAGTGGGAGGCCGTGCAGGGCTATCCCATGCGCTTCGGCGAGGCGGCGGTGCGCGCCAACGCCGAGAGCAGGCTGACCCTCGCCCCGGGAGGCGGGAAACCATGACCGACGATTTGACCGACGATTTGACCGATAAGCCCCAGCGCGAAGCCCTCTGCCGCGCCGTCGCCGGGCTGGGCGCCCAGGGGTGGTGTCAGGGCACGGGGGGGAACTTCAGCGTCACCCTGAGCCGGGACCCGCTCCGCCTCCTCGTTACCCGCTCGGGAGTCGACAAGCGGCGCCTCAGTCCCGCGGACCTCATGCTGATCGGACCGGCGGGCGAGGCCGCGCCGGGCGAGACCGGCAGGCCCTCGGCCGAGGCCGCCCTGCACAGCCGGATCGTCGAGCTGACGGACGCCGCCTCGGTCCTCCACGTCCACTCCGTGCCGAACACCCTTCTCTCCGAGCACTTCGCCCAGGAAGGCGGCTTCACGCTGCGGGGTTACGAGATGCTGAAGGGGCTGAGCGGCATCGCGACCCACGAGGCCAAGGTCTTCGTGCCCATCCTCGCCAACTCGCAGGACATCCCGCGCCTCTCCGAAGAGGTCGCCGGGACCCTCGCCGCGCACCCTGAGAGCAGGGGCTTCCTCCTCGCCGGGCATGGGCTCTACACTTGGGGGACCTCGCTGGAAGAGGCGACGCGGCACGTGGAGATCTTCGAGTTCCTCTTCGAATGCGCGGCGCGCCGGACCTCGTTCCGGCCCTTTCCAGGATGAAGGCTGATCGGATCCACTGATCTGATCCATAGGAGGAGAGAACCCATGGCAACCGTCACCGTGCGCGACACCCAGCACTCCATGAACGACGCGGCAGAGATCCGCGCCTTCCTGCAGCCGTTCGGCATCTGGTACCGCCGCTTCGAGGGCTCCGACCAGCTCTCCGACACCGCGACCGATCCGGAGATCCTGGCCGCCTACGACGCGCCGATCCAGGAGCTGATGGCCGAGGGGGGCTACGTCACCGCCGACGTGATCAACATCCGTCCGGACGTCCCCAACCTGGAGATCATGCTCAACCGGTTCAACAAGGAGCACTGGCACGACGAGGACGAGGTCCGCTTCATCGTCCACGGCCGTGGCCTCTTCCACATCCACCCCAAGGGCGGGCCGGTCTTCAGCATCGAAGTCGTCAAGGGCGACATGATCAAGGTCCCCCTCGGCACCCACCACTGGTTCGACCTCTGCCAGGATCGCACCATCCGCGCCATCCGCCTGTTCCAGGACGTCTCCGGCTGGACCCCGCAGTACACCGGCTCGGGCACCGACGCGAGTTACCAGCCGCTCTGCTTCGGGCCGATGTACATGCCGGCGCGGGGTGGGGCGACGACGTAGGTCGGCTGGTGACCTGAAACTCGGATGCTTTGCAGGGGCGGCCCAGCAGGCCGCTCCTCACTTGACAGTCTGGATTCGGAGGGCTAACGTCCTTTTCATGCGATCTGTCGCCTTGAAGACCCTGGAAAGTCAGGTTTCCGAGTATGTCAGCTTGGCGCAGGGGGGAGAAACCGTCCTTATCACCGACCAAGACCACATCATCGCTGAGCTGACCCCCCCACGCGAGGCGCGACGAGATCCCTTGACATACAATCCCGCCCTTGCGGAGGCAGTCCGGGTCGGTTGGATCACCCCGGCGGAGATCGTTTCCAGTGTACCCCCCCCACGGCTCCCCGTCGCCCCCTTGAGAGAGCTCCTCCGGGAGCTTGGCGAGGACCGGGCAGATCGTTGATCTATCTTGACAGCTCGGTTGCGCTTGCTTATCTCTTGGCAGAGGATAAGTCTCCCGCCCCTGTGCTTTGGGGGGAGAATCTGATCTCCAGCCGGCTTCTCCAGTTCGAGGTCTGGGCTCGGGTTCATGCGCGAGGCCTTACGCACTCGCACTCCCAACTCGTGGAGTTGCTCTTGAAGCGCATCCCCCTCCTCGAAATGGCCGTACCGGTCCTTGCTCGTGCGCTCAAACCCTTCCCGAAACCTATCAGGACCCTCGACGCTCTCCATCTTGCATCGGCCGATTTCTTGCGGTCTCAGGGAGAACCCGTCACGATTGCCAGTTACGACGGCCGGCTCAACGAGGCGGCCCAATTGATGGGATTTGCACTGGCCGACATCTGAGAGGGTGTCTGAAAAGTAGCGACAGGTCCCGCTCCCCACTGAAAGTGAGCCCTCGCCGCACGGGCCAGCGCGCAAAAACAAGCCTGAGGGACGGCCCCGCCACCGCCCCCAGACTAAGCATCGATTGTCAAAGAGCTCGGGCCCTTCCTCGGGAACACTCTCCCGGACGCGGCCTCGACGCCTCCCGTGACGGCGGAGTCCTGCGATCCGTAGAACCTCCCGTGGCCCATCCGCCGCTTCCATGGCGTCCCCGTGCAGGGGCCTTTGGACAAGCGACGATGTTGCGCATAGAATAGAAATCGTTCACCTTGATGTCAAGTCTTATCCCAGGCGACTGCGGATGGCTCTGTTGAGCGGGGGCGCGAACTCTGGGTCCCACTCGCAAGATGTCGGGCTCTTTGAAAACTGAATGCAGAGAAGGATGGGCCAGGCGATCCGCGACGGCGCGGCTCGGGGAGCTTCCGGCGTGTTCCGGAAGCTTCCCGAGCGCGTCTGAGGCCAGGATCTTCGCTCCGGAGGCCGGATGGCGCCGAAAACTCCAGGATGGGCCGCCCGGGAGGAAAGATGCGGCTTGAAACTCCAGGATGGCGGCCCGGGAAGCAGGACAGGCGTGCCGGACGCCGGAAAAGGAGAAATCCTGAAGAGAGGGACGCTCGGGACGCTGAAAAAGAGGCCAGCCAGGGAAAACGGCCGTCCGGGAAGCAAAAATCGGCGCATTCAGGGAAAACGAGAGTTCGGGACGCCAGAAACGGGGCCGGGAAGGAAAAAGAGCCGCCATCTCTGAACGAAACCGCGGGGCGCTTGCCGCTCAGGGCGCTTCGTCTTCCCCGAAGACCACCTGGAGACTTTCCGCCGTCAAGACGCGCTCGCCCCATTCGAGAAGTCGATCCGGATCTGCGGAACGAACCCGATCCTCAACCTCGGGAGCCAGGGAGCCGAACTTCAAACGGAGCAAGCTGAGCACCAATCGCGCTTCACCTTCCTGGCCCTCCTGGCGTCCCTCCTGGCGTCCCTCTTCGCGGCTCTTTTCTCGCAAGGCGTCGTTCCAGCGGTCGATGCTTTCAGCGAGCATGGTGTCCATCTCCTCAAGATTGAGCGTGGCGGAGTCTGCCTGCGTCAGGCCGAAGCGCGGGAGGATGACCTTCTGCAGCCAAGTCTCGAAGGCCCGCCTCAGAGAAGCCTCGTCCCGCGGTACGCTCTGCCCCAGCCGGCGAACGCCCGAGCGCAGCTCCGACCAGTCACGGCTCCGTTCGATGCGGAACAGGTCGGCCACCGGACTCTTCAACGCGGCCAGAGCGTCGCGGGGATAGGTCGCTTCGTCGATCAGCCGGTACCGCAACTGGGGCCGGTAGATCTCCGCCGAGGGGTCCAGATCCCCGATCAAGGAACCGAGATCCGTGGCCACGTTCCACGGCTCCGATCCATTGTAGACGAGGACGGGGATGACCGGCGGCAGCTTCCTCCAGCCAGCTCCGGGCTGGTCGGCCATCAGGTTCTGGTAGAAGAGGCTCACGTATCCCATGAAGCGGACCGCCATGGAGGGGTCCGGCCGCGACTGGAATTCCAGGAGGATGTACACATAGACTGGTTCGCCACCATCCAGGCGCCGGAATTTCCAGATGACGTCGCTCTCGCGGCTTTCGTGCCTGGCGGAGACGAAAGAGGCTTCGACCTTCTCTCCGAAGCTGAAATCGATTCGCTCCACCCATTGCTCGCCCACAATCTCCCTCAGGAGATCCTGAATCATCCGCCGGTGGGCAAAGAAGAGCCGGTAGCTGAGGTCGTGTTGTCCCACAATTTATCGCGGGGAACCTTACCACGATCGACGAATAGGGGTAAAAAGACTCAGTCCCCCGCGCCTTCGACGCTCGCCGCCTCGTCCGGCGGCGGCTCGAACGCCAGGAACTCGCGGACTTCCTTCTTCCCCGCCAGGATCAGCGCCACCAGGGCCAGGCCGGCGCCGCAGCCGAAGTAGACCAGTGGGATGTTGCGGTGGAGGAGGTCGGCGACGACGCCGGCGGTGCCGGCGGCGAGGGGCATGGTGCTGAGGCCCAGGGTCTCGAAGAGGCCGAGGACGCGGCCGCGCATCTCGGGGGGCGTGGTGATCTGCGCCAGGCTCAGC
>DATBAW010000397.1:0-22362 GCA_036271335.1 Thermoanaerobaculia bacterium
TGCACCCCGCGCCGCCTCCCCCGCCCAGCGACGACGTCGAGCGCCTCCGCAAGGCCGCGGACCTGCTGGTGAAGGTGAACGAGGCTCTCGGAGCGCCGCAGTCCCCCTACGGCAAGATCATCTACGACATCGCGATCCGCCACTCGATCAACCCCCATCTGGTGGCGGCGCTGATCCACGTCGAGTCGGCGTTCAATCCGCGGGCGGTCTCGCCGATGGGGGCGCGCGGCCTGATGCAGCTGCTGCCGGAGACGGCGCGGCGCTTCGGGCTGACCCGCAAGAAGGACCTGTTCAATCCGAAGAAGAACCTGGAGGCGGGCATCCGCTATCTCAAGTGGCTGACCGACCGGTTCAACGGCGATGCCCAGAAGATCCTCGCCGCGTACAACGCCGGCGAAGGGGCGGTCGACAAGTTCGGCGGCGTCCCCCCCTACCAGGAGACGCAGAGCTACGTGCAGAAGATCTTCGGCCTGCTGGGCGTCACGTTCACGCCGGCGCCGCCGCCCGTCGCCGCCGTCAGCGCGCCGGACCCCAAGGAGACGATCGCGGCGACCCGCTGAGAGTCTGAATCTCTACCGCGGAGGCGCGGCGGTCACCAGCTCGACCCCTTTCGCCTCCGCTCCCAGGGCGACCGCCTGCGGCAGGTGGCGCCCATCCAGCCAGACGATCCGCTGCTCCGCCAGGTCGGCCTTCAGCCGGTCCACCGCGGCCTCCAGCTTGGCGAGCGTCGAGATGTCCTCGACCTCTCCCCCGCCGGCCCAGGCCTTCAGTCCCGGCGTCTCCGGTCCATAGAGAGCCCAGACGAAGAGCGGCACGCGGATCGATTCCAGGTAGCGCCGCACCGTGGCCACGTCGTAGCGGCTGGCGTCCTCGTCCTTGCCGCCCAGCACCAGCACCACGGCCCGGCGGTCGTTCTCGGCCGAGGCCTGGAGGCCGGCGACCGCCACCGCGTCGGCGATCCGCCGCCCGCGCTTCCTGGGCTCCTTGAGCAGGCGGGAGCTGGTGAGATACCAGAACAGGCCGCCGTCCTTGGCGGTCAGCTCGCGCGACATGTCGAACAGCTCGGCGGGCACCTTCGAGCTGTGGTAGGGGCTGGTGCCCAGCGAGAGGAAGCGCACGCGGTCCTCGGCGGCGAGGGCCATCTTCGCCTGCAGGCTGGGGATCGTGGACCGGCGGGCCGATGGGACCAGCTTGTCGAGCACCTCCTTGCCGGACGGCGCGCGGACCAGGATGACCTTGGCCGGCCCGTTCTCGACGGCGGCGACGGTCAGCGGCTGGCCGTCGAGAGCGAACCAGCCGGCGAGCGCCGCGGGGGCCGGCAGGGAGGATCCGGGAGGCACCCGCACCGGCACGGCGGTCAGCTCGGTGGAGACCTCGCTGCCGTACTGGCCGCCATAGGCCACGTCGCGGCGGGCGGTCACTCCCGGCGGGAACCAGAGGTCGGCCGAGAGCACGTGCAGGCTCCCCAGGTCGCGCGGCGGCAGCGCGGCCTTCCCCGTGGCGTCGACGGTCAGGGGCTCGCCGTCCAGGGTGAGGCCGACCGTGGTCGGGCGGACGCCGCTGACGCTCTGCCAGGTGAGCTGGGCCGCCCGCGGCGCCCCCTTCTCGTCGTTGGCCAGCACGACATCGACCTCCGCCGGCGGCCGCGGCAGATTGAGCCACTGGGTGACGCGGGAGAGCTCGTGCCCCTCGGCGTCGAGAGCGCGGGCGACGAGCTCGTGCGGCCGCAAGTCCGATCCCAGGTTGACGTGCCCGATCCAGGGCGCCGCCGAGATCCGGTCGGCCTCGGCGCCGTCGAGCGTGAACGCCACCGCCGCCACCGGTCCGCCGACCGTCACTTCGATCGGATAGACCCCCGAGATCAGGCCGAGGAGGAGGGTGACGAAGGCGATCATGGTGGCGGCTCCTGTTCTTCCGGCTCTGTACAGAGTATGCGCCGCCGGCCGCGATTCTGATCAGGGCTTGTCGGCGACCAGCTCCAATCCCGTCGCCGCGGGCGACAGAGCGATCGATTGCGGGAGGTGGTGGCCGTCGAGCCAGACGACCCGCTGATCGGCCAGCTCGCCCTTCAGCCGGTCCACCGCGTCCGCCAGACGGGAGAGCGAGGAAACGTCCTCGGCCTTCCCCTCGCCGCCGCTCCAGGCGACCGCGGCGGGGGTCTTCGCTCCGTACAGGCTCCAGACGAAGAGCGGGACGCGGATCGCAGCCAGATAGCGCCGGACGGTCGCCACGTCGTAGCGGCTCGCATCCTGGCTCTCGCCGCCCAGCACCAGGACCACGGCCCGGCGGTCGTTCTCGTCCGCGGCCTGGAGGCCGGCCACCGCCACCGCGTCCGCGATCCGTTCGCTGCCTTGGCGGGGCTCCCTGAGCATGCGGGAGCCCGTGAGGAACGAGAACAGGCCGCCTTCCCTGGCGGTCAGCTCGCGCGACAGGGAGAACAGGTCGGCGGGCACTTTCGAGCCCCGGAAGGCGCTGCTGCCGAGCGACAGGATGCGCACCCGGTCGTCGCGGTCGAGCCGCATCCAGGACCGCATGGAATCGGCCTCCGACCGGCGGGACGCCGGGACCAGCTTGTCGAACATCTCGGCCCCCGAGGGTACCCGGACCAGGATGACCTTGGCCGGCCCGTTCTCGACCGCGTCGACCGCCAGCGGCCGGCCGTCGGCGGTGAACCAGCCGCCGAGCTCCGCGGGCGCCGGCAGGGCCTTTCGCGAGCGCATCCGCACCGGCACGGCGGTCAGCTCGGTGGAGACCTCGGTGCCGTACTGGCCGCCATAGGCCACGTCGCGACGGGCGGTGATGCCGGGCGGGAACCAGAGATCGGCCGAGAGCACGTGCAGACTCTCCAGGTCGCGCGGAGGGAGCGTGGCCTTTCCCGCGGGATCCACCACCAGGGGCTCGCCGTCCAGGGTGAGGGAGATCGAGGTCGGCCGCACGCCGTTGACGCTCTGCCAGGTGAGCTGGGCGGTCCTCGGGATTCCCTTCTCGTCGTTCGCCAGCACGACGCCGACCTCGGCGGTGGGCCGCGGAACGTTGACCCATTGGGAGGCCCGCGAGAGCTCGTGCCCCTCGGAATCCAGGGCGCGGGCGACGAGCTCGCGCGGACGCAGATCCGAGCCCAAGTCGACCTTCGCGATCCAGGGCGGCCCCGAGATCCGGCCGGCCGGCGCGCCGTCGAGCGTGAATTCAACCGCCGAGACCGGCCCGCTGACGGTGACCTCGATCGGGTAGACGCCAGAGATCAGGCCGAGGAGGAGGGTGACGAAAGCGATCATGATGGCGGCTCCTAAGGCGTCCCGGCACCCGCCAGCTGCAAGCCGGCGGCGGCGGGCGACAGGGCGATCGATTGGGGAAGGTGGCGGCCGTCGACCATCACGATGCGTTGCGAATCGAGCTCGTCCCGGACCTGGCGTGCCGCGTCGTAGAGGTGCTGGGTCCCTGAGACGTCCGTGGCGCCCCAGGCCGACGCCGTGGACGCCGGCTCGGGAGCGCCGAGAGACCAGACGAACAGCGGCACCCGCAGGGTGGCCAGGTAATGGCGGACGCTGGCGGGATCGTACTGGCTGGCGTCCTGCTCATGCCCGGAGAGCACCAGCAGCACGGCGCGCCGGCGATCCTCGGTCACCGCCGCCAGGCCGGCGGTAGCCACCGCGTCGGCGATCCGCAATTTCTGTGGTGGCTCCCGCGGGCCATTGCGCAGCATCAACCAGAGGAGGCCGCCGGTCGAATAGTCGTTCGACGGCGAGATCTCGAAGAGATCCGAGAACCCCCCGGAGCTCATGATCCGCTCTGGAAACGAAGGGACGAAGCGGATCTGATCCTGGCGTCCGAGCCGCATCTCATAGCGGATGTCCTTGATCATGTGTCCGCTCTTGCCCATCTTCCGGTCGATCTCGATCGTCGAGGGGGCGCAGACGACGTAGAGCTTGCCCGGCCCTTCCTCGACGGCATCCACGGCGAGCGGCTTGCCCTCCGAGGTGAGCCAGCCGGCGAGCTTGCCGGCCGGCGGCACCTCCCCCGAGCGGGCATGCACCGGCACGCCGGTGAGCTCGGTCGAGACCTCGGTACCGTACTCGCCACCAAAGGCCAGGTCCCGGCGCACGGACTTGTCCGGCTGAAAGTCGACCTGCGCGGTGAGCACGTGGATCGAATTCAGATCGTGGGGCGGCAGCTCGCCGCGGCTGTGGGAGTCGAGCTTGACGGGCAGGCCGTCGAAGGCGAGGGAGACCGAACGCGGAGCCTCTCCAGAGAGGTTGGTCCAGAGCACCTTCGCCGCTTTCGAGGGACTGCCGCCTCCCCCCTCGAGCGCGATCTCGACCTTGGCCAGCGGGTGAGGGAGGTTCGCCCATTCCTGGGCTCGGCCGATCTCGCGCCCCTGAGCGTCGAGAACGCGGGCCACGATCTCGTGGGGGAGGAGGTCGCGGCCGAGGTCGATGGTGCCTTTCCAGGGCGGCTCCGCGAGCCTGGCCGCGCTGCGTCCGTCGACCAGAACTTCCACGGCGGAGGCGGGGCCGTCGAGCGTGAGCTCGACCGGATAGGGACCCGAGATCAGACCGAAAAAGAGGGAGAGGAAAGCGAGGGTCATCGTCGTCTCCAGAGAGTAACTAAAATCCGGCGAGGTCCCGGTCAGGGCTTGCCGGCGACCAGCTCCAATCCCGCCGCCGCGGGCGACAGGGCGATCGACTGCGGCAGGTGGCGGCCGTCGACCATCACGATCCGTTGCGAGTCGAGCTGCCGCTGGATCTCCTCGGCGGCCTGATAGAGGTTGGAGACGACGGAGATGTTCTCGCTCGGCCCCCAGGCCGCCGCCGTGGCGCCCGAAGCTCCCAGGGTCCAGACGAAGAGCGGCACCCGCAGGGTGGCCAGGTAGCGCCGGACCGTGGCGGGGTCGTACTCGCTGTCATCCTTCTCGTCTCCGGAGAGGACGAGCAGCACGGCCCGCCGCCGGTTCTGCGCCATGGCCTGCTGGCCCGCGACGGCCACGGCGTCGGCGATCCTCAGCACCTGAGCGGCGGGCTGGGAGGCCATGAGCCTCTGGCCCCGCAACGGCGCGCCAAACGTGGCCAGCCCCCACGGGAGCCCCCCCGCGCCGGCCATCTCGGGGGAGATGTCGAACAGGTCGGACCGCTCTCCCGAGCCCGCGACCCGCTTCGGGGTCGGGACGACGAAACGGAACCCATCCTCCTTGCCGAGCCTCAGCTCGTAGCGGATGTCTCTCTGCAGTTTTCCGGTACGTCCCATCTTTTCATGGGTCTCCGCCGCCGAGGGGGCCCGGACCACGTAAAGCTCCCCGGGCCCGTTCTCGACGGCGACCACGGAGAGCGGCTTGCCCTGGGCGGTGAGCCAGCCGTCGAGCCTGGCGGCGGCGGGCACTTCGCCCGCGAGCGCGCGCACCGGGATCCCGGTCAGCTCCGTCGAGACCTCACTGCCGAACTCGCCACCATAGGCCAGGTCGCGGTGGATCGTCTCCCCCGCCGGGAACTGCACCTCCGCGGTGAGAATGTGGACGGCGCTCGTGTCGTGGGCGGGGAGGGCCGCATGCCCGTCGGCGTCGAGCGACACCGGCACGCCGTCGAAGGCGAGCGAGACCGTCTGGGGCTTCCAACCCTTGAGGTTCGTCCAGACCACCTTCGCCCCTTTCGGCGGCGCGCTCCCTCCCCCTTCCAGCACGATTTCAGCCTTGGACAGCGGATGGGGGAGGTTCACCCACTCCTCGGCCCGGGCGAGCTCGTGGCCGTCCGCGTCGAGAGCGCGGACGACGATACCGTGAGGGAGGAGCGGCTTGCCGAAGTTGATGGTCCCCTTCCAGGGAGGGCCCGGAAGGCGTCCGGCCGGGCGGCCGTCCACCACGATCTCGACCGCCGCCGCCGGACCGTTGACGGCCAGCTCGAGGGGATAAGGCCCCGAGATCAAACCGAAGAAAAGAGAGAGGAAAGCGATGGTCATCGTCGTCTCCAGAGAGTATCTAAAATCCGTCGAGGAGCAAGGGCTGTGCCGTGCGTCTCTCCGAGGAGGGTGCGTCTCAGATTGCTCTCGGCGGAAGACGGAGGTCTCCACTCGAGAGGACGGTCAGAAGAACCGGGCGATCAGCAGGTAGGTGACCGCGGCGATCGCCGCGGAGATCGGGGTGGCGGGGCCGTCGACGGTGAGCTAGACCGGGTACCGCCCCGAGATCAGGCCGAAGAAGAGGGAGAGGAAGGCGAGGGTCATCGGTCGGTCTCCGTGTCCGCCGCCGGCCGCGCCGGCTGCCGGCCGCCGCTGGTCCTCGCGGTCCGCTGGGTGTCGAGATCCTGCCGGAGGCGGCCGGCCGCCGACGCGAGATGCCAGGTCTGGGTGATGGCCTCGGCTCCCCAAGCCGCCGCCGTGGTCCCCGGTTTCGCTTCGCTGAGCGACCAGACGTAGAGGGGCACCCGGAGAACCTTGAGGAGGTGGCGGACCGTCACCACATCGTCGCGGCTGTCGTCCTGCTCGTTGCCGGCGAGCACCAGCAGCACGGCGCGCGGCTGGCGGCCGGCCGCCACCTGGTAGCCGGCGAACTTCACCGCGTCGGCGATGCGCAGGGGGACGTCGGGCGCCAGCAGGCTGACGTCCCGGATCGCCCGGAAGAGGTCGCTCGGCCCATAGGCGAGCGGTGGCGTGACCTCGAAGCCTCTCTCGGGCCGGGGCGTGAAAGGAAAGACGAAGCGGATCTGATCCTCGTCGCCGAGCAGGTCGGTGGTCAGGTTCCAGATCTTCTTTGTCCTCTGCCCGAGGTCGCCCTCGGAGAGGGTGCTGACGACGACGAGCTGGGCGGGGCCGGCCTGCGCCGCCGGTGCGATGGAAGGGTGGAAGGCCATCCATCCCAGAACCATGGGAAGGATCGCGGTCGTTATCTTCATGGCGGTTCTCCTGGGGGAAGAGTAGTGCTGCCCCAGGTACTGAGCAAGCGCTATGCCGCGTGGGCTCGCCTCGAGATCTCCGCGGGAGATCGCGGTTTCCGGGGGGTGGACCGATGCCGCCGGGGGACGGCGGGCGCCTCTTCCGAGGACGGTCAGAAGAAGCGGGCGATCAGCAGGTAGGTGACGGCGGCGATCGCCGCCGAGATCGGGATCGTCAGCAGCCAGGCCCAGACGATGCGGCCGGCGACCCCCCATTTGACCGCCGACAGGCGCTTGGTCGAGCCCACGCCGATGATCGCGCCGGTGATCGTGTGAGTGGTCGACACCGGAATGCCGGCCAGCGTGGCGCCCATCAGGGTGACGGCGCCGGCGGTCTCGGCGCAGAAGCCGCCGATCGGCTGGAGCTTGGTGATCTTGGTGCCCATCGTCTGAACGATCCGCCAGCCGCCGAACAGCGTCCCCAGGGCGATCGCCGCCTGGCTCAGGAAGATCACCCAGAGGGGGACCTCGAACTTCTTGAGGTACCCGGACGCGAGGAGGAGGCCGGTGATGATGCCCATCGTCTTCTGGGCGTCGTTGCCGCCATGGCCGAGGCTGTAGGCGGCGGCCGAGAGGAGCTGCAGCTTGCGGAACTGGCGGTCCACCCGCGACGGGCGCCAGCGGCGGACGATCCAGGTCACCGCCACCATCAGGAAGAAGCCGAGGACCAGCCCGATCAGCGGGGCGAGGACGATGAACAGCAGCGTCTTCGTCCACCCCGAGAGGAGGATGACGCCGAACGAGCCCGCCTTGATGATCGCGGCGCCCGCGTAGCCGCCGATCAGGGCGTGGGACGAGGAGACCGGCAGGCCGTAGTACCAGGTGACGAGGTTCCAGACGATGGCGCCGATGAGCCCGGCGAGGATCACCTCGCGGGTCACCGCCGAGATGTCGATCATGCCGCTGCCGATCGTCTTGGCGACGTGGGTGCCGAGCACGAAGGCGGCCACGAAATTGAAGAACGCCGCCCAGGCCACCGCCTTGTTGGGCGACAGCACTCGCGTCGAGACCACGGTGGCGATCGAGTTCGCCGCGTCGTGGAAACCGTTCAGGAAATCGAACGTGAGCGCGACGACGATGATGAAGACGACGAGGGCGGTGGCGGCGGTCATCGCGGGGACAGTCCGGTCGGAGCGATCGGGTCAGGCGTTCTTGACGATGACGTTGCCGACGATGTGCGTGTAGTCCTTGCACTGGTCGCAGGCGTTCTCGAGCCCGTCGTAGATCTCTTTCCACTTCATGATCTCGAGAGGATCGCGGCCGTTGGAGCGGAAGAGGTCGGCGATGACCTTGTTGTAGAGGTCGTCGGCCTTGTTCTCCAGGTCGGAGATGCGGACGATCGACTGCTGGATTTCGCGGGCCCGGGTGAGATTCCAGATGCATTCCGTGACCCGCTCGATCTCGGCGGCCATCTCCACCAGGATCTCCGCGAACTGGCGCAGCTCCGCGGGGGACTCGCCGAGCTCGAAGTTGATCAGGCGCTGGGCGACCTCTTCCAGGTAATCGAGGATGTCGTCGAGGTCGGTCGCGAGGGAACGGATGTCCTCGCGGTCGAAGGGGGTGATGAAGGAGGAATTCAGGGCGTCGAAGATCTGGCGGGTGATGCCGTCACCGGCGTGCTCGAGATCGCGGAGCTCGGGCATTCGGCTGCGCCGGCTGGCGAAGTCCGCCTGCACGAACTCGGAGAATCGACGAGCGGCCTGGAGCAGGTTCGCCGTGTCCTGGTCGAACAGCTCGTGGAATCGCTCCTCCTTCGGCATCAACCAGCGGATGAGGGCGTCGACCTTCGACATCCGGGCTCTCTCCCTTGTAGATCAGATGAGATGTGACGGGCGCGTGCCATCGAGGTGACAGCGCTGGACAGGCGGATCGTAACACCATCCCTGGAGGGGGATACAAGGGGCATAGGGGGGGCCGCTGGTCCCACGCTATACTCTGGGGTGGAGGTGAACGTGATCACGAAAGCTCTGCTGAAGGCGGAAATCGACAAGGTTCCCGAGCAGAACCTCGGCGTCCTCTACAAAATCGTCAAGGCGCTCGAAGAGTCCGGGGATGAGCCCGGCTCCGGCGTCCAAGAAGAGGACGCGGCCTCCTGGAAGGCGTGGCTCGCCGAATCCTACGGCAGCATGGGGGAAGCTCCGATCGAACGCGGGGAGCAGGGAAGCTACGAGGTCCGTGAGCCCCTCGAATGATTTACCTCCTCGACACCAACTGCTGCGTCAAGTTCCTCAACGGCCAATCCGAAAGCGTTCGGCGACATCTGGAGGCGAAACGCCAGCAAGAGGTCGGCCTCTGCTCGGTCGTCAAAGCC
The DNA here is from genome assembly GCA_036271335.1 of Thermoanaerobaculia bacterium. GTDB lineage: Bacteria > Acidobacteriota > Thermoanaerobaculia > Multivoradales > UBA5704 > DATARR01. The sequence goes on from DATBAW010000397.1 coordinate 9,229, forward strand.
GAGTTGCTGTACGGCGCCGCCAAGAGTGCCCGCACAGCCGAGAACCTGGCTCGCCTGCACAACTTTTTCCAGAAATTCATCTCCTTCCCCTTTGACGACGACGCGGCCGAAACGTACGGCGTCATCAGGGCCCGGCTGGAGCGGGCCGGCACGGTGATCGGCCCGAATGATCTCTGTATCGCGGCGATCGTCCTGGTTCGAAAAGCGACCCTCGTAACCCACAACACACACGAGTTCAGCAGGGTTGACGGGTTGCGCCTGGAAGACTGGGAATAGATCTCAGTCCGGGCCTGCGCGCAGCTCCAGCCCAGACACCAGCAACGTCGGCGAGCCGATCATCCCGTCCAAGGGCTGGAAGGTGAGGTCGCGGCCGACGCCGTTGATCCCTTTCAGGAAAGTGCCGATGCCGCCGCAAAGCCAGGCGCGCGCGACCGGGGCGGTGGCGCGGCCGGTTTCGACGGCGAAGCCGCAGACGGGGAGGGCGAAACGGTCGCCCGCCAGATCGAAACGCCCAGGGCCGGTGGCGTCGATCAGGTAGTAGCCCTGGCCGATGGCGCCGAGCAGGGCCGCGACGGCGGTCCTCGGCTCGGGACGGAGATAGAGGTGGGTGGGACCGGGCTGCGGCAGGTCGCGCCAGCTGGGACGGCGGGTGCAGCCGGAGGTCTCGCCGTGGGCCGCCCCCTCCTGCCACCAGGCGAGCAGCGGCTGCCGGAAGAGCCCCTCCTCGACCAGCACCACCTCGCGCGTCGGCACCCCCTCGCCGTCGACCGGGGCCTCGAAGGCGCCGCCGGCCAGGCGGCCGTTGTCGACCAGGGTGACGCGGTCGCTGCCGAAGCGGCCATGGGCGCCGATCAGACGCGATCCCGGCCCGGGCCCCACCAGGAGCGGCAACAGGCCGGCCAGCATGCGCGCCGCGACCCCCGGGGCAAGCAGGACGTCTCCCGCATCCCGCACCGGCGGCGCGCCGGCGGCGGAGACCGCCAGACGATCGGCCAGCCGCCGGGCGAGCGCGGTGGGATAAAAGCGGTGTGGCTCGCGGGCGGCGACGTAGAGCGACGCGGTGGCCGCCGGCCGGCCGGGCCCGGCGGCTTCGAGATAGAGGGTCGAGATGCGGCTGCGGGTCACCGCCCGCAGGCCGCGGCTGTTGGCGAGCTCGGACTCGCTGGAGCCGTCCTCCAGAACGGCCCGCAGCAGCCGCGCCCGCGGCAGCTCGGATTCGAGCTCACGGCCCAGGCTCTCGAGGAGCTTCAGCCCTTCCCGCTCGCCGGTCAGCGGCGTGTCGAAATCCGAGGGGGCGTTCCAGGCCGGCATCGTTTCCGGTTCCGGCAGCTCCAGCGCCCGCCCCGGGACCGGCTCGGGCCAGGGGCCGGCGGGGTTGGGATCGCCGGTGGCAGCGGCGAAAAAAGAGGCGCGGCGGTTGCCGGCGCGCACCGCCCAGGCCCGCTCCTGGCTGGTGGAGGAGGTCTCGGTGAACGGCGTCCGCTCCAGGCGACGGGAGCGCCCGCGCTTGACGTAGACCTCGGCGTCGGTCAGATGGCGCTTGAGCAGCGCGCGCAGGATCTCGTCGAGGTGAGGGGCCGGGCTCACGGAGTCACCTCCACGTCGTCCAGGCGCAGCGCCGGCGCGGTCGCCCAGACCGGCAGCTTCTGGCCTCCCTTGGCGCACCAGCCGGCGCCGGCCGCTTTCGCCTCGGCGCCCACGGCCACCACCCGCGTCAGCAGGTCCGCCACCCGGCCGCGCAGCACGCAGGGTCCCACCGTCTCGGCGAGGGCGCCACGGCGGAACCGCCGGGCATAGGGAACGTGGAGGGCGAACTCTCCTGACAGAGGATCGAGCGCGCCGCGGCTGGCCGCCGGCAGGTAGAGCCCTTCCGTGGTCCCCACGAGCAGATCGGCATCGGACGCCTCGCCGGGAAGGATCTCGAGATGGCTGGAGCGTGGTCCCGGCGGCAGATGGCGGGTCCCCCGCCGGCCCGCCCCGGGCAGCAGCACCGGCGAGGAACGGGCCCACAGGGCGTCCGCCAGCGGCTGCTCGACCACTCCGCCACGCAGGAGCCAGCGGCGGACGACGGCCGCCCCTTCGTCGTCGGTCACCCGGCGCACCCCTTCCGGCGCGGCTTGCGGGTCGTCCAGCACGTCGAGACAAGGGGCGGCCATGGCCACCCCCACCGCCGCCTCGGGATTCCCCCCCAGGGCGAGCGTATCGGCCTCCAGGGCATGGGCCACGGCCTCGTGGAGCAGCACGGCGACGGCCGGCGGCGCCAGCACGGCCGGGCCACGGAAGGCCAGTGGCGAGGGCGCCTGGCGGGCTCGGAACAGGGCCACCACGGCCGTGGCCACCTCGTCGATCGCGGACGCCGACAGCCGGGGCAACAGGGCGCCGTAGCGCCCCCAGGAGGATTCGACGGCGCAACTGTAGAAGGACTCGCTCTCGGGCCCGGGGACCAGCCGCGGCCCGACCACCTGCACCCAGCGGCGATGGCGGCGGATGGTCACCCGCAGGGGGAAACCGACGTGATGCGCCCGCACCGATCGCGCGAGAGCGCCGGGAAAGTCGAGGAGCTCGGGCGCGGCCAGCGGCTCGAAGGGCGCGGTCGCCAGCGCCGGCTCAGGGTAGCTGGCGGCCGAGATCGCGCGCGCCACCTGCCGCAGCGCCTCGGCGAAGGGGCGGGCCTCGATGGCGTCGCGCGACGCGAGCCAGGTGAGCCCTTCGCGGACCAGCCGCACGGCGAACCCCTCTTCCCGCCAGACCCGCAGGGCTCCCGGCTCGCCCTCCGGCGCGAGCTCCACCTCCTCGCGCCGCTCGAAAAAGGCATCCACGACGTCCGTGGGCTGCTCGGCGATCTGAGAGAGGGTGCGGGCGACGGCGGCGGTGTCCAGCTTGGAGAACGGCATGGGACGCGGATTCTATACGGAGAAAAGGAAAGGCCCCGCCTGGCGGCGGGGCCTCGGTGTGACGGATGGGAACCGATCCCGACGGTGGGCTTACTGCACCGTCAGGATGACCACGGCCCGACGATCCTGCTCGGCATTTCCGGTGGAGTCGGCGGAGCCGCGTCCCTCGGTCGTGATCCGGCTGGGGTCGATGCCGTGCCGCGTGACCAGATAGTTCTTCACCGCCTGGGCGCGCTGGTCGCTCATCTTCTGGTTGGCGGTCGCCGAGCCGGAGGCGTCGGTGTAGCCGAGCACCTGGGCCCGCAGCGTCGGGTCCTGCTTCATCTTGAGAGCCACCTCGTCCAGCTTCGCCTTGGCGATGTTGGAGAGCCGGGCGCTGCCGGGAGTGAAGTTCACCGTCACCCGCTCCTCGGGCTTCGGCGCGGGGGCCGGAGGCGGCGGCGGCGGCGGAGGCGGCTCAGGAGCCGGCGCCGGGGGCGGCGGAGGCGGCTCGGGAGCGGGCGGCGGGGGCGGCGGAGGCGGCGGCGGCGCCTCGTGGCGGATCAGCCGCGGGAAGTAAGTGAAGCCGACCAAGCCGCCCAGCGGGCAGTGCTCGTCGATCGTGTTGAGCTCGTTGAGATCGGTGCGCAGGGCGAAGTTGAGCGCCCAGTGCTCGTCGGAGCCGAGCCAGAGCCGGCCACCGGTCGTGAAGTCATACCAGTCCTGGAAGAAGCTGTTGTTGCCGGTGTAGAACGCGGCATTGACCTCGGTGATCCAGTCGAACCGGCTGCTCACCGGAACGACGTAGCCAATGCCGGCGGTGAAGGCCTTCTGGTCGTAGCCGACGCCGACGAGCGTCTGGCAGAGCGGGAAGGGCTCGCATTCGTTGAAGCCGCCCCGGATCGGCAGCGCCTGCTTGCCGAGATCCTGGTAGCCCGCGTTGATCACCCAGCGCGAGATCCGCCAGTCGAGGCCGACGCCATAGCCGGTATCTTTGGAGGCAACCGTATCGTCGCCGGTGGCGAAGCTTACAAAACCGTTGAGGGCTAGCGTGCTCTTGTCCCCCTCGGCGCCGAAAAGACGGATCTTGGTGCCGAGGCGCACATTGCCGAGCGACAGTCCACCGCCGCTATCGACACGCACGCGAATATCGTTGTCGTCGTACTTGACGTTCTCATACGGAACCATGACGCTCACTTCCCAGCGGTCGGTGAGGCCATAGCCCAGGCTGGCGTCGATGCGGTTCCAGTCCACGCTCAACTGACCCTGAGCGTTGAGGCTGTACTGCCGGTCGAGATCAATCACCCGATCCCAGTTGTTGTAATAGATACCGAACGACCACCCGCCCTTGGGCAAAGTATCGCCGGTCAGCAGGCTGAAGAGGCCCGTTTCGCCGGTGACGCTGGCGGCGTTCGCCTGCTCTGCCTCCTCCGCCATCGCCGCGACGGGCATGAGTCCCGCCAGCGCGATGATGCCTAACCATCTTAGTTTCATTCATTCTCCTCCGGCTGTAAGCCAAATCTTGCGAAGGACTGGTGCCCTCCGCGCCTTTCTTGACCGTAGCGACGCTACCCCCAAGGAGTCCTCTCTCGGTCCAGGCAACTCGCCGAACGCACGCTCAGCGATACGACTTGACTGAGATACGCGCCTCCAAACTCCCGTTTCCTTTCAAAGCCTGTGCCACGATCCCGGAGAGAAAGAACCTGTATCTCCGGAGTCTCAACGACGACTCGAATCCGATCCCGAGATCCGGATAATACGAGCTGAACTGCGTATATACGCTATGGTCGAGGCCGATGGTGCCGTAGCCGGCGTAGAGGACCCAGTACCAGCTCTGCCAGTTCAGGTTCAGGAATGGGCGGTCCTGGTCGAGGAACCAGGGTAAAAAATACTCCCAGGTGGTGAAGAGCATGTCCGTCCCCCGGGTGCGGTCGCGCACGCCCTTCAGGTTCTCGCGGCCGTCGATGTTGAAGGCCTCGGACCGCGGCACCGCGTCGAAGTCGATGGCGTCGGGATTCGGCGGCACGGTCTTCGGATCGGCCTTGGCGAGGTAGGGGAAGGTGCCGCCGCGCAGCCGGCCGATGAGGAAGGTCCGCTCGCTGACGTCGAACCGCTTCAGCGCCTCGAACTCGAACTTGAGGTAGTTGAAGTCGCCGATCCCGTAGGGGAAGCCGTAGGTGAGCGCGGCGGTGATCGTCGAGTCGCCGGGGCCGAACTCGCGGAAGGCCGAGAACAGCCGCTCGGTGCGCGCCCGGGTCTCTCCCGCGATCGCGCTCGACCGCCCCTCGTCGGGAGTGCCCAGCTGGTAGCCGACGCGAACGAAGGTGTTGGTCTGGTCCCGCCGGACGAGGAACTCGCTGCCGTCGGCCGTGCCCCGGTTGGTGCTGATCCGGTCGATCTCGGAGAGGAAGAAGGTCCGGTTGTTGTAATTGTGCGGCCACTCCATCAGGAGCAGCGTGCCGCGCACGCGGTCGAAGTCCGAGGTCACGTCCTGGTCGATGCGGTCGAACGAGATGGAGTCGAAGACCGTGAACTGGGTCGTCCGGTTCTCGCCGTAGTAGCGGTAGCGCAGGAAGGCGGTGATGTCGCCGTTGATGAAGTTGTACTTGACCTGCCCCTCGAAGAACGTCTTGTTGATCAGGCGGTTGACGCGCAGGTCGAGATCGCCTTCCGGGAAGTAGACGTCGAGGCGGGGGAGGAAACGGTCGGAAGGCTTGGGCGGGAGCTCCGCGCCGCCCACGGTGTCACCACTGTCACTGCCGGCATCGCCGCTCCCCGAGGGCTCCGGCGCGGTGGGCGCCTGGGGATCGGTGACAGGTGCCTGGGGGTTGGTGACGGGCGCCTGCGGCGCCTGCTGCTGCGCACCCGCCGGGACCGCGGCGAGTAGACACACTACGAGCGGGAGGAGGAGAGCACCACACCGAGATGTCATGGCGACATTCTAGTCTCGGGGCGCCCCAAAACGTTAAAGATTCGTGCTCAGTGGTTGAGGAGCAGGGCGACGCGGTCGAGGAAGACTTTGCTCTGATTGGGCCCGAGGGCGGCGGAGACCAGCTTCTCCTCGGCACGGACGAGGTCGAGGATCGCCTCGACGCCGCGCCCGGAGTCCATCTCCGCGCGGCTCATGCGGTACGGCACCTCGAGGTCGCCCTGCCGCGGATGGCCGTTGAGCAGGCCGCGGGCCTGGCCGTGGATGGTCTCGACGACGGCGGCCAGCTCCTCGGGCGCCATGGCGCGCAGCCGGTCGGTGCGCAGCCGGCTCAGATCCTCGTTGAGCGCCACCAGTCCCGAGGTGATCAGGCCGTAGAGGAGCTTGCAGGCCTCGAAGGGGCTCATGTCGAGGCCGATCGCGACCTCCTCGATGGTGCGGCGCTCGTCGATCTTGCAGATCAGCGCCCACTCCTGGGGGGTCAGCGAGACCGACGTGGTGGTGGCCCGCTGGGTGAAGACGGGGACCAGCCGGGTCGAGGGGATGCGCTTCGAGAGGATCTGCCACTCGTCGATCCGGCGCGCCGCCTCCATCAGGAGGTTGGTGTTCGACTTGTGGATGGTGGTGAGGCCGGTCTCCTGGCCGGGGGTGAACACGAACTCGCCCTCGGGCCAGATGGCCAGCTCGTACATCGCCTCCTCGCCCTGAAGGTCGCCGACGAAGGCATGGACGATCTGCCCGCCGCGCAGGTAGATCTCACCCGCCGCGTCGCCGTTGCGATGCAGGGAGAACACGCCGGTCTTCCCCGAGACGGAGACCAGTTGGATGATGTCGGGGAGGGGCAGCTCTTTGAGCGAGCCTTGAAAGGCCATGGCGGATGAGGGTCTCAGAGATTCACAGGGCGATAAACAAGAGCGACTTCACGAGATCAGAGGCGCAATGGTAGCACGCCGGCTCAGCGCGCCGAAAGCCGGTCGAGCCGCAGCCGCTGGGCGCAGCAGATGGCGATGGCGAGGGCGTCGGTGGCGTCGCTCGCCCACCCCTCGCCGCGGGCGGCGAGCAGCAGGCGGACCATGCGAGCCACCTGGTCCTTGTCGGCGCGGCCGTTGCCGGTGACCGCCGACTTGACCTCGGCCGGGCTGTACTCGCAGATCTCGACGCCGCGGCCGGCGAGCAGGGCGAGCAGGGCACCGCGGGCCTGGGCGAGCACGATCAGCGAGCGCGAGTTCATGCCGTGGAAGGGGGTTTCCAGCGACGCCAGGTCGGGCTTGTGCTGGTCGACCAGCTCGCCGAGCCGGCCGGCGAGGTGGGCCAGCCGCCGCGGCAGGTCGAGGTCGCGCGGGCAGGAGAAGCGGCCGGCCTCGACGGGGGTGAGCCGGGAGCCCTGCCGGAGCACCAGACCGTAGCCGGTGTGCAGGCTGCCCGGATCGATCCCCAGGATGAGCAAGGCGGCCGGCCTCGACGCCTAGGGGGACTGCGCTTCGAGGACGTTCTCGTCGATGTTGAGGTTGGCCCAGACCTTCTGGACGTCGTCGTGGTCTTCGAGCGTCTCGATCAGCCGCAGGACCTGGTTGACCTTGTCCTTGGGGACGTCGATGGTGGTCTGGGGGATCATCGCCAGCTCGCTGGCGGCCGGCTGGAGGCCGCGGCGCTCCAGCTCCTCCTGGGTGGAGACGTAGGCCTCCTGCGGCGTGTAGATCTCGTAGACGTCCTCCTCGGTGGCGACGTCGTCGGCCCCCAGCTCGAGGGCGAGCTCCATGAACTTCTCCTCGTCCATGGCGCTCCGGTCGAAGGCGAAGTAGCCGCGGCGGTTGAACATCCAGCCCACGCACCCCACCTCTCCGAGGTTGCCGCCGAGGCGGGCGAAGGTGTGGCGGACCTCGTTGGCCGTGCGGTTGCGGTTGTCGGTCGCCGCCTCGACCAGCATGGCGACGCCGCCCGGGCCGTACCCTTCGTAGACGACTTCCTCATAGACCTCGGACTCGAGCTCGCCGGTCCCCTTCTTGACGGCGCGGTCGATGTTGTCCCCCGGGACGCTGTTCGACCGCGCCTCGAGCAGGGCGGCGCGCAGCCGCGCGTTCCCCTTCGGGTCGCCGCCGCCGAGGCGGGCGGCGACGGTGATCTCCTTGAGGATCTTGGAGAACAGCTTGCCCCGGCGGGCGTCGGTCGCCGCCTTCTTGTGCTTGATCGTGCTCCACTTGCTGTGACCTGACATCGGAACGCTCCTGGCTAGACACTCTGCGGAAGCCCGGAGCCGATTCTATAGGACTTCCCCCCACCCGGCCAACGAGCGCCCCGGGGAACGACGTTAAATCGCTTAAAAATCAAGGCGTTTCACCTGTCCTCGATCGACTGGCGCGATTGACTGGCGGGGGCTAGGATGTTAGAAAGGCTTGCTGTCTTCTTCCGGAGAATCTGGTATGCCCTCCATCCTCGTCGTCGAGCAAGAACCGCATTCCGTCGAACGGATCAGCGCGGCCCTGGGCGCGGAGGGATGGAGCGTGCGCGTGGTGCCGACGGTCGACCAGGCCCTGCGGTCGGCCGCCGCGGAGCGCCCCGACCTGGTGGTGGCCGGCACCGACGTGCCCGGCTTCGACGTGCTGGTCTTCTCCTTCTCGCGCCGCGGCGGCGGCCCTGGCATGCTGGCCCTCGACGTCGGCAACGGCGCCGGCGTCCCCGATGGCGTGGACGGCTCGGCGCCCAAGCCCTTCACCGACCAGCAGGTGGTCCTCGCCGCCCGCCAGGCCCTCCTCGCCCGCCGGCCCACCGCCGCGCCGCCGGCCGCCAGCCAGAAGCTCACCTCTCTCGACATCTTCGGCGACGTGCTGGCCGAGGTCGAGGGCGACCAGCCGTCGCGGCCGGTGATCGCGCCGCCCCGCGCGCCGGCCCCACCTCCGCCAGCCGCCGCGGCGGCACCGCCACGGCCCGGCGGCACGGACGTCCAGCGCCGCCTCGAACAGACGCTGTCCGGCATGCTGGGGAGCGAGCCCAAACCGCGGCCGGCCGCTCCGCCGGCTCCCTCGGTCCCCCCGGCCGCCGCGCCACCGCGCCGCGCCGAATCGACCGGCGACCACGTCGACGCCCTGCTCAGCCGCACGCTGTCCAACCTCGACCTCGGCAAGACCAGGACCGGCCCACGCCCGGTGGTGGTACCGCCACCTCCTCCCGACGCTCCCCGGCCGGCGCCCCCCGCTCCTACCGCGCAGCCGCCGCAATCGCCGCCGGCCTCGGAAGGGACGGGAGTCCGCAAGGGCCGGGCGGTCGGGGATTTCGATTTCGCCGAGCTCGAGGAGCTGGCCCGCCCGACCCGGCCAGGGACCCTCCCGGGAACGCCGGTGGCTCGGCCTGCCGCTCCACCGCCGCCTCCCGTCGCACCGGCTCCCGTCGCGGCGCCTCCATCTCCGACGCCTCCACCCCCGGCGCCCGCACCGGTCCAGGTGGTGCCGCCGCCTCCGCCGCCGCCCCGGCTCGACTTCGTGCCGTCCGTGCCGGAGCTGCCGGAGCCGCCGCCGATGCCCACCGGAGCCTCGGTGGCCGCGCTGGCCGCGAACGACGCCGCCACCCAGCGCATCCCCGTCTTCCGCGAAGAGGGGAGCGACCAGGGGGGCGAGCGCTTCGGCCAGTACACGCTGCTGGAGAAGATCGCGACCGGTGGCATGGCGGAGGTCTGGAAGGCGCGGATGCGGGGGGTCGAGGGGTTCCAGAAGACGGTCGCCATCAAGCGCATCCTCCCCAGCATGACCGACAACGCCGAGTTCGTGGGGATGTTCATCGACGAGGCGAAGCTCGCGGCGCAGCTCTCCCATCCCAACATCGTCCACATCTACGACCTTGGCAAGCTGGGCCGCGACTACTACATCGCCATGGAGTACGTCGACGGCAAGGACCTGCGGTCGCTGCTCAACTCCGCCCGCCGCAAGGGGCTGCAGCTGCCGCTCGGCCTCGGCCTGCTGATCGCCTCGCGGGTGGCGAGCGCGCTCGACTACGCCCACCGCAAGCGGGACTTCGAGGACCGCGAGATCGGCCTGGTCCATCGCGACGTCTCGCCGCAGAACGTCCTCCTCACCGCCGAGGGGGACGTCAAGCTCTGCGACTTCGGCATCGCCAAGGCGGTCTCCAAGGCGGGCCAGACGCAGATGGGGGCGCTCAAGGGGAAGCTCCAGTACATGTCCCCCGAGCAGGCCTGGGGGCGCCCCGTGGATGCCCGCTCCGACCTCTTCTCCCTCGGCGCGGTGCTGTTCGAGATGGTCGCCGGCGAGCGCCTGTTCAATGGCGAGAGCGAGATCTCGGTGCTCGAATCGGTGCGCCAGGGGCTGACGCGCACGCCGCGGCAGGTGGACCCGACCATCCCCCGCGAGGTGGACGACATCGTGGCCCACGCCCTGGCGATCGAGCCCAAGGACCGCTTCCAGAGCGCCAGCGAGATGAAGCAGCGGCTGGAAGCGGCGCTGGCGGCCATCTCGCCGTCGACCGGCCCCACCGATCTCGCCCTGTTCATCCGGCGGATCCTCGAGCCCGATCCGGTGGAGCGCTACGATCCGGCCGAGCTCTCGCCGGCAATGGCACCCCCCTCGTCCTGGCCCTCCGGGATGGCCGCGCCACCCGCCGGCGTCGCGGCGCCGTCGTTCCCGTTCGACCCGGACCCCGGGCAGCCGGTCGAAGCGGTGGCTCCCCTCGGCGTGGTCGCGGTCGAGGAGGGGGGGCGCAAGAGCCGCACGCTGCTCTATGCCGCCATCGCGGCGCTGATCGTGATCGCCATCCTCACCTTCATCTTCCTGAACCGCCGCAAGAGCGCGGCCGCGCCCCCTCCCCCCACCGGGACGGCGACCACGGCGCCGGCGGCCACGGCACAGCCGGTCCCGGCGAACGGCGCGCCGGCAGCCGGCGCCGCGCCGCCCGTGGCCGGTCAGGTCCCCGGTCAGGTCCCGGCTCCGAAGACGCTGGCCGGCACGCCCGACATCAAGGCGATGATGGACCAGCAGCTCGCGGCCAAGGAAGCCGAGATGCGGCTCAAGAAGGAGCAGCAGCTCAAGGACCTCGAAAAGCAGGTGGCCGCCGCCAAGGCCGCCGGCCAGCCCGCGCCCACCACGGTAGCTGCACCTGCAGCGGCCGTCTCCCAGCCGCCCGTCCGTCCGGCTCCCGCCGAGGCCTCGCCGCCTCCCGCGTCCGTGCCCCAGCCGCCGGCGCAGCACGAGCCCGAGGCCGCTCCGAAGCCGCAGGAGAAGCCGGCGGCCGCCGAGCCCGCGAAGCGCGAGCCGGAGCCCGAAGCCCCGCGCACCCGCGTCGGCGAGCTCGTCGATGCCGGTCCCGGGGTCGTCCCGCCTCAACTTGTCAGCTTTCCGAAACCGGAGTATCCTCCGATGGCCCGTAACCTGCGGGTCGAGGGAACCGTGGTCGTCTCGGTTCTTGTCGATGAGAACGGCCAGGTTCAGGACGTGCGGATGGCGGAGCCGATCAAACAGAAGGCCGGCCTGAACGAAGCCGCACTCTCGGCATCCCGATCCGCTCACTACAAGCCAGCCACCAAGGACGGAGTCCGGGTCAAGATGTGGACCCGCCTGAGGATTCCTTTCAAGCTATGAGCCGGCCCGAAGGCCTGGCGATTCGGAGGAAGAGGAGACGATGAGCCTCAGCGACCAGCAGCGCAAGTTTTATGAGAATACTCTCGCCGTCACCCGGCAGGAGATGGAAGAGCTCGATCGGCTGATCGAGGAGGAGCTGGCGAAGGTCAAGGATCGCCTCGCCGAGCTTCAGAACGCCAAGAAGGCCTCCCGCCAGATGTATGACGCGGCCTGTATGCGGCTCGGAATTCACAACGACCTCGAAGCCGAAGAGGGGCAGGGCGCCGAGGCCTGATCTCCGGCCGAGGCGTGACGTTGGCCCCCTTTCGGGGCCGATTTTCCTTTCCGGACTTCGAACGGTCCTCCCGCCGGGTATCAACGGCGGTGAGACCCGCCGGCGCGTCACCCTGAAGTCGACCTCGATCTCTCATCATGGCCTGGTTCCGCAAGACCAAGAAACCCAAGCCGGTTCGCATGGACCGGCCGCGCAGCACCGTGCCCGAGGGCCTGTGGGTCAAGTGTGAGGGGTGCAAGGAGATCGTGTATTCGCGCGATCTCGACCGGAATCTGAAGGTCTGCCCGAAGTGCGGCCACCACTTCCGGATCGACGCCCGCGCCCGCATCTCCCTGCTCCTCGACGATCCCCAGCCACGGGAGCTGTTCAGCGGCGTCTCGCCGGTCGATCCGCTCAACTTCCGGGACACCAAGCGCTACCGCGATCGCCTCAAGAGCTACCAGCAGGCGGTGGGCGAGCGTGACGCCGTGCTCGTCGTCCAGGGGACGATCGAGGAGATCCCGGTCGTGCTGGCGGTGATGGAATACCGCTTCATGGGCGGCTCGATGGGCTCGGTCGTCGGCGAGAAGATCACCCGCGCCGCCGAGCGGGCGTGCGAGCGCAAGTGGCCGCTGATCGTGGTCTCGGCGTCCGGCGGCGCCCGCATGCAGGAGGGCGTGCTCTCCCTGATGCAGCTGGCGAAGATCTCCGCCGCCCTGGCCCGGCTGCGCACCGCCCGGATCCCCTACATCTCCCTGCTCACCGATCCGACGACCGGCGGCGTCACCGCCTCGTTCGCCATGCTGGGCGACCTCAACATCGCCGAGCCCGGCGCGCTGATCGGCTTCGCCGGTCCGCGGGTGATCGAGCAGACGATCCGCCAGAGCCTCCCCGAAGGCTTTCAGCGCAGCGAGTTCCTCCTCGAACACGGCTTCCTCGACCTGGTCGTGGAACGCGCGGAGCTGAAGGAGACGGTCGCGCGGTGCCTGCGGCACCTGACGTAGATCCCCTGTCGATCCTGTCGCGCCTCGAGACCTTCGGCATCAAGCTGGGTCTCGAGCGGGCGCGCACCGTGCTCGTGGCGATGGGCGAGCCGCAGCGCCGCTTCCCCGCCATCCTGGTGGCCGGCACCAACGGCAAGGGCTCGACCTCGGCGTTCCTCGCCGCCATCGCCCGCGCCGCCGGCTACCGCACGGGTCTCTACACCTCACCCCATCTCGAAGTGGTCGAGGAACGACTGCAGATCGACGATCGAAGGATCGAGCCCGGCCGGTTCGGACGCCTCCTCGCCGGCATCGTAGAGCTGGCCGAGCGCGAGACGAGCCTCCCTCCCACCTATTTCGAGGCCGTGACCCTCGCCGCCTTCCAGTGGTTCGCGGAGGAAGAGGTCGAGATCGCGGTGGTCGAGGTCGGCCTCGGCGGCCGTCTCGACGCTACCAACCTCTGCGACCCCATCCTCTCGCTGATCACCCCGATCGGCTTCGACCACCAGGAGTA
>DATBAW010000398.1:0-27883 GCA_036271335.1 Thermoanaerobaculia bacterium
CAAGCCGCACACGGTGTTCAAGGGCGAGGTGTACATCCTGACGAAGGAGGAGGGCGGCCGTCACACGCCGTTCTTCAATGGATACCGCCCGCAGTTCTACTTCCGGACGACGGACGTGACGGGAGTCGCGACCTTGCCGGAGGGCTCGGAGATGGTGATGCCGGGCGACAACGTGAACCTGACGGTCGAGCTGATCGCGCCGATCGCGATGGAGAAGGGCGTTCGCTTCGCCATCCGCGAGGGCGGGCGCACCGTCGGCGCCGGTACGGTCACGGAAATCGTCAAGTAACGAACCAAGTAGTAGAGTTTTGGGTACAGGTCAGTAGCTCATAATGGTAGAGCATCGGTCTCCAAAACCGAGGGTTGGGGGTTCGAGTCCCTCCTGACCTGCCAAGTTTCAGGTTTCGGAATCGTCGAGATCGTATAGATCGGGGTCCAAGCGATGAATTGGTGGCACAAGACGGTGGAGTTCCTGACGGAGGTCCGCACAGAGATGCGGAAGGTTTCCTTCCCCGCGCGCGACGAGGTGGTGGCGACGACGATCGTCGTGCTGATCACCAGCGTCGTCTTCGCGGCCTTTCTGTTCGTGGCCGACCGGCTGATCATCTGGGGTTATCAGGGCATCGTGAAGGTGTTTGGATGACCGAGGAGACGGTGGTCCCCGCCCGGAAGTGGTACATCGTCCACACCTACTCCGGTTTCGAGGAGCGGGTGAAGGAGACCCTGCGCCAGCGCGCCGAAGCGCTCGGCATGGGGGACGCCTTCGGCGAGATCCGGATTCCGACGGAGACGGTGGTCGAGTACAAGGGGGGGAAGAAGAAGGAGACGCAGCGCAAGTTCTTCCCCGGCTACATCCTGGTCGAGATGGAGATGTCGGACGCGGCGTGGCACGTGGTCAAGAACACGCCGAAGGTGACCGGCTTCGTGGGCACCGGCAAGAAGCCGACGCCGCTCTCGGAGAGCGAGGTCAACAACATCCTCGAGCAGGTGGTGACGGCGAAGGAGAAGCCGAAGCCGAAGTACATGTTCGAGAAGGCGGAGCCGGTGCGCATCACCGACGGCCCCTTCAACAACTTCACGGGCGTGGTGGACGAGGTCAACCTCGACCGCAACACCCTGAAGGTGATGGTGACGATCTTCGGCCGGCAGACGCCGGTCGAGCTCGATTTCTCGCAGGTGCAGAAGCTGTAGAGGGCGGATGTAGGGGCGGCCCTGCGTGGCCGCCCTGGAGGGCAGGGCCGTGCCGGAGCAGCGTGGCCGCCCTGGAGCGCGCAGGGCGCCCACATAGGGGCGCCCCTGCAAAATGATGAAACGGGGTTGAGGAATGGCCAAAAAAGTCGTAGGAATGATCAAGCTGCAGATCCCGGCAGGCTCGGCGACGCCGGCGCCCCCGGTGGGTCCGGCCCTCGGTCAGGCGGGCGTCAACATCATGGACTTCGTGAAGAACTTCAACGCGCGCACGGCCGCCCAGTCGGGCCTGATCATCCCCGTGGTCATCACCGTCTACGCCGACCGCAGCTACACGTTCATCACCAAGACGCCGCCGGCGGCGATCCTGCTGATCAAGGCGGCGGGGATCGCCAAGGGCTCGGGCGAGCCGAACAAGAAGAAGGTGGGCAACGTCACCCGGGCGCAGGTCGAGGAGATCGCCAAGACCAAGCTGCCGGACCTGAACGCGGCGACTCTGGAAGCCGCGATCAAGACGATCGAGGGGACCGCCCGCTCGATGGGCATCGAGATCCAGTAGACCCCGGCCCCAGTGAATCCGGCAAAGGTTGCCGGAATCGGAAGGAGAACCGTCGTGCCGAAGCATGGAAAGAAGTACCGGCAGGCTGCCGAGAAGGTCGAGATCCGGCCCTACCCGCTGAAGGATGCCATCGATCTCGCCGGCCAGGTGAAGTACGTCAAGTTCGACGAGACGCTGGAGATCGCGATGCGCCTGGGGGTCGACCCCAAGCACGCCGACCAGATGGTCCGCGGCACCGTGGTGCTGCCGCACGGCCTGGGCACGGTGTCCCGGGTGCTGGTCTTCGCCAGCGGCGACAAGCTCCGCGAGGCCGAGGAGGCCGGGGCGGACGTGTTCGGCGGCGACGAGCTGGCGAAGAAGATCGAGGGGGGCTGGATGGATTTCGACTCCGTGGTCGCCACCCCGGACATGATGCGCGTCGTCGGCCGGCTCGGCAAGGTGCTCGGCCCCCGCGGCCTGATGCCCAACCCGAAGGCGGGCACGGTGACCATGGACGTCGCCAAGGCGGTCCAGGAGATCAAGGCCGGCAAGGTGGAGTTCCGCGTCGACAAGACCGGGATCATCCACGCGCCCGTCGGCAAGCTCTCCTTCGGCACCGACAAGCTGCGGGAGAACGCCGAGGCCCTGATCGGCGCCGTGATGAAGGCGAAGCCGAGCGCCGCCAAGGGCAAGTACGTGCGGGGCGTCAGCGTCTCGTCGACGATGGGCCCCGGCATCCAGATCGACGAAACCCATACCACGGTCGCTGAGGCGTAGGCCGAGGCTCGCAGCCAGGAACCAGGAGAAGAAGCCATGCCTTTGACCCGCAACGACAAAGAAGAGATCCTGGCCACCTACGAGGCCGGTCTCGCCAAGGCGCCGCACGCCTTCGTGCTCGGCTACCAGGGGATCACCGTCCCGCAGGTGACCGAGCTCCGCAACCGGGTGCGCCAGGGCGGCGGCGAGTACGTGGTGGTGAAGAACACCATCGCCCTGCGCGCCATCGACAGCCAGGCGCTGGCCCAGCTCAAGGAGCACTTCACGGGGCCGACGGCGGTGGTGTTCAGCAACACCGATCCGGTGGCGGTGGCCAAGGCGCTGACCGACTACGCCAAGGACGTGCCGGCGATCAAGCTCAAGGCCGGCCTCGTCGAGGGGCGCGCCATCGCCGCCGAGCAGATCAAGGACATCGCGTCGCTGCCGAGCCGCGGCGAGCTGATCGCCAAGCTGCTGTTCCTGATGCAGTCGCCGATCACCCGTCTGGCCCGCGTGCTGGCGGCCGTGCCGCAGTCGTTCGTGATGGTTCTGGACCAGGTCCGGATCAAGAAAGAAGGAAACGAGACCCCGGCGTCGTAGAGGCGGAAGGCGCAGCATGCTGCGCCCCTACACCCCTGCACCCTTTCGCTTTTGAATAGCGACATTCGAGTAACGCGTTAAGGAGAGAACATGGCTATCGCGACCGAAGAATTCATCAGTCAGATCGACCAGCTCACCGTCCTCGAGCTGAACAACCTCGTCAAGGCGCTCGAGGAGCACTACGGCGTCTCGGCGGCGGCCGCGGTGGCGGCGGCTCCGACGACCGGCGGCGCTGCCGCGCCGGTGGTCGAGGAGAAGACCGAGTTCGACGTCGTCCTCAAGGCGGCGGGCGACAAGAAGATCAACGTCATCAAGGCGGTCCGCGAGGTCACCAGCCTCGGTCTCAAGGAGGCCAAGGATCTCGTCGAGTCCGCTCCCGCCACCGTCAAGGAAGCGGTCACCAAGGACGAGGCGGAGTCGATCAAGAAGAAGTTCGAAGAGGCCGGCGCCACCATCGAGATCAAGTAAGCGAGCGGCGGGAGAGGAGCGACGCTACGAGACATCTTCGGCGCGCGCGAGAAGGCCTGACCGCAGGTCGACGAGAACCACACGATGCTGGAACAGGGGCCGGCCCGGGCATAAACCCGGCCTCGGCCCTGTTCTGGCCTATGTTCACCATGCCCGGTGACCTTCCGCGCGGCGAGCGGAGGGCCGGGCATGGTGTCTCCTGCTTCCGGGACGCCAGCCTCTGGAGCCGGGCCCCGGACGCCCCCACGGCAGTAACTAGAGTTGCCGCGTAGAGAAAAGATTCACCGATCTACCCAGGCATCGAGGAGATAGCAAGACCCCTATGGATACGTTTCCCACCCCGCAGATTGCAACGCGCAACGGCCATCGGAAGGACTTCTCCCGGATCACGACGTCGCTGCCCATCCCCAACCTGATCGACGTCCAGCGGCGGAGCTACGAGCGCTTCCTGCAGATGAACCTGCTGCCCGAGGAGCGGGCGAACCAGGGGCTGCAGGCGGTGTTCACGGGCATCTTCCCGTTCTCCGACTTTCGCGAGACCTGCTCGCTGGACTTCGTCAAGTACTCGATCGGGGACTGGCAGTGCAAGTGCGGCGAGCTCAAGGGCCTCGAATACCTTCGCATGACCTGCACCAACTGCAGTGCGAAGATCATGACCGACCATCCGCACGAGGAGACGGTCACCTGCACCGAGTGCGGCTTCGTGAACAAGAACCGGGTTACGAAGTGTGACATTTGCGGCAACCCCGTCGACCTGCAGCTCAAGTACTCGATCTCGGACTGCCAGGAGCGGGGCATGACCTTCGCGGTGCCGCTGAAGGTCACCTTCCGCCTGTTCGTCTACGACCGCGACCCCGAGACCGGCACGCGCATGATGCGCGACGCCAAGGAGGAGGAGGTCTACTTCGGCGACATCCCGCTGATGACGGACAACGGCACGTTCATCATCAACGGCACGGAGCGCGTCATCGTCTCGCAGCTCCACCGCAGCCCCGGCGTCTTCTTCACCAAGGAGGGGCCGCGCTCCTACCTGTCGAAGATCATCCCGTACCGCGGCTCCTGGGTGGAGTTCGAGTACGACCAGAAGGACGTGCTGAGCGTGCGCATCGACCGCAAGCGCAAGTTCCACGGCACGGTCTTCCTGCGCGCCCTCGGCCTCGAGTCCGACGAGTCGATCCTGCGCCAGTTCTACACCCCGGTCGGCCTGACCTCGGAGGGCGCCGGCAAGTTCACGCTGCACGTCGGCCCCAAGGTGCTGGAGCCGGAGCGGCTGAAGGACCGCCAGAGCCGCGGCCGCCGCGAGACCTACCCGATCTTCGCCGGCATCACGCTCTCCAAGGAGCAGATCGGCAAGCTCGACACCGGCCAGACGATCGGCTTCGACGTCGACCGCGAGGACCTCGAGCGCGCCTTCTTCCTCGGCGACATCGTCGACCTCGACACCGGCGAGGTGCTGTTCGAGGCCAACGAGCTGGTGCCCGAGGATGTCGACGAGCGGCTCGACGGCCGCAACTCGACGCTGGTCGAGGTCTTCTTCCCCGACTGGGAGCTGGTCGGCGCGACGCTGTCGAATACGCTGGCCAAGGACACCACCAAGAACTCGCGCGAGGCGCTGATCGAGATCTACCGCCGCATGCGGCCGGGCGATCCGCCGACCCTGGAGAGCGCCCGTTCGCTCTTCTACGGCATGTTCTTCGACGCCAAGCGCTACGACTTCTCGCGGGTCGGCCGCTTCAAGTTCAACATCAAGCTCGACACCGAGGTGCCGGTCGACCAGAAGACGCTCGGCGCGGACGACTTCTTCCGCGTCATCGAGTACCTGCTGCGCCTGCAGAAGGACGTCGGCCGCGTCGACGACATCGACAACCTCGGCAACCGCCGCGTCCGCGCGGTCGGTGAGCTGCTGGAGAACCAGTTCCGCATCGGCCTCGTGCGCATGGAGCGGGCGATCAAGGAGAAGATGTCGGTCCACCAGGACATCGACTCGGCGATGCCGCACGACCTGATCAACTCGAAGCCGGTGATCGCGGCGATCAAGGAGTTCTTCGGCTCCTCGCAGCTGTCGCAGTTCATGGACCAGACCAATCCGCTGTCGGAGGTCACCCACAAGCGGCGGCTCTCCGCCCTCGGACCGGGCGGATTGTCCCGCGAAAGAGCCGGATTCGAGGTGCGCGACGTCCACGCCACGCACTACGGCCGCATCTGCCCGATCGAGACGCCGGAAGGCCCGAACATCGGCCTGATCTCGTCGCTGGCCACCTATGCCCGGATCAACGACTACGGGTTCATCGAGAGCCCGTACAAGAAGGTCGACGCCGGCCGCGTGCTCGACCACTTCCGGATCATGAAGGTGGGCGACGGCCAGTTCCGCCTCGGCCAGATCGTCACCGGCGACGAGCTGAAGGCGGAGAACGCGCGGCTGGGCACGAGCTCCAAGCGCCTGGTCGACGCCGAGCCGCACGCCTTCTACCTGTCGGCGTGGGACGAGGAGAAGTACATCATCGCGCAGGCCAACGCCCGCTTCGACGAGGCCGGCAACTTCGTCGACGACCGCATCAGCTCGCGCGCCGGCGGCGACTTCATCACCGTCGAGAAGGACCGCGTCGACTACATGGACATCAGCCCCAAGCAGCTGGTGTCGGTGGCGGCGGCGCTCATCCCGTTCCTCGAGAACGACGACGCCAACCGCGCCCTGATGGGCTCGAACATGCAGCGCCAGGCGGTGCCGCTGCTCCGCAGCGACTCGCCGATCGTCGGCACCGGCCTCGAGGGGATCGTGGCCCAGGACTCCGGCGCCGTGGTGCTCTGCAAGCGGGGCGGCGTGGTCGACTCGGTGGACGCCGAGCGGATCATCGTCCGCGTCGAGGGCGAGGACCTGGACACCGGCGAGACCAAGGACTTCGGCGCCGACATCTATCAGCTGATCAAGTTCCGCCGCTCCAACCAGAACACCTGCATCACGCAGAAGCCGGTGGCCTACGAGGGGCAGCGGGTGAAGAAGGGTGACGTGCTGGCCGACGGCCCGTGCACCGAGCTCGGCGAGCTGGCGCTCGGCCGCAACGTGCTGGTGGGCTTCATGGCCTGGCGCGGCTACAACTTCGAGGACGCCATCCTGATCTCCGAGAAGCTGGTGCGGGAGGACTACTACACCTCTATCCACATCGAGGAGTTCGAGATCGAGGCCCGCGACACCAAGCTCGGACCCGAGGAGATCACGCGCGACATCCCGAACGTCTCGGAGTCGGCGCTCAAGGACCTCGACGAGAGCGGCATCGTGCGCATCGGCGCCACGGTGAAGGCGGGCGACATCCTGGTCGGCAAGGTGACGCCGAAGGGCGAAACCCAGCTCACCCCCGAGGAGAAGCTGCTGCGCGCCATCTTCGGCGAGAAGGCGGGCGACGTCCGCGACGCCTCGCTGAAGGTGCCGCCGGGGATCGAGGGCATCATCGTCGACGTCAAGATCTTCTCCCGCAAGGGGGTCGAGAAGGACGTCCGCGCCAAGGAGATCGAGCAGGAGGAGATCGGCCGGCTCGAGAAGAACATCAAGGACGAGGTGCGGATCCTCACCGAGGAGCGCAACAAGAAGGTGAGCGACCTGCTGATCGGCAAGAAGGTCAACGCGGCGGTCAAGGCGCGCACCGGCCAGGAGCTGCTGAAGGCGGGCGATCCGATCACCATGGCGACCCTCGAGCGGCTCACCCGGCAGGAGATCCTCCGCCTGCCGCTCGACGAGCGGCGGCTGATCGACGCCGTCGAGATCGTCTACAAGAAGACCGATTCGCACGTCGAGGTGCTCCACCGCGTCAACGAGGAGCGGGTGGGCCTCCTGCAGAAGGGCGACGAGCTGCCGCCCGGCGTCATCAAGCTGGTCAAGGTCTACGTCGCCATGAAGCGCAAGCTGCAGGTGGGCGACAAGATGGCCGGACGGCACGGCAACAAGGGCGTCATCTCGCGGATCATGCGCGAGGAGGACATGCCCTACCTGCCGGACGGCACGCCGGTCGAGATCGTGCTGAACCCGCTGGGCGTGCCGAGCCGAATGAACGTCGGGCAGATCCTCGAGACCCACCTCGGGTGGGCCGGAAGGGTGCTCGGCCTCAAGTTCGCGACGCCGGTGTTCGACGGCGCCCGCGAGGCCGATATCAAGGACCTGCTGAAAGAGGCGGGTCTTCCGGATTCAGGAAAAACGCCGCTGTTCGACGGCATGTCCGGCGAGGCGTTCGAGCAGAAGGTGACCGTCGGGTACATCTACATGCTCAAGCTGTCGCATCTGGTCGACGACAAGATCCACGCGCGGTCGATCGGACCGTACTCGCTGATCACCCAGCAGCCGCTGGGGGGTAAGGCGCAGTTCGGCGGCCAGCGGTTCGGAGAGATGGAGGTCTGGGCGCTCGAAGCGTACGGCGCCGCCTACACCCTCCAGGAGCTGCTGACCGTCAAGAGCGACGACGTGGAGGGGCGCAGCAAGGTCTACGAGGCGATCGTCAAGGGGGACGTACCGGACGCACCGGGCCTGCCCGAGTCTTTCAACGTTCTCGTGCGCGAGCTCCAGAGCCTCTGTCTCGACGTCGAGCTCCTCAAGGCCTAATGGGAGGACAGACAGTTGCAACCATTCAGCAGTTTTGACAAGCCACAGTCCGTCAAGGATTTCAACGCGATCAAGATCTCGATCGCGTCTCCGGAGAAGATCCGGTCCTGGAGCTACGGCGAGGTGACGAAGCCGGAGACGATCAACTACCGGACGTTCAAGCCGGAGCGGGACGGGCTCTTCTGCGCCAAGATCTTCGGTCCGATCACGGACTGGGAGTGTCTGTGCGGGAAATACAAGCGGATGAAGCACCGCGGCGTCATCTGCGACAAGTGCGGGGTGGAGGTCACGCGGAGCCGCGTGCGCCGCGAGCGGATGGGCCACATCGAGCTCGCCTGCCCGGTGTCGCACGTCTGGTTCTTCAAGGGCCTGCCCTCCCGCATCGGCCATCTGCTCGACATCAGCCTGCGCGATCTCGAGCGGATCCTCTATTTCGAGAGCTACGTCGTCATCGATCCCGGTGAGACGGAGCTGAAGGAGCGCGAGCTGCTCACCGAGGAGCGCTTCCGCGAGCTGCGCGAGAAGTACACCGAGGACGCCTTCGCCGCCAAGATGGGCGCCGAGGCGATCAAGGAGCTGCTGCAGCGCATCGACGTCGACGAGCTGGCGGAGGAGCTGCGCATCATCATGCGCACCGAGACCAGCCAGATCCGCCGCCTGAAGGCCGCCAAGCGGCTGAAGGTGGTGGACGCCTTCCGCAAGTCGGGTCACCGGCCGGAGTGGATGATCCTCGACGTCATCCCGGTCATCCCCCCCGAGCTGCGCCCCCTGGTGCCGCTCGACGGCGGGCGCTTCGCGACCAGCGACCTGAACGACCTCTACCGGCGCGTGATCAACCGCAACAACCGGTTGAAGAAGCTGCTCGAGCTGCGCGCCCCCGAGGTCATCGTGCGCAACGAGAAGCGGATGCTCCAGGAAGCGGTGGACGCGCTCTTCGACAACGGCCGCCGCGGCCGCGTGCTGAAGGGCTCCAACAACCGCCCCCTGAAGTCGCTCTCCGACACGCTCAAGGGCAAGCAGGGGCGCTTCCGCCAGAACCTGCTCGGCAAGCGCGTCGACTACTCGGGCCGTTCGGTCATCGTGGTCGGCCCCGAGCTCAAGCTGCACCAGTGCGGCCTGCCGAAGAAGATGGCGCTCGAGCTGTTCAAGCCGTTCATCTACAACCGGCTCGAGGAGAAGGGTCTGGTCGGCACCATCAAGGCCGCCAAGGAGATGGTCGAGGCGGAGGTGGACGAGGTCTGGGACGCGCTGGAGGAGGTCATCGAGGACCATCCGGTGATGCTCAACCGCGCGCCCACGCTGCACCGCCTGGGCATCCAGGCGTTCCAGCCGACGCTGATCGAGGGCAAGGCGATCAAGATCCATCCGCTCGTCTGCGCCGCGTTCAACGCCGACTTCGACGGCGACCAGATGGCCGTGCACGTGCCGCTGTCGCCGAAGGCCCAGATCGAGTGCCGGGTGCTGATGCTGGCCTCGAACAACATCCTGTCGCCGGCCCACGGGCGTCCGCTCGCGGTGCCGACCCAGGACCTGGTGCTCGGCGGCTACTACCTGACGCTCCCCAGGCTGGGGGCGAAGGGCGAGGGGCGCATCTTCCCCGACTTCGACACGGTGCTGCTGGCGCTCGACGCCGGCGAGGTCGAGACGCTGACGCCGATCAAGGTGCGCTACACGGGGCCGTACATCAACCTCGACACGCAGCTCGACAAGCAGGACATCGTGCACGCCGAGCTCGAGGAGCTCGACCGCAAGCTGATCGAGACCACCGTCGGCCGGGTGATCCTCAACATGCACCTGCCGAAGGAGATCCCGTTCGTCAACGGCCTGTTGAAGAAGCGCGGCCTGCAGGACCTGGTCGGCTACTGCTTCATCACGCTGGGCAACGCCAAGACGGTCGAGATGCTCGACGAGATCAAGGAAGTCACCTTCAACTACGCCACCCGCGCCGGCATCTCGTTCGGCGTCGACGACATGGTGGTGCCGAGCCGCAAGCCGGAGATCCTCCAGCAGGCGCGCAACGAGGTGGTCGAGATCGAGAAGCAGCGTTCGGCCGGCGTCATCACCGCCGGTGAGCGCCACAACAAGATCATCGACATCTGGCACCGGGTGACCGAGAAGGTCTCCGAGGAGATGTTCCGCGAGATGCGGGAGATCGAGAAGGAGACCGGCGTCTTCAACCCGATCAACCTGATGGCCGACTCGGGCGCCCGTGGTTCCCGCGAGCAGGTACGCCAGCTCGCCGGCATGCGCGGCCTGATGTCCAAGCCCTCGGGCGAGGTCATCGAGACGCCGATCACGGCGAACTTCCGCGAGGGGCTCTCCGTGCTGCAGTACTTCATCTCGACGCACGGCGCCCGCAAGGGCCTCGCCGACACGGCGCTCAAGACGGCGGACTCGGGGTACCTCACCCGCCGGCTGGTCGACGTGGCGCAGGACGTCATCATCAACGAGGAGGACTGCGGCACGATCGACGGCATCGTCGTGACGGCGATCATGGAAGGTGGAGAGATCCTCGAGCCGCTGCGCGACCGCATCGTCGGCCGCGTCAGCCAGGAGGACATCTACGATCCGATGAGCGGCGAGCTGATCCTCGAGGTCGGCCAGGAGATCACCGAGATCCTCGGCACGGCCGTGCAGGCGGCGGGCATCGAGCGGGTGAAGATCCGTTCCGTGCTCACCTGCGAGACCCGGCGCGGCGTCTGTATCCGCTGCTACGGCCGCAACCTGGCGACCGGCAAGATGGTCGAGATCGGCGAGGCGGTGGGCGTCATCGCCGCGCAGTCGATCGGCGAGCCGGGCACCCAGCTGACGATGCGTACCTTCCACTACGGCGGCACCGCCTCGCGCGTGTCGGAGCAGTCGAAGCACATCGCCAAGAACCCGGGCGTGGTGAAGTTCCTCAACGTCAACACGGTCGAGAGCCGCCACGGCTCGCTGATCGTGATCAACCGCAGCGGCAAGCTCGTCCTCACCGACGAGAAGGGGCGCGAGCGGGAGCGCTACGCCCTGACCTACGGCTCGCAGCTGCTGGTGCACGAGGCCGACGCGGTCGAGCCGGGCGTCGAGCTGGTCACCTGGGACCCCTTCACCTCGGCGATCCTTTCCGAGATCCGGGGCAAGGTGGAGTTCCAGGACATCGTCGAGGGCGAGAACGTCCGCGAGGAGACCGACAAGGTCACCGGCCTGTCGCAGAAGATCATCGTCGAGGCGTCGGCCAACGAGAAGCGCGTGCCGGCGATCTTCATCCAGGGGGACGGCGACCGCACCAAGCGGTACCTTCTCCCCTCGGGCTCGCACCTGGTCGTGCAGAACGGCCAGGAGGTCTACCCCGGCGACACGCTGGTGAAGATCCCGCGCGCCACCACCAAGACCAAGGACATCACCGGCGGTCTCCCCCGCGTCGTCGAGCTCTTCGAGGCCCGCAGCCCCAAGGAGCCGGCGATCATCACCGAGATCGACGGAACGGTCCGTCTCGGCGAGGTCCACAAGGGGATGCGCAAGGTGGTGGTCGAGAGCGACATGGGCGACTCCCGCGAGTACCTGGTGCCGCGCTCGATCCACATCAACGTGCAGGAGGGCGAGCGGGTGCGCGCCGGTGAGCCGCTCATCGACGGCCCGATCAACCCGCACGACGTCCTGCAGGTGCTCGGCGAGAAGGAGCTGCAGCGCTACATGACCGACAAGATCCAGGAGGTCTACCGGTCGCAGAGCGTCGCCATCAACGACAAGCACATCGAGGTGATCGTGCGCCAGATGATGCGGTCGGTGAAGATCGAGGAGGTCGGCGACACCGAGTTCCTGATCGACGAGCAGGTGGATCGCTGGAAGTTCGGCGAGGAGAATGAGCGCGTCGTCGCCGCCGGCGGTACCCCCGCCATCGGCCGGCCGCTGCTCCTCGGCATCACCAAGGCGTCGCTGTCGACCGACAGCTTCATCTCGGCGGCGAGCTTTCAGGAGACCACCCGGGTGCTCACCGAGGCCGCGATCAGCGGCAAGGTGGACGGCCTGCGCGGTCTCAAGGAGAACGTCATCGTCGGCCGGGTCATCCCCGCCGGCACCGGCATGGGCTACTACCACGACTTCCACATGGCCGAGGAGTTCATCGAGGCCGACAACGAGCCCGAGGAGGAGCTGTTCTTCGAGTTCGGCGAGGAGGAGATCCGCAGCCTCCCGCAGGAAGTGCTCGAGAGCGAGTAGCCGTAGGGGCGCAGCATGCTGCGCCCTCAATGCTGCGCCCGCCATGCGCAGAAACACGAAGGGCGGCCCGCCAAGGCCGCCCTTTTTGTTGTCTCCCCGTTTTTCACTTTCGGACCGGCACGGGCCCTGCAGTGGTATTATGAGCGGGCAGAAGATGCCTCAAACGAAAGGAAGCTTCCATGAGGAACCGGTCCCTTCCTCTCCTCTTTCTCCTCCTTCTCGCCGTTCCGGCGTTCGCGGATGATGTCTACCTGGTCAATGGGCGGAAGTTCGAGGGGGTGATCGCGGAGACGTCCGGCACGCAGGTTCGCATCCGGATGCAAGGGGGCTCGATCAGCCTGCCCAAGGATCAAGTGCTGCGCGTCGAGGCCGGAGACTCGAACCTCGCCGAGTACCTGCGCCGCAAGGAGGCGCTCAAGAAGAGCCCCGCGGCCGGCGCCGCCGACTGGCTGGAGCTCGCCCGCTGGGCGCGCGCCAAGGAGCTCGATCAGGCGACCCGCGAGGCCGCCCTGACCGCCGCGACGTTCGATCCACGGATCCCCGGCGTGGCTCCGATCCTGCGCGGCTATGGTTATGTCCTCGATCCCCAGATCGACCGCTGGGTCTCCTACTCCGACTCGATGCGCCGGCGAGGCTTCGTGCTCGCCAACGGCCAGTGGCTGACCCGCGACGAGCTGCAGGAGAAGCAGCGCGCGCAGGAGGAGGCCGCCGCCCGCTACGCCGCCGCTCGCCAGGAGGCCGCCCGCGCCGCGCGCGAGGACCGGCTGGCCGCGCTGGCCGAGATCTCGGCGGCCCGGCAGCTCGCGCAGCCCGATCCGTCCTTGTATCAGCCGTTCTACGGCAATCCCTTCTACGGCGGAGTCGTCGTCTCCCCCGGCTTCTTCGGCGGCGACCCGGGATTCCGGCCGCCGCGCCGCCGCGAATCCAGCAGCGGCTTCACGCACATCCCCGGCAGCCTGATCGGCGGCTCGCTCTTCCCGGGGAACTGAGGAGGGCCGGAGGCGGGCCAGGTTGGAGACGCCCCACGGGGCGTCTCTACATTGCGCGAGATCCCAGGACGGCCGCCCCCCAATGTAGAGACGCCCCGTGGGGCGTCTCCGAGGCGGCGGCAACTTCCCAGGCCACCAATTAGGGACCGGGCAAGATAAGCTCCTCCCCCATGTCCACTCCCGAACCGACCCCTGCCGCCGCTCCGCCGGCTGATCCGGAGACCGTCCGTCTCGACGAGGACGCCAAGCGCGAGAAAAACTGGAAACGCTGGGGGACCTACCTCTCCGAGCGGCAGTGGGGGACCGTGCGCGAGGACTACTCGGCGAACGGCGACGCCTGGGGCTATCTCCCGCACGATCACGCGCGCAGCCGCGCCTATCGCTGGGGGGAGGACGGCCTGCTGGGGATCTGCGACCGCCAGTGCCGCGTCTGCTTCGCCCTGGCGCTCTGGAACGGCCGCGATCCCATCCTCAAGGAGCGCCTGTTCGGTCTCACCGGACCCGAGGGGAACCACGGCGAGGACGTCAAGGAGCAGTACTTCTTCCTCGACGCCACCCCCACCGCCTCCTACGCCAAGGCGCTCTACAAGTATCCGCAGGGCGAGTTCCCCTACACCCGGCTGATCGAGGAGAACCGTCGCCGCGGCCGCGATCAGGGGGAGTTCGAGCTCCTCGACACCGGGATCTTCGACGACAACCGCTACTTCGACGTCTTCGCCGAGTACGCCAAGGCCTCCCCCGACGACCTCCTGATCCGCGTCACCGTCGCCAACCGCGGCCCGGAGGCGGCGACGATCCACGTCCTGCCGACGCTCTGGTTTCGCAACACCTGGAGCTGGGGGCGCCTCGGCGAGGAGGGGTGCTGGCCGAAAGGATCGATCACCCGCGACGCCCAGGACGCCAACGGCGCTCTGCTCGCGCACCACCCCGGCCTCGGCCATCTCCGGCTGGCGGCGGCGAGCGCACCGGCGGCGCTGCTGTTCACCGACAACGAGACCAACAGCGAGCGCCTCTTCGGCGCGACCGATCCGGCCCCGTACGTCAAGGACGCCTTCCACCGCTATCTGATCGAGGGGAAGAGCGACGCCGTCAATCCGGCGCAGGAGGGGACCAAGGCCGCCTTCTGCTACCGCCTCGAAGTGCCGGCGGGAGGCGAGGTGGTGCTCGATTTCCGCCTGACCCAGACGGACGCGACCGCGGCGGGGGAGGCTACTGGGGGAGAGGCCATGGCGGCGCCGTTCGGCGAGGGCTTCGTCCAGACGCTGGCGGCGCGCCTCGCCGAGGCCGACGCCTTCTTTGCGACGCGCATCGAGCCCGCGCTCTCGGAGGACGAGAAGCGGATCTCGCGCCAATCGCTGGCCGGGCTCTTCTGGTCGAAGCAGTTCTATCACTACATCGTCGCCGACTGGCTCGACGGCGATCCCGGCCAGCCGCCGCCTCCTCCCGAGCGCAAGAGCGGGCGCAACGCCGCCTGGCGGCACCTCCACAGCCGCGACGTCGTCTCGATGCCCGACACCTGGGAGTACCCCTGGTGGGCCGCCTGGGATCTCGGCTTCCACGCGCTGGTCTTCGCCAAGACCGATCCCGAGTTCGCCAAGCAGCAGCTCCTGCTGATGCTCCGCGAGTGGTACATGAGCCCCAACGGCCAAGTGCCTGCGTACGAATGGGCGTTCTCGGACGTCAATCCGCCGGTGCACGCCTGGGCCTGCTGGCGCGTCTACAAGATGGCCGCGCCGCGCGGCCAGCGCGACCGCCTGTTCCTCGAGCGGGCGTTCCAGAAGCTCCTGATCAGCTTCACCTGGTGGGTGAACCGCAAGGACGAGGAGGGGAACCACCTCTTCTCCGGCGGTTTCCTGGGGCTCGACAACATCGGCGTCTTCGACCGCTCGCAGCCGCTCCCCGGCGGCGCCAGGCTCGAACAGGCGGACGGCACGGCCTGGATGGCCTTCTTCTGCACCACCATGCTGGCGATGGCCCTGGAGCTGGCGCGCCAGGACCCCGCCTACGAGGACATCGCCTCGAAATTCTTCGAGCACTTCGTGGCGATCAGCGACGCCATCAACACCTTCGGCGGCACCGGCCTCTGGAACGAGGAGGACGGCTTCTACTACGACCAGATCCTCGTCGACGGCCGCCGGATCCCGCTCCGCATTCGCTCCACGGTCGGGATCGTGCCGCTCTTCGCGGCGTCGTCGCTGAAAGAGGAGGTGGTCTTCCGCCGTCTCCCCGGCTTCGCCAAGCGGATGCGCTGGTTTCTGCGCAACCGCCAGGACCTGGCGCGCAGCATCTCCTTCATGGAATCGCCCCAGCGGCCGGACGACACGATCTACCTGCTCGCCATCCCTTCGCGCGAGCGGCTGGTGCGAGTGCTGCGCCACGTCCTCGACGAGAGCGAGTTCCTGGCACCCTATGGCGTGCGCTCCCTGTCGCGCGTCCATCTCGAGCACCCCTTCGAGCTGGCGGTCGAAGGCGGCGTGCGGCGCGTCGAGTACGTGCCGGGAGAGTCCCGTGACGGCATGTTCGGCGGCAATTCGAACTGGCGGGGGCCGATCTGGTTCCCCTCCAACTACCTGCTGATCGAGGCGCTGGAGCGCTACCACAACTTCTATGGCGACACGCTGAAAGTCGAGTGCCCCACCGGCTCGGGGACGATGATGAACCTCGACGAGGTCGCCGCCGAGCTCCGCCGCCGCCTGGCCTCGCTGTTCATCGCCGACGCGCAGGGGCGGCGTCCGCTGCACGGCAACGACCCCCGCTTCGCCACCGATCCCAACTGGAAGGACCTCGTCCTCTTCTACGAGTACTTCCACGGCGACGACGGCCACGGCCTGGGCGCCAGCCACCAGACGGGGTGGACGGCGCTGGCCTCGCTGATCCTCAACGACGTGGGGAAGAGAAAGCCGGGAAGATAAGATATGCAAAACTTCGTATACTTCCCGGGTGACGCAGCCTGTCCGGGAAGGGAACCGGCGGCGCATGCGCTCCAGGAGAAGCCATGAACCGACTTCGCTTTGCCCTGCTGACTCTCGCCCTCGTCCTCACCTTTGCCGCCCGCGCTCCCAAGGCCAACGCTGCTTGTCTGATCCCCTGCTCCAAGCCGGATGGTGTCTTGGTTCAGGGTCCTCCAAGCGGTTGCTGCACCGCCGTGGTGGGCCACGAGGTGCACTCCTTCCAGCGGTACGCCGTCTGGGTGTGCACGGCCGGCTGCGCGCATCCGATGACTCCGGCTGGCAACACCTGCTCGACCACCGCCTGTCAGCCGGCCTGAGCGGCCGGCTCGGGACGCTCTGGCTGAGTTGCATATACTGAGGAGGCGACGCAGCCCGTCCGGACTGCAGCCGGACGGCGCATGTGCTCCAGGAGAAGCCATGAACCGACTTCGCTTTGCCCTGTTGACCCTCGGCCTCGTCCTCACGTTTGCCGCCAGCGCCCCGAAGGCCAGCATTGCCTGCCTGCGCCCCTGCTCCGAGCCGGACGGAACCCTCATCCGGGGGCTTCCCGGCGGCTGCTGCACCTCGGGGATACACTCGTTCCAGCGGTACGGCGTCGCGGTGTGCATGGGCGGCTGCTCGATGGCGACCGGAAACTCCGCCTGCTCGACCGACATCTGCAATCCGACCTGAGCTACGGCGCCGCGAAATCCTGCACCCTCCGGAAGGACGACGCGGAGGGCGACCGGCCTCGTCACCCTCCGCGGGCCATAACGGAGCGCTACCACAGCTCCTTGTCCTCGAAGCAGGCGGCCTCGTCAGGCGGGGATGGAGGGGTATAGAGGCTCCAGGCCGGCGTCGAAGAGCGCCGCCGGCACTCCGGCCTCCGCCGCGGTCGGATGAGCCCAGCTATGAAGGAGCTGCGCCCAGATCCCCAGGTTCTTCCCCCAGAGCTTGATATTGGAGTACCTGCCATCGCGCCAGAGGACGATGGAAATTTGCTGGAAGAAGGCGGGGAAGAGCGCGCAATACACCTCGCGGGTGTTGTTGACGTCCTTGTAGGTGGCCTTGTCGTCGACGTGAGACGTGCCGGCCGCCCGAAGCTCGATCCTGCAGCTGCCAGGACCGGTAATCGTCAGGTTGACCTGGGCGGGGCCGTTGAAGAAAGGCACCTTGACGTTGGCCGTGGCGGCCAGGCGATCCTTGGCGACGGTGGTGAACTTACCGGTTCCCGCCGCGCCGAACACGGTCCAGAACTCCAGCGGCTGCCCGTCGTGAGCACCGGCGCCGAGAAACTCTTGCATGTCCTTCATGACCGTTCTCCTCCCTGTCGTGGCTCCCGGGCCTCATGCACGGGACCGTTCGCCAGGGTAGTGAGAGCGGCAACCGGAAACTTGCAAATTATTTTTCGCGGATGGGCTCTCCGCGCTTCGCGCCTATGGCGACGCGAAATCCTGCACCCAGATCACGGTGAAGCCCACGGCGGGATTCCGTCCCACCACGATGCCCACGCCGAGGTCGCGGAAGGCGGGGTGGAGGAGGTTGGCGCGGTGCTCGTGGCTGAGCAGCCAGTCGTCCATCACCTCGTCGACCGTGAACGGCCCGCGGGCGATGTTCTCGGCCACGATGTGCGGCGCATAGCCAGCCTTGCGCACGCGGACGATCGGCGAAGTCCCGTCGGGCGAAAAGTGGTTGTAGTAGGACCGGACCATCATGTCCTCGGCGTGCCGCTGGGCCGCCTCATTGAGACGCGGATCGAGCTTCAGCGGCGGCATGGCGGCCTTGGCGCGCTCGGCGTTGACGCGGACGAGCATGGCGGCGCGGGCCGTCTCCAGATCGCCGAGCGCCGCCGTCTGGCGGGCGAAGGACTCGCTCTCGCGCCAGGCGAGGAAGAAGTCGTAGAGCGGCGTGCCGTGCAGCTCGCTGATGCCGATCCCCAGCTCCTGATAGTCCGGATTGACCAGCGACTTGAAGGCGTCCGGATTCTCCCGCTTGATCCAGGCCACCAGCGCCGCCGGCGCCTCCTTGCCCGCCGCGAAAGCCTGATGCCAGCCGTGCGCCTCGTAGCCGGCCGCCCGCAGGCGCCCGGAGATGCGCGGGATCGACTGTTCGTCGTAGGCCGCGCCCTCGTGATCGCGCGCCTCCTCGGCGTTCTGCTGCGCCACCCGGTCCAGCGGCTCGCGCAGGTGCAGCGGCGAGACTCCCGCCGCCGCCCGCTCTTCGTTGATCGCCGCCAGCAGCTCGTGGCGGATCGCTTCGGGAGACGGTGGAGCTTCCACCGCCGGCGGCGCCTGCGCCAGGGCGACGAAAAACAGAGCGAAAAGGGCGTGCTGGAACATACCTTGCTAAGATCGGTCGAACGAATGAAAGATTCCCGATGAAGAGGGTCACGGTGCTCGTCAACCGTCACGGAGGCTCCGTGCGGAAACGGGGGATCACCGCGGAAGGCCTGCGCGAGATCTTCCTGCAGGCCGGAACCGAGGCCGACGTTCGGCTCATTCCCGGCGACGAGATCGGCGACGCCGCGCGCGCCGCGGTGGCGGCGGGCGTCGACGCCGTGGTCGCCGGCGGCGGCGACGGCACGATCCGCGCCGTGGCCTCGGTGCTGGTCGGCGGCGAGGTCCCCCTCGGCGTCCTCCCCCTCGGCACGCTCAACCACTTCGCCACCGACCTCGGCATCCCCCCTGATCTCGCCGCCGCCGCCCGCGTGATCGCCGAGGGCGAGGTCCACCCTCTCGACGTCGGCGAGGTCAACGGCGAGATCTTCCTCAACAACTCGTCGCTCGGCTTCTACCCGCCGATCGTCCAGGCCCGCGATCAGGAGATGAAGCACAGCCGGCACGGCAAGTGGGTCTCGATGGCGATCGCCACCTTCAAGCTGCTGCCGCGCCTCTCCTCGCTCCACGTCCGGATCTCGTCCGGCGACTGGAGCGTCACGCGCAAGACCGAGGTCCTCTTCGTCGGCAACAACGAGTACGTCCTCAGCGCCTTCGCCCATGGCGCCCCCGACCGCGTGGGGGAGAGCGGTAATCTCTATCTCTACCTGGCGCGCAGCCGCAGCCGTCTGGGGCTGATCGGTGTCGCCCTGCTCGGCTTGGTGCGCGACATCAAGCGCACCCGCAGCGTCGAGGACTGGCGCCTCCCCGAATTCACCGTCGAGGTGCGGAAGCGGCGCGCCATCCCGGTCGCCTTCGACGGCGAGGTCAGCAAGATGCGCCCGCCCCTGCACTACCGGACCCGCGCGCGAGCGCTGCGGGTGATCCTGCCGCTCCGCTGAAAGGACGAACACGGACTTTTACGGACGAACACGGACCCCCACGGACGTCCCGCTTTTCCGTGTCCGCGCTCGTCCCGGTCAGTCCGTGTTCGTCCGTGTTCTTTCTCCTTCCAGGTACCGCACCGCGCGCTCCAGCACCTCGTCCTTCCCCTCGCGCACGCCCTGGATCGTCGGCGCCACCGGCACGTCGGGCACCAGCCCGATCCGCTGCAGCTGGCGGCCGTCGGCGTGGCGCACCTCGTGGCCGCTGAAGCGCACCGAGGCGATCCCCGGCACGGCGAAATAGGTGACGTCGCCGTTCGTTCCCGCCGTCTGCGAGCCGATGAACTTCGTGCCGTTCGCCGCCTCGAAGAAGAGGCCGGAGTGCTCGGCCTGGCTCACCGTCCGCTCGTCGACCAGCATCACGGTGCGCCCCTGATATTTGAACGGCGCCGGGTAGGCGGGGATCGGCTGCGCGAAGTCGACGCTCAGCTCGTCGCCGTCCGTGCCTGTGAGCAGCCGGCGGCGGAAGAGCGGCCCTCGCGTGGCGCCGCGCGTGTTGAGATACGGCGCCATCGCCCAGGCGGTGCCGTTGGGATAGGCGCGCATGTCGAGGATCAGCCCGCGCGTCTCCTTCAGCCGCTCGAACATCCCCGCCACCTCGGCGGGCAGGAGGCGGCCGAGATCGACGTAGCCGAGATTGCCCGGCAGGATCCGCACCGTCTCGCCGGCGAAATGCGGCTTCCAGGCGCCGCGCGTCAGCCGGACCTCGCGCACCGCCCCTCCCGCGCCGCGCACGCTTAAGCTGAGCTGCGAGCCGTCCGCTCCCGAGAGCAGCCGGTCCGCCAGCTTGCGATGCATCCCGGCCTCGGTCGCGGCGGAAAACACCTGCCGCAGCGCCGCCTCCCGCGTCGCGATCGGCGCGCCGTCGAGGCCGAGCACGACGTCGCCGACCGCTACGCCGGTACCCTTGGCGGCATCGGCCACGTCGGTCACCACCCACGCGCCCTCGATCCAGCGCACGGCGAGCGGCGCCGGCACCGGACCGTACAGGGCGTCGAGCGTGGGATTGCCCGTCAGGCTGACGTGCCCGTCGTTCACGCGCGCCGCCATCTCGGCCATCGCCAGCGCGTACTCGCGGCCGTCCCGGACCTGCTCCATCCGCGCGATGAATTCCGGCAGCACCGGCTCCCAGTCGCCGGTCAGCGCGAAATAGGGGAAGAAGGAGTGGAAGACGTTCCAGAGCTCGAACACGGCGAGCAGGCGGTACTCCAGGGAAGGCTCGGTCATCGCGTCGTAGCGCCGGTCCGGCCGCCAGACCGCGTCGGGCAGCGCCGCGGCCTGGGCTCCGGCGAGCGGCTTCGGCCACCCCTCGCGCAAGAGGCGGCGCGCCGCCGCGAACGCCGCATCGGCGCCCGGTTCCGACGTCGTCGCGGCGGCGACCACGGCGTCGGCGCGCGGACCGCTCCAGCCCGGCCGCGGCAGGATCTCGCCGGTCCGCACCATCGCGATCCAGCCTTCGCCGAGGTCGACCACCAGTCGCTTCACGAACGCGTCCTCGCGCAGCTCCCCTTCGCAGACCACCGCGCCGTCGCCCGCGGCCTGGAGCGCCATCGCGACCGCCGGCAGGACGGTGTCGGCGTTGACCAGGAAGACCACCCGCTTGGGCGCCGCGCCGGCCGGCGGCTCGAAACGCTCGGCGAGCAGCGTCTGAAACCCCGAATCGTAGCCGCCGGAGCTGTCGCCGAGCTGCGTGCGGAAGCCCGAGTGGAACCGGTAGCGCTGCGCCGGCGCCGTCACCGGCCGGCTGGCGAGGAGGCCGGCGAAACGCCGCAGCAGATAGTCGGCGGCGTACCGGTAGCCCATGCCGCGGACGTCCACGATCACCGCCGTCGCCTTCGGCAGCGCCGCGGCGAGCGCCTTGAACGATTCGTCGAGCGCCTTCTCGTCGGCGTCGAAGAGGTCCGGCCGCAGATGGACGGCGAGCGTGCCGTCGTCCAGCGCCTGGAAGAGCGGGGGAGGCTTGAGGCTGGACTCCGCGGGCGGCGCCGGCGCGCGCTCGACGCGGGTCATCGGATCGCCCAGCGCCGCGAGCATCGTCTGCACCGCGGCGGCATACTCTTCCGGCGTCGCCGCCGCGCGCACCGCCGGGATCGACCGCACCAGCGCCCCGTCCCAGTCGATCTCCCGATACGCCAGGAAAGGGTGGAGATAGCGCACCGTCCCCCACAGCTTCCCCAGATGCGCCAACCGCTCGACGTCGCCCGAGGGCTTCGCCGGCGCCACCGATTGCGGGAGCGACTGCGGGAGAGACTGCGGGAGCGTTTGCGGGCGCGCCGGAGCGAAGCCCACGACCATCAGCAGCAAGAGCAGGATCAGCGGACGATGGCGCATCTGTTTCAGGGTCCTCCTGAATAGAAGTGTAAGCTAATGCAGACAGGTGTGGCGAAACCAGGGTGCCCTTCCCCCTGCAACGCCGGCCCCGGTTTTTCCGTAACACCCTGAGAACGGGATTTTCCGGGCCTGGCATCGTGGTTGCTCGTACAGAAGCGATGTACGGCTTCATCCAAAGGAGAGAAACGATGATTTCCAAGACTCGCGTGATGATCGCCCTCGGCGGGCTGCTCGTCTTGTCGATGCCCGCCTTCGCCCAGGGCGGCGGCTATGGAGGCGGTTACGGCGGCGGCAACGGCGGCGGCGGACGGTACTACGACAACATCGGCGACCCCGAGCTTCGTCTGCACATCGGCTCGTTCCGTCCCGACGGCAAATCGGACTACTGGGATTCGATCCGCAGCGACTTCAACCATTCCGACCCGAGCGATTTCGAGAATCCGTCCTTCGGTCTCGACTACATCCTTCCTCTCAACGAGCGGATGGGCGTTATGTTCTCCGGGTCCTACTTCGAGGGGACCTCCACCAGCGCCTACCGCAACTTCGCGGACAACCACAACCACGACATCGTCCACGACACCACGCTGGACATCGGCTCGGCCACCGTCGGCCTGGTCTTTCACCTGCTCCCCAAGGGGGCCGCGGTCCAGCCCTACATCGGCGTCGGCGGCGGCGCCTATCCCTGGCGCCTGCAGGAGCGCGGTGATTTCATCGACTTCCAGAGCGCCAACAACGAGATCTTCCGCGCGCGCCTGACCTCCAGCGGCACCGCCTTCGGCTACTACGGCCTGGTGGGCCTCGACGTGCCGATCAGCCGCCACGTCTCCATCTTCGCCGAAGGGCGCTGGACCCGCGCCAAGGCCGACCTCCAGGACGACTTCGACGGCTTCGGCAAGCTCGACCTCGGCGGCCGCGAGATCGGCGCCGGCCTCTCCTGGAGCCTGTAACCCCCCAACCCTGAAAAAAGCCCGGCGGTCCGCCGCCGGGCCATCGCTCCGCCTCGCGAGGCGCCCTCTTCGCCTCGTCAGGCGGAGCTTTGGCCTCACGGGGGGAACCGTTCGCCTCGCGTGAGCAACCGTTCCCCCCGCGAGGCGAACCGTTCGCCTCCCGAGGCGAACCGTCCGCCTCCCGAGGCGAACCGTCCGCCTCCCGAAGCCGAAGCGCGAGCTTCTCTACGGATCGCTCCGCCTCGCGAGGCGAGGAAGGCACCTCTTCAGGCGAATGAAGCGCCTCGCGAGGCCGATCGATGCTTTCGCGGGGGGAAGGAGAGATTGGAGGCAGGAATGCCATCGCGATCTTTCTCTAAGGGCCCTTTACACGTCTTTTGGTCCAGGTGTATAGTTTTAAGTAAGCAGGTCGGATACGGCTTTGCTCAGTCACTCGAAAAGGAGTCTTCCTTTGCGAATCCTGGCTCTTACCCTCACGGCACTTCTATTCTCTTCCGGAGCCGCTCTGCCCTGTGGCTGCACAGACTCAGAGAAGCCCGGCTGCTCCGCTCAGTCCCGCTGCGGGACCGGCGAAT
Source organism: Thermoanaerobaculia bacterium (assembly GCA_036271335.1). Lineage (GTDB taxonomy): Bacteria > Acidobacteriota > Thermoanaerobaculia > Multivoradales > UBA5704 > DATARR01. The sequence goes on from DATBAW010000398.1 coordinate 23,427, forward strand.
GTCTCGCGGTCTGTGGGCTCGGAACCTGCTTTTCAGACTGTGTCGACGCGGGAACCGCGCGTCCGAGCTTTCTGAGCCAGACCGGCCTTCTTCCATCTTCCGATTTGAAGGCATGGCCCGGAACCTTCGGCGACCGCGGGAGAGTCGAACGTCTCGGGTCGGTTTTCGGAGGACCGGGAAAGGCTTCCCGAAGCATGGTCATCTATGTGAAATGCGCCGGCGGCTCTGTGCTGGTCTCCAACCTTCTCGAACGTCCTCTGAGCAGTGCTCTTGTCGACTTTCCGGGAAATGCCGATACGAGCCTTTCTCTTGGCCAAGGTGAACGACAAGCTCTGGAGCCGGTCATCGCAGCCATTCAAGGACACAATCGATAGCCTTTCTACTCCCGTCGTTTTGGCTGGAGTAGCAACCATAGATCCCTCGATTCGAGAGGGAGGAAGGAGCGCACAATGCGGCGGCTCATGGCTCTCTTACTGGTACTCAGCGCAGTTGTTTTCGCCATTCCTGGCAACAGTAGTGCGTTGAGCTCAATGGGGACGCACACCTTTCATCCATCCTCGCCCGCAGCCGGTGCTCAAGCTAATCATGGCAGGGCGCTGCCTCTCAAATCGACATGCTCGTCCGATGGGGGGGACACCTGCACTTGTGGGAAGGGAAAACTTTGCGTGTCCGGGGACAACGGTTGCGCCTGCATGCCGGTGAATTAGGATCCAGCCCCTTTTGAGACTCTTGGCCGGCATCGCCCTCGATCTGCGCGAAGCGGTGCGCGGATTGCTCCGTCACCCTTCCGTCGCCATCCTGGCCGTCGTGTGCCTTGGCCTCGGTGTCGGTACCAGCGGGGCGATGCTCGGTCTCCTCGATACCCTGCTCTTTCGCCCTCCGGCTCACGTGGCCAGCCCTGGGGCGGTCCAACGGATCTACATCACCAACCGTTTTCCCGGAGTGGGAGAGGTCACCGCGAGTGAGACCTCGTACCCCGTCCTTCGGGACCTGGAACAGGCGCGCGCCTTCTCGGCGGTAGGTGGCTTTTTTTCAAGCGACGTCGGAATGGGGCGTGGACGGGAGGCCAGGAAGGCCCATGCGGTTCTGGTGACTCCGGGCTTCTTGCGTGCTCTCGGCGTCCATCCCGCGCGCGGGCGCCTCTTTACCGAAGCTGAGGATTTACCTGGAGCGGGAGCCGTGGCACTGATCAGCGACGACCTCTGGCATCGCGGCTATGGGGCCGCCACCGATATTCTGGGCCGCCAGCTCGTGATCGGAGCCCAGAGCTACGCCATCGTGGGCATCCTTCCGGCAGGCTTCACCGGGGTGGATCTGGAAGCCGTGGACGTCTGGCTGCCGATGAACGCGGCCGGTTCCCTGGTGGGGCCGAAATGGGCTACCAGCCGTGGGATGCAGTTTCTCGAGATCGTGGCTCGACTGCGCCCCGGCCGCCGGAAGACGGCCGCGCAGGAAGCGACGTCGCTGTTCCGGGCGGGCGCCGCTCAGGCGGGGCGGCCAAAGCCCTCGGCGCGCGTGAGCCTCGGTCCGATTCAGAGAGCGAAAGGGCCCACGGCCTCCTCCTCCCTGAGGGTCGTCCTCTGGCTGACGAGCCTTTCCTGGATCGTCCTGCTGGTGTGCTGCGCCAACGTTGCCAGCCTGCTCCTCCTGCGCGGCTTCGACCGCCAGGGGGAGATCGGCCTGCGGCTGGCCCTCGGCGCCAAACGGAGCCGGGTCGCGCGTTTGACTCTCTGTGAGGGCGCTGTCCTCGCGGTCGCCGGCGGCGCCGTCGCCGCTCTGATCTGCGGCCCCATCGGCTTTCTTCTCGGGCACCTGATCCTGCCCGACGCCGCTTCCCTGGCGATCGTTCCTCCCGCGCGAACCCTGGCGACTCTCGCAATCCTTGCGGTCCTCGCCGCCCTGCTGTCCGCGGTCGCGCCGTCGATCTGGTCCGCTCGGAGAGACCTGACGGCAATGATCCGGACCGGCTCGTCGCGCGAGCGGTCGCCCGGCCGGTCCCGCCTCAGCCTCGGAATCCCCGTGGCGCAACTCGCCCTCACGCTGGTTCTGCTGGCGGGGGCGGGCACGTTCGCGCGGAGTCTCTACAACGTGCTCCACCTCCACCTCGGCATCGACGCCTCGAGAGTCCTCGTGGTCACGATGGACCTGGAATCGGCAGGCTATACGCCCGGCCAGATCGACTCCATCTTCCAGCTTGCCGCGTCGAGGCTCAAGGCCCTCCCCCGAACGGAGCGAGTCGCCCTCGGCGCGACGGTTCCCTTCGAGTCCAGCACCGCGACGAAAATCGCCGTGCCGGGCGTGGATCAAATGCCGGAGTTGGACACCGGCGGACCTTACATCAACGGCGTGTCGGAGGATTTCTTCGCGACGACAGGCACTCGCCTGCTGAGGGGCCGCCCCTTTCAGGCGGAGGACCGGCCCGGCGCCGCTCCCGTGACGATCGTTAACGCGACCATGGCCAGGCTGCTCTGGCCGGGGAGCGAGGCCCTCGGGAAGTGCATCCGGATCGGAGGCGCCAAGAACGCCTGCGCGCAAGTCGTCGGTGTGGTGGAGGACGCGCGCCGGTCGGAGCTGGAAGAGGGGCCGACCTTGCAGTGCTACGTCCCTCTGGGCCAAGCGCCGAAGTCGTTGTCGTCGCGCGCCCTGTTCGTCCGCTCCACGGGGGATGCCGATGCGCTTCTGGGGGTGGTGCGGCGAGAAGTGCAGGCTCTCCTGCCGGATATGCCCTTCGTGGAGGTCCGTTCCTTGGCGAACCTCCTGGCTCCGCAGGTACAGCCGTGGCGTATGGGCGCGGCGATCCTCGCGCTGTTCGGGCTGGTCGCCTTGGTGCTCGCCCTGGTGGGCCTCTATGGAGTCGTGGCGCACTCCATGGCTCGCAGAACGTATGAGCTGGCGGTACGGGTCGCGCTGGGAGCCCAGGAGCGGGACCTGCTCTGGCTGGCTCTCCGGCAGGGCGGCGGCATCGGGGGGCTCGGCGCCTTGGCCGGAGTCGTGCTGGCTCTGAGCGTGTCCCGCCTCTTCCAGCCTCTCCTGTTCCAGGTTTCCGCCAGCGATCCGGCCATTCTGGGTACGGCAGTGGCTCTGGTCCTGATCCTCGCCTTTCTCGCCAGCCTCATCCCCGGCCACCGCGCGCGCCGTATCGCGCCCGCGAAGGCCCTGCGCGCCGAATAACAGCATTCGACGGATTCCGCGTCCCAGAGGGCTTCACGGCGGCCTCTGGAACGCGGTGCGGCAGAAGATCGTGATTTGCGAAGACCGAGGTCTGCGACGCCCGGGCGTCGCAGGCCTCTCTCACTCCAACCCATCCACCTCCTCCAACCGCCGGATGGCCGGTTCGAGGTTGTCCACCAGGAGGCACTCCACCAGCGCGACCAGCTCCTCCTCGAGACCCTCCGCGCCGTCGACCGTCCGATCGCCGCCGTGGGCGGGGAGCTCGCGGGCCAGATCTCGCATCTGCTCGGCGAGATCGCGCAGATCGCGCGCTTTCAGTTTCAGCCGCTCCTTGACAGCCTCCGCCGTGCCGCGTGGACGGATTTCAACTCTCCCGCGCGTGAAGCGGATCACCACCTGCTGCCCCGGCTGAAAGCCGAACCGCTCGAGGACGAGCTCGCTGCCTATCGTCAGGCAGAGCGTCATCCCCTGGCGCTGTAACTCGGACGCGAGCTCCGACATATCCGTGCTCATGGGATCTCCTCCCCGGCTCGCCTGCTCGAAACAAATTCTGCTTCGACGCGACCGGACCAGACGACTTCTATAACGGAAGAGCGGAATTTGTCAACACCAGCGACGAACTTGACGGACCTTGAGGCCGCACAGCTTTATCCTGTAGAATCACCGGTCATGAAGCCCCCGACGCAGCACATGATCACGGTTCTCAAGGCCACCCTTCGGGCCCTCGGCTTCACCAACCGCGAGGTGGAGAGCCGGCTCGGGGTCTCCCGCGGCTACCTGACGCGGCTGTTCTCGGGAGTGATGGACCTTCGCTTCGACCACGTCGCGGAGATCGCCGAGGTGATCGGGGTCGAGCCGGAAGAGATCCTGCGGCTGGCGTTCCCGCCCTCGACGGCGCCGGTCAACGCGATGACCGCGCGGCTGCGGGACGCGCTCGGCGTCACCCCCCCCGAGCCGGCCGAGGGGGTCTCCGCGGAAAGCTCGGCGCTCGAACGCGAGCTGGAGCGGATCGTGGCGAAGACGTTCCGCAAGATGTTCGCCGCCGGGCTCGACAGCTGACGCGGGAGACGGACGACGGATCCCAAGGGGAACCTGCGTCAGAGCTTCTCCCACGCCCTCCCCTCGAAACGAACGGCGGGATCCACCTCGAGCCGCCGCAGGAATCCCGCCACCTCTTCCACCTTCTGCCGCGTCGCGGTCCGCATCTCGAAGGAATTCCGCAGCAGGATCACCGCCTCCAAGGCCTCGCGCTGAATCTGCAGGCTGACGAACGTCTGCGCCGCTTC
>DATBAW010000399.1:0-18631 GCA_036271335.1 Thermoanaerobaculia bacterium
ATCGACCCGAAGAAGGACGCCGTCACCGGTTCGGTGATCCTCCCTTCCTCCGCCACCTACCTGGAGCTGGCGCCGGGCCCGAGCGTCTGGGCGATCCTCGAAGAGAGCCGTAGGGCGACGGGGATGCTCCAGGGCGACGGGCTTCTCCTCGTCGCGACCCCCGCGATCGAAGGGGGAGGCACCCTTCCGCCGTGCCTCTGAGAGGGGAACAGCCCAATCGCCTCCTGCCCGAAGGGTGGTTTTGTAGAGACGTTCCCAGCCCGTCCACGACACCCCTTCCTAGGCCACGGGGACGGCGGGACGTCTCCGCCGGAGAGGAACCCTCCCCTCCTCCACCGCCGGTGAGAAGGCCACCGCGACAACCGCTTTGTCGGGGGTGCGGCCCGCCCAGAAGACGTTTGCCATTGGCGGCGGCCAACCCTCCGCCGGAGACGTCCCGCCGTCCCCGTGGCCTGCGCAGGGTGTCGCGGACGGGCTGGGAACGTCTCTACAAAACCGCTCTTTGGACGGCGAATTTTCTGGTGCTGCTCGTCCTCGCCCTTCCCGCGCGATCGCAGTCGCTCCGCGTGGTCGATCCGGAGGGCCGGCCGGTCGCCGGCGCCAGGGTCGTTCTCCTCGCCGCGCCCGGTGAAGGCGCCGGCCCCTTGAGCCGGATGCGCCCTCCCCTCGCGGAGGGCCAGACCGACGCTTCGGGAGCGCCGCCCTTCCCCCTGCCGCTGCGGGACGGGTTGCAGCTCGCCGTCGATTCTCCGGATTTCACCCCTTGGGCGCACAATTTTTCTCAATCCAGGGGTGAATTTCTTCTGACTCTCCGCCGCGGCCGGACGTGGACGCGCAAGCTCGACCTCGGCAAGGAGCCGGCAACCACCCCAGGGCGCGCCTGCGCGTCCTGGTCCGAAACGGTCCCCGGCTGGGAGATGCCGGTGACGTGGAAGCGCTGCGCGGACGTCTCGACCGCCGGTGAATTCACCCTGAAGGGGCTCGGCTCGGACCGGGTCGATCTCGACGTCGAGATCCCCGGCTTCCTGAGCCTGAAGCGGTCCCTAGTCGTGGGCTCGGCAACGCCGCTGAGGCTCCGGCGCGGCACGCCGCTCACCGGGCGGATCGTCGGCCCGGGCCCCTCCGGCCCCCCGGTCGTCAAGGCGACCGTGGCCGCCACGGGGAGCGCCACGGTCGAGAGCGGCGACGGCGGCGCGTTCCGGATCGGTCTGGCGGCCCTGCCGGCGACGCTGAAGGTGACCGCGCCGGGCTTCCGTCCGCGCGAGCTGAAAACCGGCCGCCCGCGCCCGGGCAAGGAGCTGGTGGTCGTCCTCGATCGCGGCGAGCAGGTGCGGGGCGTTCTCCTGGACGAGCAGCGCCGGCCCTTCGCGCAGGCTCACGTCTGGATCGAGAGCGCCGCCAACGGCGCGGTGGACGCGCGCACCCGCGCCGTCGACCAACTCCTGCGGACCGGGCAGGGCGGCGCCTTCGTCCTCGACCTTCCCGGCCCGGGACGCTACCGGCTGCGGCTCCAGGCCGAGGGCGCGCGCACGGAGACGCTCCCCGAGATCGTGCTTGCGCCGGGCGAGACCCGCGCCCTCGGCACCCTCGTGCTCCGCCGGGGCGCCGGCGTGGAGGGCGTGGTGGTGGACGCGCGGACCGGCGAGCCGCTCGCGGGGGTCGACCTGGAGCTCGCTCCCGAAGGCCCGCAGCTCCTCGAAGCCGTGCTCCACCAGCAGCTCACGCGGGGCGTTTCGGATGCCCAAGGCCATTTTTCGCTCGCCGGGCTGGGCGCCGGCCAGTTCGCGCTGACCGCCCGGCGCTCCGGCTTCGCCCTGACGCTGCGCTCGGAGACCCTGGCCGGCGACCGCATCGTCGATCTCGGCGACCTGCGGATGGAGCGCGGCGTCACGGTCCACGGCCACGTCCTCGACCGTGGGGGAGCCGCGCGCGGCGGCGTCACCGTCCGCTTCTTCGCAGCGGAGCCCTCGTCGCTGCTGCCGATCGCCGAGCGGACGACGACGCCGGAAGGGACGTTCGACGGGCCGGTCCTGGCCTCCGGGCGCTACCGGGTCCAGGTCTGGAGCGGCCGGCTCCTGCTCAGCCAGGCGATCGAGGTCCCCGCCGGCAAGGACGAATGGCCTCTCGAGCTGACCGCCGGCGGCGTGCACCTCACCGGCCTCGTCACCCGCGCCGGCGAACCCGTCGCCGGCGGCACCCTCGCCGTGCAGTCGTCCCTCGATCCGTCCGACCGCCGGGGGAAGGTCGTCGTCTCGGCGGCGGAGGGGGATGCCTTCCGCATGGGCTTTCCGGAGACGCGGCTGACCGCGGAGGTCCACGCGGACGGCACCTTCGAGCTGTTCGACGCGCCGGCCGGGACGCTGCGGGCCGACTTCCTGGGGGTCGACGGCGCGCCGGTCACCCGCTCCGTAGAGGTGGCGGACGGCGCCGAGGCGAGCGTCACGATCGAGGTGGGGGGCCTCTCTCTCGCCGGCCGGCTGACCGACCGGGCGCAGGGCTCTGGGGTGGCCGGCAGCGTGCGGATCACCGATGGCCGCGGCGCCCTCGCCGCCACCGTCGAGGCGGGCGCGGACGGCGCCTTCACGGCGTCCGACCTGGAGGCCGGGCGCTACGGCGTGGCGGCGAGCGCCGAAGGCTACGCGCCGCGCGTGCTGGACGGCGTCGAGGTCGGGCCGGCCACGCCGCCCCTCGCGATCGCGCTCGACCGGGGGGATGCCGGCACCCTCACCGTCCGCCTGACGCGCCCGGACGGCTCACCGGCGTCCTGGGTCCCCCTGGCGCTGCTCGACGCGACCGGCCGCATGGTCCGCGCGCAGCCGACCGAATCGACGGGGGAAGAGCGCTTCGACGGCTTGCCGGCGGGCGGCTACGTGCTGGTCTGGTCGGACTCGTTCGCCGGCTCGGGCGCGACGGAGCCTTTCGCGGTCGAGAGCGGCGGCGAGCGGACCCTGGAACGCACCCTCCCCGCCGGCGCGGCCCTGACGCTCCACTGCGCCCTCGACCTCTGCGGCGGCCGCGCGGTCGAATCGCTCTCCCTGACCACGGCCTCCGGAGCCGAGCTCGCGCCCTACCTGTCGGGAGTCTCGGCCGGCCTCTCCTTCTCCGCCGACGGCGAGCTCCCCCTCGGCCGGCTGAGCCCCGGCAGCTATCTGTTGCGGATCGCGGCCCACGGCACGACCTGGAGCAAGACGGTGAACGTCGACGCCGGCGACGAGCGGGTCGGGCTGCCGTGAGGTTGAGGATTTCACCCCTTCCAGTTCAAATTTCTTGCAATTTCAGGGGTGATTTTCAGCCGACCACCCTCCTGTCAGGCCAGGCAATTGGGCGCCTGCTATACCCGGCCGTGAAGTTGAAGGGCGGCCGCCACGATGGGTTTCGCCCAAATTGGGGTCTCGGACAAGTCTTCCGGACCGAGAACCTGTCCTTCCCTAAAGTGCAATAACAGGCGTGGGTTCGGCGGGCTGCCTGCACCAGGTTCCGCATCATCGCTGTTATCAAAAAGTAGCAGCTCAGTAATCTCGGGCAGGAGTTGGATCAGGTTCAATCGACTTCGCTCGTAGCGCTTGCGGATCGTCTCCTCCGGGATGGGATGACCACCCCGACGGACGCGAGCCGCCACCCGCTCGATGTGGAGCTCGGGACTTTCGAGCCCTACATACCAGACAGAGACCGCGACCCCGCTTTTCGCCGCCTCGCCGAGCAGGCGCGGAATCGTATTGCCACCGAGTGTGGTTTCGAAGACGAAGTCGCGTCGATCCCGAATCGCACGCTCCAGCATCTGCCGCCCCAGTTGCCATGCCAGGGCGTTGCTCTCCGTCAAGGTCAGATCTGGGCGTTGGCTCCTCAACTCCTGAGCGGCTTCATCGGGGTTGTAGTAGTCCACGCCAGAGGCACGGAAGGCTGCGCCCCCAACGCTGCTCTTGCCGGCACCGTTGACGCCAGCCAGAACGTAAATTCGCGGCAGCTCGATCAATTAGCGGCGCCGCTTGGCGGCCTCGACCGCAGCCCTGCCCAACTCCTCTGGAGTCGCGTGGAACGCGGCGTCCATGGCCTTCCTGGCGCCAGGTTTGTGCAGGCGTTCGAGGAGATCGTCGAAGCTCGTGCTGAGCGTCTCAAGAGTCTTGGAACGTGCATTCCTCAGAGACTCGAACTCTTCGTAGGAAAGAAGTACAGCCCTCGGAGTGTCGTGGCGGGTGATCGCGATAGGACCTGACGCTGAGACACGGTCCAGGAGCTCACCGAACGTGTTTTTTGCCTGCGTGGCTGCGATCTCCGGGATCTCTACCAAGTCACCCAGATGGTTCCGGAAAGGTCGTGTTGGCATGATTACAGGATAACCCAAAACGACCAGATTGGCCATTTTGCCTAATCCCCGCCCTTGATCCCCGCCTTCTTCGCGTAGTACCGGAACGACCGGAAGCTCATCCCGAGGATCTCGGCGGCCTGGGTCTGGACGCCGTCGGTGCGCTCCAGGGCCTGGATCATCAGCTGGGTACGGATCGACTCCAGGTAGGCCTCCAGGTCCAGGCCCCCTTCGGGGAGCTGCACGAGGTCGGGGTTGGTCCGCCGGTTGGTGAGCAGGTGGACGGGGAGGTCGCGGGTGGTGATCGTGTCGTTGTGGGAGAGGGCGAGCACGCGCTCGATCAAGTTCTCCAGCTCGCGGACGTTGCCCGGCCAGTCGTAGCCCTCCACGATGTGCATCGCCTCGATCGAGATCTGCCGCGGCGGCAGGTCCATGGTGGCGCAGTACTTCTGGAGAAAGAACTCGACCAGCAGCGGGATGTCCTCCCGCCGCTGGCGCAACGGCGGCAGGTGGATCGGCAGCACGTTGATCCGGTAGTAGAGGTCCTCGCGGAACTCGCCGGTGTGCAGGCGCGCTTCCAGGTCCTGGTTGGTGGCCGTGATGATCCGCACGTCCACCGACTCCTCCTCGGTGCCGCCGACCTTGCGGACGACCTTCTCCTGCAGGGCGCGGAGGAGCTTCACCTGCATGGTGGGGGTCATCTCGCCGATCTCGTCGAGGAACAGGGTGCCGCGGTCGGACTCCTGGAAGAGCCCCTTCTTGTCGCGCACGGCGCCGGTGAAGGCGCCGCGCTCGTGGCCGAACAGCTCGCTCTCCAGCAGGTTCTCGGGCATGGCGCCGCAGTTGATCGAGAGGAAGCGGCGGGTGGAACGCGGGCTGGCGAAGTGGATGGCGCGGGCGATCAGCTCCTTGCCGGTGCCGCTCTCGCCGTGGATCAGCACCGTCGAGGTGGTGCGGGCGATCCGCTCGATCAGCGAGAAGATCGCCTGCATCCGGCCGCTCTTGCCGATGATGTTGTTGAAAGTGTATTTCTGCTCCAGCTCGCGGCGCAGGTAGATGTTCTCGTCGGCGAGCTCGGCCCGCTCCAGCGCCTTCTGGGCGACGATCTTCAATTCCTCGACGTCGAACGGCTTCGAGACGTAGTCGGCGGCGCCGAGCTTCATCGCCTCGATCGCCGACTTGGTCGAGGTGTAGGCGGTCATCATGATCACCTGCGGGCCGCCGGCGCCGCCGGCCTTGATGTCGCGCAGCAGGTCGAGGCCGTTGCCGTCCGGCATCAGGATGTCGCAGAGGATGAGGTCGAAGGTGGCGCGCTCCATGCTCTTGCGCGCCTCGTCGACCGAGCCGGCGGTGGTCACGTCGTACCCCTCGCCCTGGAACAGGAGGGCGAGGAAGTCGGCGAGGCTCGACTCGTCGTCGACGATCAGCAGGCGGTTGCGGGGGCTCACGCGGGCGCCTCCGCGGAGACCAGCGTGACGCTGGCGGCGGTCGTCGGCAGCTCGACCGTGATGGTGGTGCCGGCGCCAGGCCGGCTGTCGACGCGCAGGCGTCCGCCGTGGTCCTGGACGATCCGGTAGACGATGGCCATGCCGATGCCGGTGCCGCCGTCGAAGAACGACTGGAAGGGGTGGAAGAGGTTGGTGCGCTGCTCTTCGGTCATGCCGCGGCCGCTGTCGATCACAGCCATCTTGTACCAATCTCCCAGGAACTGACCGGTGATGCGCAGGGAGCCGCCGTCGGGCATCGCGCGCAGGGAATTGCGGGCCAGGTTCCAGAAGATCTGGCTCACCTGGTCGGGGTCGGCGAACAGCCGCGCCGAGGGGGGATCGAGGTCGAGCTCCAGGACGTGGCGCTCGGAGACCTCCTCGCTGTTGCGGAGGAGCTCGAAGTTCTCGGAGAGCAGCCGCGCGATGTCGAACGAGACGCTCGACCGTTCGCGCGGGCGGGCGAAGCGGAGGAACCCCTTGATCGTGCGGTCGAGGCGGTGGCTCTCCTTGAGCAGGATCTCGATCAGCTTGCGCTGCGCGGGGTCGCCGTCGAGCCGGCCGGCGAGCATCTGGACGGAGCCCGAGATGGCCGCCAGCGGGTTGCCGATCTCGTGCGCCAGACCCGCCGCCAGCTCGCCGACGGCGACCATGCGGTCCTTCATCCGCAGCTCTTCCTGGATGCGCCGCCAGCGGGTGAGGTCCTGGAAGATGACGATGTAGCCGCTGTGGTTGCCGGTCGCCTCGGTGAGGCGCGAGATGGTGAAGCCGACGTGGCGGGATTCGCCGTCGCCGCGGGTGGTCTCGATCTCGGAGCGCATGCGGCCGGTGCGCTCGCTCTCGGCGGTGGCCTCGCGCCAGCGCTCGGCGGTGAACAGCCCCCAGCGGTGGATCGGGTTGCCGACCATCTCGGCCTCGGTGCGCCCGAGGATCTCCAGCCCGGCCAGGTTGGCGCTGGTGACCACGCCGTCGAGGTCGGTGGTGAGCAGGCCGCTGGTGATCGACTGGATGACGTCGCGGTGCACCACCTGGAGGTCGGCGAGATGCTCGCTCTTCTCCTCCAGCTCGCGCTCGGCGCGGGTGACGTTGTGGGCCAGGTAGTAGGTGAGCAGCGCCACCACGTAGAAGCCGAAGCCGTGGACGGCGAGGTTGTAGTTCAGCCGCCACCCCGAGATCACCTCCTGGGTGCGGCTGGCCGGCCGCACCCAGCCGTTGGAGAGGCCGATGATCATGCCGCCGTAGAGCACCAGGGCGAGGCTGGCGACGATGACGCCGGCCCGCCGCCGCAGCAGCGTCGAGGCGACGGCGATGACGATCAGGTAGAGCAGCGAGAACGGGCTGATGGCGCCACCCAGGTAATAGACCAGGCAGGTGATCAGCAGCAGGTCGCCCACGAACTGGATGTAGGCCTGGGTGGTGGGGTGGCGCCGCAGGATGCGGATCAGGGCGATGTAGATAAGGGTGGCGCCGAGGGTGGCGGCGCCGAGCCACCAGACGATGTTGTGCGGCACCACCGCCTCGGGCTCGGCGACGGCGGCCGGCGCCGTGGACTGCGCGCCGGGCGCACCCGGCGACGGCGGCCCGACGAAACCCGGCTCGGTCGCCGCCGGCGCCGTCGTCGTCGACGGCAGCGTCAGGAGCTGGAACAGGCCCAGGGGGAGCAAAACGCTGACGATCGCCACCACGCGGATGGCGATGTACCAGCGGAGCTGACTGGCGAGCGGGATCATCGGGGAGGAGCCTGTGGGGGTGGCCCTGCGTGGCCGCCCGGTTCGGGCCGCCGGTGCCCTCCGCGGCAGGGCGGCCCCATAGGGCCGCCCCTACGGCGAAGGTGAGATCTCTTCATGGGCCGCGGCTAACCGATCTTGCTCAGCACCGAGTAGAGCGGCAGGTACATGGCCGCGACGATGGTGCCGATGATCCCGCCGAGGACGGTGATCATCACCGGTTCGATCAGCTTCATCAGGCCGGCGACGGCGGTGTCGACCTCATCCTCGTAGAAGTCGGCGACCTTCGCCAGCATCTGGTCGAGGGCGCCGGTCTGCTCGCCGACGTTGATCATCTGCACCACCATGCTGGGGAAGACTTTGGTCTGGGCCAGCGGCTCGCTGATGCTCTTGCCCTCTTCGACGCTCTTGCGCACCGACATCACGGCGTCCTCGATGGTGGCGTTGCCGGCGGTCTTGGCGGTGATCTCGAGACCGTCGAGGATCGGCACGCCGGAGGCGGTCAGGGTGCCGAGGGTGCGGCAGAAGCGGGCGACGGCGATCTTGCGCAGCAGCATGCCGACGACCGGGATCCTGAGCATCGCGCTGTCGAGGAGCCGCCGGCCGTGCGGCGTCCGGTGCCAGCGAACGACGGCGAAGTAGCCGGCCACGACGACGATCAGGATGAAGAAGAAGTAGTCGGCCACGAAGTTGCTGGCGCCGATCACGATGCGGGTCAGCAGCGGCATCTCGCCGCCGAGGCCGGCGAACAGCTGGGCGAACACCGGGATCACCTTCCAGAGGATGATGAACACCACCAGGGCGGCGATGAGGATGATCGACACCGGGTAGATCAGTGCCGCCTTCACCTGGCTGTTCAGCTTGACGGCCTTCTCGATGTAGGTCGAGAGGCGCTGCAGGATGATGTCGAGGATACCGCCCGACTCGCCGGCGGCGACCATGTTGGTGAACAGGTTGTCGAACGCCCTGGGGTGCTTGCGCATGGCGTCGGCCAGCGAGGCGCCGGACTCGACGTCGGTGCGGACCTGGTGGATGATCGCCTGGAAGTTGCGGCTCTCCTCCTGGTCGCCGAGGATCTCCAGGCACTGGACGAGCGGCAGGCCGGCGTCGAGCATCACCGAGAACTGGCGGGTGAAGATGGCGATCCGCTTCGCCCTGATGCCGCGCGAGAAGCGAGGGATCAGCTTGATCTCCTTCCCCTTCTCCTTGATGCTGGTGATCTGGATCTGCTGGCGCCGCAGGACGGCCGCGGCCGCGTCGCGCGAGTCGGCCAGCAGCTGGCCCTCCTGGACCTGGCCGGCGCGCGTCTTGCCTTTCCACACGAAGCTGGGCATCTTCCTACTCCTCCCCTACGCGGTCAGGTTGGGGTTCAGGCTGGCCGGACCGCGGTTGATGATCTCCTGCAACTCGTCCGGATAGGACGAACGGGCGAGCGCCACCTCCAGCGTGATCATGCGCTTGAAGTACAGGCTCGCCAGGGACTGGTTGAACGTCTGCATCCCGTGCTTGGCCTGGCCGGCCTGCATCATGCCGTAGATCTGGTGCACCTTGTCCTCGCGGATCAGGTTGCGGATCGCCGGGCTCGGGATCAGGATCTCCATCGCCATGGCGCGCCCCTTGCCCCCGGTCTTGGGGAGCAGGGTCTGGCAGACGATCCCCTCCAGCACCAGCGACAGCTGGGCGCGGATCTGCGCCTGCTGGTGGGCCGGGAAGACGTCGATGATGCGGTTGATCGTCTGCGCCGCCGAGTTGGTGTGCAGGGTGGCGAAGGTCAGGTGGCCGGTCTCGGCGATGCGCAGCGCCGCCTCCACCGTCTCGAGGTCGCGCATCTCGCCGATCAGCACCACGTCCGGATCCTGCCGCAGGGCCGAGCGCAGGGCGGCGGTGAAGCTGTAGGTGTCCGCCATCACCTCGCGCTGGTTGACGATGCACTTCTTGTGGCTGTGCAGGTACTCGACCGGATCCTCAATGGTGACGATGTGCTCGGCCCGCTCGCGGTTGATCTTGTCGATCATCGCCGCCAGCGTCGTCGACTTGCCCGAGCCGGTCGGGCCGGTGACCAGGATCAGGCCGCGCGGCTTCTCGCACAGCCGCTCGATGATCGTCGGCAGCGCGAGCTCGCGGAAGGTCTTGATCTCGTAGGGGATCTGGCGGAAGACCGCGGCGACGGCGCCGCGCTGATGGAAGATGTTGGCGCGGAAGCGGGCGAGCCCCTTGATGCCGAAGGAGAGGTCGATCTCCAGGGTCTCCTCGAGGCGGTGCTTCTGGTTGTCGGTGAGAATCGAGTAGGCGAGCGACTTCGTCTCGCCCGGCGTCATCGGCGGCAGGTTGAGCTGGCGCAGATGGCCATCCACCCGCACCTGCGGCGGCGAATTGGTCGTGATGTGCAGGTCCGAGCCCCCCTGCTCCACCATCGACTTCAGCAATTGGTTCAAGGTCGGCGGCATGACCACAGACTCCGGCAACGAGTTGGTTGGACAAAAACTGGCACAGTCTACACCATTGAGGGAATAGATGAAAGGACATAAGCGTGCGGCTTGGAGCGCAGCCGGGAGGGGGACTGCCCTGGAGGGGCGCAGCATGCTGCGCCCACCAACGCCGGCGTGGAACCGAGGGCGCAGCATGCTGCGCCCCTACGAAACCGACCGCCATGCGTTATCGTATGGCCATGAGCGAGCCGGTCAGCCATCACGAAGAAGAGGCCCTGGGCAAGGTCTACGACTCCCGGCTGATGCGCCGGCTGGTGGCCTACGTGCGGCCGTACGGCGACATGGCGCTGGGATCGCTCGGGCTGATCGTCCTCTCCTCGCTGCTGCAGCTGATCGGGCCGCTGGCGACGGCGGTGGCGCTCGACCTCTTCGTGCGCAGCCCGGGCGGGGTCACCGGCCAGATCTCGGCGCCCAGCGTCTACGTGCGGAACCTGCTGCTGGCCAACGGCATCTACCCGGCGGACCTGGCCGTCCCGGGCTTGACGGCGGTAGCGATCCTCTATCTCGTCGTCCTCCTCCTCACCTTCTGCGCCCTCTACGCCCAGGGCTACGTGCTGCAGCTGATGGGGCAGTACATCATGAAGGACATGCGCGGCCAGATCTTCGGCCGGCTGCAGCGGCTGCCGCTGAATTTCTACGACAGGAACCCGCTCGGCCGCCTGGTCACCCGCGTGACCACGGACGTCGACGCTCTCAACGAGATGTTCACCGCCGGGCTGGTGTCGATCTTCGGCGACCTGATGCTGCTGGTGGGGATCGTGGTCGTGCTCTTCTGGCTCGACTGGCGGCTGGCGCTGGTGGCGTTCTCGATCATCCCGCTGCTGTTCGCCCTGACCTCGTGGTTCCGGGTGCGGGTGCGCGAGAGCTTCCGGATCGTGCGGGTCAAGATCGCCCGCATCAACGCCTTCCTCCAGGAGCACATCACCGGCATGCCGGTGGTGCAGATGTTCAACGGCGAGGAGCGGGCCTACGCGGAGTTCGACCGCGTCAACGCCGACCACCGCGACTACAACATCCAGTCGATCTTCTACTACGCCATCTTCTTCCCCGGCGTCGAGCTGATCTCGTCGATCGGCGTCGGCCTGCTGATCTGGATCGGCGGCGGCCGGGTGGTGTCGGGCGCCATCTCGGTCGGCGCGCTGATCGCCTTCCTCCAGTACGCCCAGCGCTTCTACCAGCCGCTGTCGGACCTGTCGGAGAAGTACAACATCCTGCAATCGGCGATGGCGAGCTCGGAGCGCATCTTCCGGCTGATGGACACGCCGGTCACCATCACCTCGCCGCCCGATGCCTTCACGCCGGAGGCGGTGCGCGGCGACATCGAGTTCGACGACGTCCGGTTCGCCTACAAGGAGGGCGAACCGGTGCTCAAGGGGATCTCCTTCCGGGTGCGGTCGGGCGAGACGCTGGCGGTGGTGGGACACACCGGCGCCGGCAAGAGCACGCTGGCCAGCCTGCTGCTCCGCTTCTACGACATCGACGGCGGCGCCGTGCGGGTCGACGGCGTGGACGTGCGCCAGTGGGACCTCTCCCGCCTGCGCCGCAGCGTCGCCATGGTGCTGCAGGACGTCTTCCTCTTCTCCGGCTCGGTCGGCGCCAACATCCGGCTGGGCAACGACGCGATCGACGACGAGCGGATCCGCTGGGCGGCCGGCGAGGTCCACGCGCTGCCGTTCATCGAACGCCTGGAAGGGGGCTTCGACGCCGTCGTCAAGGAGCGCGGCGCCGGCCTCTCGGTGGGGCAGAAGCAGCTGATCGCCTTCGCCCGCGCCCTCGCCTTCGACCCCAGCATCCTGATCCTCGACGAGGCCACCTCGTCGATCGACACCGAGACCGAGCAGGTGATCCAGAAGGCCCTCGACCGCCTGCTGGTCGGCCGCACCAGCATCGTCATCGCCCACCGGCTGTCGACGATCCAGAAGGCGAACCGCATCCTCGTCCTGCACAAGGGGGAGGTCCGCGAGTACGGCACCCACCAGGAGCTGCTCGCCCTGCGCGGCATCTACTACCGCCTCTACCTGCTCCAGTACAAGGATCAGGAGCTCGGCGGCGTCGCGAGCCCGGTGGCGGCGGGGGTGTAGCAGCGCCCGCCCGCTTCTCAGCTCAGGTCTTCCCCGCCCTCCTTCAGCAGGGCGCGCAGCACGACGGCGTGTTTCTCCGTGTCCTCGGCCCTTTTTCCGTAGCGAAGGAGCGAGAGGTCGTTGCCGTGCTCCCGCGCCCGTTTCTCCATGCGCCGCGACAGCGCTGCGCTCTCCTCCAGGGACCGCAGCGCCGCCCAGAGCGTCGCCTCGAGCGAGTCCGTCTGCCGGGCGAGCAGGCTCTCGGGAGAGTAGGCATGACCGGTGCGGCAGCGGAAGTGCAGCGGCTTCTCGCCGGGCCGCTCGTAGAGGGCGCCACCGCACTCCGGGCAGGTGAAGCCCGAGGGCTCGCCGGACGGCCCTTCGCCGCCGGTGTCGCGATCTTCGATCCCCATCCAGTTTGGCTCCTCTTCCACGTCGTTGCAGAAGTCCGGCCCGGCCGCCGGCCGCGGCTCGCGGACCAGGCGGTCGAGAAGGGGCCCGATCCCGTCGAGCGGCACGACGTAGTCCACCTCGACGTTGGCGATGGCGCTTTCGGGCATGCTCGGATAGTCGGCGCCCGCCGGGTCCTGCACCACGGCGAGGCCGCCGCAGTGCTTGACCGCCGCCAGGCCCGCGGTGCCGTCGTCGAGGTTGCCGGTGAGCACGACGCCCACGACGCGCGGTCCGAAGGCGCGGGCCGCCGTGCGGAAGAGCACGTCGATCGCCGGCCGGAAGCCGTTCTCGCTGGCGTTGCGCGACAGGTGGATCCGCCGGCCCTCGACGCTCAGATGCCGGTCCGGGCAGGCGACGTAGACCCGCCCCTCCTCGATGCGCTCCCGCTCCTCGGGATGGACCGCCGGCAGGTGCCCGTGGCGGGAGAGGATCTCCGGCAGCGCGCTACGGCTGTGCGGCGGCAGATGGAGGACGACGAAGACGGCCGCCGGGAAGCCGGCCGGCAGCGCCTGGATCACTGTGCCGAGGGCGCTCACGCCCCCCGCCGAGGCACCGATGACGACGATGTCGCGGCCGGCGGACGGCTGGGTGTCGATCTTCGATCTCATGGCGCGAGCCTATACCGCCGGCGGCGGTTCGGCACTCCCATCGGTGGCCTTCTCGGCCGCCGGGGGCGGCGTCGCGTCCTCGGCGGGCGCCGGCTTCCTGCCGACCGACTGGGTGCCGGCGGGCACCAGGCCGTACGACTGCACCATGCCCACCGGTCCGCTCGGAACCAGGGAGATGGGGACCGCCTTCGCCGCCTGGGCGGTGGGCCGGATCAGAATGCCGCCGGCCGCTCCGGGAGGAGAGGCGGGCGGAGGTACCGGGGGCGCCGCGGGAGCCACCGCGGTCGCCGCCGGGGAGATCGTGATCGGCTGGTTGCCGCCGGGGTCGGAGATCTGCAGGCCGTCGTCAGTGATCGCGTAGCGGGGCTCCTCAGTCGACGTGGGATCGATCGGCTGGCCGGTGGCGGGATCGACCGGCGGCTGGCCGAGAGCGAGGTCGGCGGTCTGCGCGGCCCCCGGCGAGTGGCGCTGGCAGGGCTCGGTCGGCGCCGCCCACTCCGGGAAGAGCTCGGTGACGCGGTAGGGACAGAGCTCGGTCGCCAGCTGGCCGGTGGTGGGATCGACCGTCGCCTGCACGATGCCGGAGGGACGCGGGAAGTCGTGATACCCCCCGGCCGGACGGACGGCGGCGGTGAAGCGGCTCCACACCGGCAGCGCCGCGCGCGCGCCCGAGAACGTGGTCGGGGAATTGTCGTCGTAGCCCACCCAGACCACCGTGACGCGCTCCGGCGAGTAGCCGGCGAACCAGTTGTCGCGGAGATCGTTGGTGGTGCCGGTCTTGCCGGCCAGCGGACCGTCCACCCCCTGACGGCGGGAGGCGGCGGCGGTGCCGCGGTCGAGCACCCCCTGGAGCATCGAGGTCACCAAGTAGGCCGACTCCGCGGGCATCGCCCGGCGGGCGGCCGGCAGTTCGTCCCCCTCCACCGCCTGGCGCTCACGGTCGAGCACGGCGGAGAGACCATGGATCTGCGGCCGCAGCCCGCCGGCGGCGAGCGTCGAATAGACCTCGGAGATCTCGAGCGGGCTGGCCTCGAAGGCGCCGAGCGCCAGCGACGGCCGCGGCTCCAGCGTCCCGGCGAGCCCCATCTCCTTGCCCAGCGCCACCACCTTCGGCATCCCCACCTGCAGGGCCACCCGCACGGTGGGGATGTTGAGGCTCTGCTCCAGCGCCGTGCGCGCCGTCACCCAGCCGCGAAAGGCACGGTCGTAGTTCTGCGGCTGCCAGCTGGCGTTGCCGATGTGGACGTCGATCGGCGAATCGTTGAGCAGCGAGGCCGGGGTGACCACTCCCTCGGTGAGGGCGGCGGCGTAGACCACCGGCTTGAAGGCGCTGCCGACCTGCCGCTTCGCCTGCACCACGCGGTCGAACTGGCTCTTCTCGTAGTCGCGCCCGCCTACCCAGGCGTAGACCGCGCCGTCCCGCGGATCGACCGAGACCAGCGCCGACTGGAGCCGCCGCTTTGCTTTGGCCCCTTCGAGCCCGGCGAGCCCCTGCGCCACCGCCGTCTCGGCCCGCCGCTGATCGCTCCAACGCAGGGAGGAGAAGAGCAGGTACCCCTCGCCGCCCAGCGTGTCGACGTGGAAGCGGTCGCGGGCCTCGGCTTCCGCGGCGTTGGCGAAGTAGGGCGCGATCGGCCGCGGGTCCACGGCCTGCGGGTCGGTCCCCAGGGGCTCGGCCTGCGCCTGCTTCACCTGGTCCGGGGTCGCCCAGCCGAGCTGACCCATGCGCTGGAGCACCCAGTTGCGGCGTGCCAGCGCCTTCTCCGGATGCTCGATCGGCGAGTTGCCGGCCGGCGACTGGATCATCCCCGCCAGCGTCGCCGCCTGGGCCAGCGACAGCTCGGCGGCGTCGCGGCCGAAGTAGGCGCGGGCGGCGGCCCCGAGGCCGATCAGGTTGGCCGAGCCGCTGCGGCCGAGGTAGATCTCGTTGAGGTAGGCCGCGAGGATCGCCTTCTTGCCGTGGCGCAGCTCCAGCATCATGGCGATCACCGCCTCCTTGGCCTTGCGGCGGAAGGTGCGGCGGCTGGAGAGGTAGACGTTCTTGACCAGCTGCTGGGTGATCGTGCTCCCCCCCTGCTGCTTCTCGCCGCCGCGCAGGTCGACCCAGACGGCGCGGGCGATGCCGGAGGGCGAGACACCGGGGTGGATGTAGAACCCTGAGTCCTCGGCCGCCAGCACCGTCTTCACCACCGGATCGGGGAGCTCCTCGAGCGTCACCGGACGGCGCTCCTCCAGCTGCTTGTCATAGAACGAGGCGAGCAGCGGCGGCTCCAGCGTGGCGCTCTTCGCCGACCGGCCGGCCACCTCGACGGTGGCCACGCGGTTCCCCTGGAACGCCACCTCGACGGGCTGGCCGCCGCCGTCCGTGCCGTCCGCCGTGGGGAAGTGGCGCAGGCTCACGCTCACGCGGTCGCCGTCCCGGCGGAAGCTCCCCGGCTCGACCGCCGTTCCCTCGGCCTCGCGATACCCGGAGTCCTTCAGCTCGGCCACCATCTCGGCGGCGGAGAAGGTATCGCCCGGCGCCAGCACGGGAGCGGCGGCGTAGAGGCGCGACGGCTGCTGATAGGGAGGCGAGGGGAACTTCCGGGAGACGTGCCAGAGGGAGATGGCGAGGGCGAAGCCGCCGAGGAAGAGGAGCACCGAGGCAACCAATCCCGCGATCACCAGCCGGCGGCGGGCCGGGCTCATCTCCGCCAGCCGCTCCGCGAATTCTTCCTGTGCCGTCGAGAACGCGTACCGTGCCTTCATCGATCTCCTCTCGCGCGGTGCCTGGATCGCCACCGCTCGCCCCATCTGGCCGGGAACCTGTGGCAAGCTTGGTGCCAGTCCTTCACGGCACAGGGGTTGCAGCCCCTGGCCGACAAGGCCCGCCGGGAAAAACCGGGCCCCAACCGACCGCGAGGTGCAAAGATGAGCGATCTATCGGAGAAGACCTGCCAGCCCGCCGAAGGGGGAGCGCTGAAGGGGGACGAGCTGCGCAAGAGGCTCGGCCAGCTCCAGTTCGGCTGGACCAGCCCCAACGAGCATCACCTCGAGAAGGAGTTCCGCTTCAAGGACTTCCGCGAGGCGCTCGACTTCGTCAACCGCCTGGGCGAGATCGCCGAGAAGGAGGGGCACCACCCCGACATCTTCCTCGCCTGGGGCAAGGTGAAGGTGACGCTCTGGACCCACTCGGTGGGGGGCCTGAGCGAGAACGACTTCATCCTGGCGGCGAAGGCGGACGAGGTGGCGTAGCGGGCGTTACATATTGCGGCGGTACTGGCCCCCGACCTGATACAGCGCGGCCGAGATCTGGCCCAGCGTGCAGACCTTGCAGGCCGCCATCAGCGCCGCGAAGACGTTCTCGCCGTCGAGAGCCGCCCGCTTCACCGCTTCCAGCGCCGCCGGCGCGGTCGCCGCGTTGCGCTCGCGGAAGGCGTCGCGGGCCGTGATGGCGTAGTCCTTCTCGTCGGCGGTGGCGCGGATGACCTCGGGGGGCGAGACGGTCGGCGAGCCCGCCGGATCGAGGAAGGTGTTGACCCCGATCAGCGGCAGGCGGCCGTCGTGCTTGAGGGTCTCGTAGTAGAGCGACTCGTCCTGGATCTTCGAGCGCTGGTACATGCGCTCCATGGCGCCCAGGACGCCGCCGCGCTCGGAGATGGCGCGGAACTCGGCGAGCACCGCCCCCTCCACCAGGTCGGTCAGCTCCTCGACGATGAAGGAGCCCTGGATCGGGTTCTCGTTCCTGGAGAGGCCGAACTCCTTGTTGATGATCAGCTGGATGGCGAGCGCCCGCCGCACGCTCTCCTCGGTCGGCGTGGTGATCGCCTCGTCGTAGGCGTTGGTGTGGAGCGAGTTGCAGTTGTCCTGGAGGGCGAGCAGCGCCTGCAAGGTCGTCCGGATGTCGTTGAACGCGATCTCCTGCGCGTGCAGGGAGCGCCCCGAGGTCTGGATGTGGTACTTGAGCTTCTGCGATCGCTCGTTGCCGCCGTATTTGTCCCGCATCGTCCGCGACCAGATCCGCCGCGCCACCCGCCCGATCACCGTGTACTCGGGGTCCATGCCGTTCGAGAAGAAGAACGACAGGTTGGGCGCGAAGTCGTCGATCCGCATCCCGCGCGACAGGTAGTACTCGACGAAGGTGAAGCCGTTGGCGAGGGTGAAGGCGAGCTGCGAGATCGGGTTCGCTCCGGCCTCCGCGATGTGGTAGCCGGAGATCGAGACCGAATAGAAGTTGCGGACGTTCTTCGCGATGAACCAGGCCTGGATGTCCCCCATCAGGCGGAGCGCGAACTCGGTCGAGAAGATGCAGGTGTTCTGCGCCTGGTCCTCCTTGAGGATGTCCGCCTGCACCGTGCCGCGCACCGCGGAGAGGGTGGCGGCGCGGATCTTCTCGTAGACCTCGCGCGGCAGGACCTCGTCGCCGGAGACGCCGAGGAGGAGCAGCCCGAGCCCGTCGTTCCCCTCCGGCAGGCTCCCCTGGTACTCCGGCCGGGGCACGCCGCGATCGGCGTACATCTCGCCGATCCGCCGCTCCACCTCCTCGACCTTCCCCTGGGCCCGGATCCACTTCTCGCACCCCTGGTCGACGGCGGCGTTGAGGAAGAAGCCGAGCAGCATCGGCGCTGGGCCGTTGATGGTCATCGACACGGAGGTCGAGGGATCGGCGAGGTCGAAGCCCGAATAGAGCTTCTTGGCGTCGTCCACGTTGGCCACCGAGACGCCCGAGTTGCCGACCTTGCCATAGATGTCCGGCCGGATGTCGGGGTCCTCTCCGTAGAGGGTGACGGAGTCGAAGGCGGTGGACAGGCGCTTGGCCGGCATCCCGCGCGACACATAGTGGAAGCGGCGGTTCGTCCGCTCGGCGCCCCCCTCGCCGGCGAACATCCGCGCCGGATCCTCGCCCTCCCGCTTGAGCGGGAAGACGCCGGCGGTGAAGGGGAACTGTCCCGGCGGGGCCTCGCGCAGGAGCCAGACGAGGAGATCGCCCCAATCCTCGTACTTCGGCAGCGCCACCTTGGGGATTCGCAGGTGCGACAGCGTCTCCGTGGCGAGGTCGAGCTCGATCGTCTTGTCGCGCACCTGGAACTGGTACTTGGCGGCGGCGTAGCGGCGGCGGGTGGCGGGCCACTCCTCGAGCAGCCTGCGGTTCTCCGGATCGAGCCGCTGCTCGTACTCGTCGTAGAGCGAGGCGAGGCCGGCCGCGATCTCCGGCTCGCTCTCGACCCGCTCGGTCACGTGCACGGTGTCCTCGGGCCCGGTCGGCTCCACGATGTCCAGGCGCTTCCTGCCGGCGGTCTCGCCCAGGGCGTCGAGGGTGCCCCGGATCTGGTACATCCGGCGCGCGACCGCCGCCTGCTGGCGGACGCGCTCGTCATAGGCGTCGCAGGTCCCGGCGATCTCGGCGAGATAGCGGGAGCGGTCCGGCGGGATGATGAAGCGGCGCTCCACCAGCGCCTCCTCTACCGCGGGAATGTCGCGCCGCGACGGCGCGAGGGAGTCGGACTTCAGCCGCAGCGGCACCATCA
>DATBAW010000400.1:0-1814 GCA_036271335.1 Thermoanaerobaculia bacterium
CGACCAGCAGGCCGAGGGACCAGGCGTCGGTGACGACGTGGTGCTGGTTGAGGAAGAGGGCATGCTCGCCCTCGCCGAGGCGGAACAGCAGGGCGCGCAGCAGAGGCGCCCGGCCGAGGTCGAACGGGCGCTCGGCCTCGCGCTGGACCTGGCGCCGGAGCTCGGCATCCCGCCGCTCCGGGGCGAGGCCTCCCAGATCGACGAGCGGGAGGGGGATCGCGAGCGCCGGGGCGATCACCTGGACCGGCTCGCCCTCCTCTTCCATGAACCAGGTGCGCAGCGTCTCGTGGCGGGTTACCACCTCGTCGAGAGCGGCGGCCAGCGTCCCGGGCCGGAGAGGACCGCGCAGCCGCGCGGCCAGGGGGACGTTATAGGTGGCGCGCCCGGGGCTCAGGGCATCGAGCAGCCAGAGCCGGCGCTGGGCGAAGGAGGTGGGAGCGACGAACGTCTCTCCGGCGGCATCATCGGCGGCATCGGCGGCGGCTTCCGGCTCCAGGCTGTCGTAGATCTCTTGCAGCATGATCGTGGTCTCTCTCCTAGAGG
This sequence comes from Thermoanaerobaculia bacterium, assembly GCA_036271335.1. Lineage (GTDB taxonomy): Bacteria > Acidobacteriota > Thermoanaerobaculia > Multivoradales > UBA5704 > DATARR01. Next base: position 544 of record DATBAW010000400.1, read on the forward strand.
GTGCGCCGGGCCCGGCGGGGGAGCGCCGCCAGCGCGGGCTCATGGGATGCCGCGGCGGCCGAGGCCTCGACGGCCAGAGCCATCGCCGAGAGGGTCGGGGAGTGGAAGACGAGTTGGGCGGAGAGCTCGCGCTGGAAACGGTCGCGCAGCCGGGAGGCCAGGCGGGTGGCGAGCAGGGAGTGGCCGCCGAGGGCGAAGAAGTCGTCCTCCCGGCCCACCCGCTCGACCCCCAGGAGGGCGCGCCAGAGCTCGGCCAGCGCCCGCTCGACCTCGGTGGCCGGTGGCGTAGAGGCCGCCAATCCGGCGCGCTCGGGCGCCGGGAGCGCCCGCCGGTCCACCTTGCCGCTGGGGGTGAGGGGGAGGGCGGCGAGGGGCTGGAAGGCGGCCGGGAGCATGTACTCCGGCAGGCTCCGCCGGAGGAAGGCGCGAAGCTCGTCGGGATCGGGGGACGCGGCGGCGGCCGGCACCCACCAGGCGACGATCCCGCGCTCGCCGGCGATCAGCTCCCGCACGTCGGCCACGCACTCCCGCACGCCGGGATGGCGGGCGAGGGCCGATTCGATCTCTCCCAGCTCGATGCGGAAGCCGCGGATCTTGACCTGATGGTCGATCCGGCCGAGGAACTCGAGGTCGCCGCCGGGCAGGAGGCGGGCGAGGTCGCCGGCGCGATAGAGCCGCGCTCCCGGCTCGCCGGAGAAGGGATCGGGGACGAAGCGTTCGGCGGTCAGCCCGGGGCGGTGGAGATAGCCGCGCGCCAGCCCGGCGCCGCCGACGTGGATCTCCCCCGGGGCTCCGGGCGGGACTTCCTCGCCGTGCGGTCCCAGGAGGTGGAGGGAGAGGTCCGCCAGCGGCCGGCCGATCCGGCTGCGCGACGACGCGGCATCCGCCCGTCCCAGCGGCCGCCAGGTGACATGCACCGTCGTTTCGGTGATGCCGTACATGTTGACCAGCCGCGGCCGCTCGTCGCCGTGGCGCTCGAACCAGGCGTCGAGGTTGCGGGGATCGAGCGCCTCGCCGCCGAAGATCACCCAGCGCAGGGCGAGCGGCCGGGGGTCCTCGCGGTCCGTCTCCATCAGGAGCTGGAAGGCCGAGGGGGTCTGGTTCAGCACCGTCACCCCCTCCGCGGCCAGCAGGCGGTGGAGGTCGCGGGGGGAGCGGGCGACGGCGGACGGCACCACCACCAGCCGGCCGCCGTGGAGGAGGGCACCCCAGATCTCCCACACCGAGAAATCGAAGGCGTAGGAGTGGACGAGGGCCCAGACGTCCTTCGC
>DATBAW010000401.1:0-3536 GCA_036271335.1 Thermoanaerobaculia bacterium
CGAGCGCCGCGGCGGACCCCGACCGCCGCCTGTCGGATCTTCCCCTGCTGAGCGAGGCGGAGAGGGCGGCGCTCCTGGTGCAGTGGAACGACACCCGGTTGGAGATCCCCGCTCCGGAGGCCTGCATCCACGAGCTCGTCCAGGCCCAGGTCGAGCGCACCCCCGACCGGATCGCGGTGATCGCAGGGGGCGACGGGGAGGACTCGCTGACTTACCGCGAGCTGGAGGACCGGGCGTCCCGGCTGGCGCACCGTCTGGTCGGTCTGGGTGTGCGGCCCGGCGACCGGGTAGCCATCTGCGTCGAGCGTTCCGTCTCGATGTTGTGCTCCATCCTGGGGGTCTTGAAGGTGGGCGCCGCGTACGTGCCGCTCGATCCCGCCTACCCGCAGGCGCGTCTGGAGGCGATGCTGGAGGACTCCGAGGCCGCCGCGCTGGTCGCCTCGGCGGCCTCGACGGGGGCCGGCGCCTCCCTGCGGCATCCGCGCACCCTGGCGCCCGAGGCGGCGGAGACCGCCGTCCCGGGACGTGAGCTGCCGCCGCTGCCGGAGCTCCCGGATCTGCCGGAGCTCCCTGCCGCCGCCGCCGCCTACATCCTCTATACCTCCGGCTCGACCGGGCGCCCCAAGGCCGTCGTCGTCACCCACCGTAACGCCGTGCGCTTGTTTGCGGCGATGGACGTGGTCTTCGGGCAGGACGAGCCGGGCGTGTGGCTGGCGGTGACCAGCATCTGCTTCGACATGTCCGTGTTCGAGCTGCTGGGGACCCTGACCCGCGGCGGCCGGGTGGTGATCCACGACGAGAGGCCTGGCGGCCCCTCGGTGGCGGAGCAGATCGCCCGCCACGGCGTGACCCACTTCCAGTGCACGCCGTCGATGGCCGGCATGCTCGCCGCGACTCCGGAGCGGTTGCGGGGCCTCGCACCGCTCTCCCATCTGCTGCTCGGCGGCGAGGCCCTGCCCGGGGAGCTGGCGGATCGTCTCGCGGCCACCGTGGCCGGTGAGGTCCGCAACCTCTACGGCCCCACCGAGACCACCATCTTCTCGCTCATCCAGCGGGTCGAGCGCCGGGAGACGAAGCCGCTGATCGGGCGGCCGTTGTCCAATACCGAGGTCTACCTGCTGGATGCCGCTCTGCGGCCCGTCCCGCTGGGAGCCAGCGGCGAGGTCTTCCTCGGCGGCGACGGGGTGTCCATGGGGTACTGGCGGCGCCCCGATCTCACCGCCGAGCGCTTCCTGCCCGATCCGCTGGGGAGCCGCCCGGGCGGCCGCCTCTACCGGACGGGGGACCTGGCGCGCTACCGCCAGGACGGCAGCGTGGATTACCTCGGCCGGTCGGACCACCAGGTCAAGGTGCGCGGAGTGCGCATGGAGCTCGGCGAGATCGAGGAGGCGCTGCGCGCGCATCCGGCGGTGGCGCAGACCGTCGCCGCCGTCCGCGACGATGCGCCGGGAGGCCGGCAGCTGATCGCCTACCTGGTCCCGGTGGCCGGCGCCCAGGCCGGCGGGCGGGTCGGAGGCCCATCAGCGAGCGAGCTGCGGCGGTTCCTGGCCGAGCGGCTGCCCGAGGCCATGATCCCCTCCGCCTTCGTCCCGCTCGCCGCTTTGCCGCTCAACCGGAATGGCAAGGTCGACCGTAAGGCCCTGCCGGCGCCGGACGCCGGCCGGCTGCGCCTGGACAGCGCCTACGCCCCGCCGCGGACGCCGGACGAGAAGACGCTCGCCGCGATCTGGCAGGACGTGCTCGGGCACGAACGCATCGGTGTCGACGACAACTTCTTCGAGCTGGGCGGGAGCTCCCTGCTGCTCGTCGAGATCGAGGCGCGGCTGCGCGAGGCGTTCCACCGCGAGATCCCGATCGTGGAGATGTTCCGCCACCCGACCATCCGGAGCCTTGCCGAGGCACTGGCAGCCCGGGACCGCCAGCCGGCCACGACGGCGGTCGCTGCCGAGGCGCGTCCGGCCCCGGCCCCGGTCGCGGTGGCGGCGGGCGAGGGGGGGACCCTCGACCGCCAGCGCCAGGCGGTCGAAGAGCTGCGGCGGCGGCGCGCGAGCCAGCAACGGAGCCGCGGACGGTGAGATCTGGAGAAGGAAGCACGAGATGAGCGAGCAGGATCCCCTCGAAGGGATCGCCGTCGTCGGCATGGCCGGACGTTTCCCCGGCGCCGACGACCTGGGGGAGCTCTGGCGCAACCTGTGCGGCGGAGTCGAATCGGTCCGCTTCTACTCCCGCGAGGAGCTGGCGGCCGCGGGAGTCGCCCCGGCGCTGCTCGACGACCCGCGCTACGTCCGGGCGGGCGCCCCCCTGCGCGACGTGCAGCATTTCGACGCCGACTTCTTCGACTTCAGCGCGCGCGAGGCGGAGCTGATGGATCCGCAGCACAGGCTCTTTCTCGAGTGCTGCTGGGAGGCTCTGGAGAACGCGGGCTATGACACCCGGACCTGGCCCGGCTCGATCGGCGTCTTCGCCGGCATGGGGATGAGCGGCTACCTGATCCGCAACCTCCTCTCCCATCCCGACCTGATCCAGAACGCCGGACCGCTCCAGATCCGCATTCTGAACGACAACAACTTCCTGACCTCGCTGGCGGCGTACAAGCTCGATCTGCGGGGGCCGAGCGTCACCGTGCAGAGCGCCTGCTCGACCTCTCTCGTGGCGACCTGCATGGCCTGTCAGAGCCTCCTCCAGTTCCAGTGCGACATGGTGCTGGCCGGCGGCGTGACCGTGATCGTCCCGCACGGGATGGGCTATCTGGCGCTGGACGGCGTGATGTCGCCGGACGGCCACTGCCGCGCCTTCGACGCCGCGGCGCGCGGCACGGTGGAGGGGAGCGGCGCCGGCGTGGTGGTCCTCAAGCGGCTGGCAGACGCCGTGGCCGACGGGGACACGATCCACGCCGTGATCCGCGGCTTCGCGACCAACAACGACGGCGGGTTCAAAATGAGCTTCACCGCGCCGTCCCCGGAGGGCCAGCTCGAGGCGATCGCGACGGCCCAGACCATCGCGGGGGTGCCCGCCGAGTCGATCACCTACGTCGAGACGCACGGCACCGGCACCCCCCTGGGTGATGTGGTGGAGGTCACCGCCCTCTCCGAGGTGTTCGCGGCGGCCACCGGGCAGCGGGGGTTCTGCGCCCTGGGCGCGATCAAGACCAACATCGGCCATCTCGACGCCGCGGCGGGTGTGGCGGGCCTGATCAAGGCCGTCCTGGCGGTGGAGCACGGGGTCCTGCCGCCGAGCCTCCACTTCGAGACGCCCAACCCGCGCATCGATTTCGCGCAGAGCCCCTTCTACGTCAACACCGAATGCCGGCCCTGGCGGCCGGAGGGCTGGCCGCGGCGCGCCGGCGTCAGCGCCTTCGCGATCGGCGGCGTCAACGCGCACGTCGTCCTGGAGGAGCCGCCCGCCCCGGCGCCGTCCGCTCCGGCGCCGCCCTGGCTTCTGCTGGTGCTGTCGGCGCGCACGGAGACGGCGCTCGAGGCGGCCACCGGCCGCCTTCTCGGCCATCTCCGCGAGCTGCCGGCGGAGCCGGCCACCCA
>DATBAW010000402.1:0-10187 GCA_036271335.1 Thermoanaerobaculia bacterium
ATTCCCAGCTGGGTGATCCGTTGCACGAGCCCTTTCTTCGAGACCTCCAGGCGGGCGACCATGGCGTCGAGGCTGCCGCCGCAGAGCTCGCGGGCTTCCAGGATCTCCTCGCGGCTGAGGTCTCCGGCCTTGCGGATCGACGGAAACTTGTCGATCAGCAGGTAGAGCGAGGGGCGCGAGATGCCGAGGTGCTCGGCGGCGAGCTTGACCTCCCAGTGGTGGGACCGCAGCGCCTCGACCAGCTCGGCCTCGGTGACCTCGGCGGGGGAGCGGTATTCGCGCGCCTCGGCCCGCCGGCGAGCGGCCACGGGACTGGCCGGCGGAACGAAAACGGGGTCGGACGGTGGGGAGGCATCGCGCAGCAGGCGCTCCACCTGGGGCCCGATCTCGACCGATTCGGAGGAGCGGCTGCCGATCACGATCTGGCGCACCGTGTTGCGAAGCTGGCGGACGTTGCCCGGCCAGGCGTAGCGCGCGAGGCGGGCCACGACCGAGGCGGGCATCCAGTGCGGCGCGCCTTCCCTGGGCGGCGTCAGGCGATGCTCCTCGTGGATGCCGCGCAGCTCCTCGGCCAGAAAGTGGCTGAACAGCCGCCCGAAGTCGTCCCGGCGTTCCCGCAGAGGCGGAACGAACAGCTCGTATCCCGAGAGGCGGTGGAGGAGCGGCGCGCGGAAGCGGCCCGCCTCGATCTCGCCCTCGAGGTCGGCATCGGTCGCCGCGATCAGCCGCACATCCACCTTCTGCGTTCCGGTGCCGCCGACGCGCTGGATCTCGCCGGTCTCGATCACGCGCAGCAGCATCACCTGGACCTCCGGCGAGGCTTCGCCGATCTCGTCCAGGAACAGCGTGCCGCCGTGGGCGCGCTGGAAGTAGCCGGGCTGATCGCGGACCGAGCTGGTGTAGGACCCCTTGGTCGCGCCGAAGAGCTCGGAGGTGGCGAGCGTCGCCGGGATGGCGCCCATGTTCACCGACAGGCAGGGACCGTCGCGGCGCGGGCTGGCCTGATGGATGGCGTTGGCGACGAGCTCCTTGCCGGTGCCGGTCTCGCCCCGCAGCAGCACCGGCACCTCGAGGTCCGCGACGCGGCGGATCTCGTGGCGCACGCGCTGGATCCCCTCGCTCTCGCCGATCAGGCCAAGGCTGCCGACCGAGCCGAGCGGCAGCACCGGCAGCGTGTGGAGCAGCAGGACGATACGGTCGGCGACCTCGATCACGGCTCCGCGCTCGACGTCCCTCGCCGGGATGGCGCAGGAACCCACCACCGGCACGCCGTCTATCACCAGGCGCGTGCGGAGCCCTTCGGTGGAGAGGCCGAGCGCGCCGCTCTCGTCCATCTTGATCAGGAAGGGAGAGCGGCTGACGCAACGGTCCAGCAGCGGGCGGGCGCCGGCCTGATAGGGAGCCTCGAACCGCGGCTCGAGGCGAGAGAGGGGGAGGCTGCCACCCGGGACGAGGCCGCTGAGGATCACCCGCTCGCCCACCCGCTGGACGTCGGGGTGGTAGAGGATCGTCAGCGCGGGGTAGCGAGCCCTGGTTCGGCGGCGTCGATCGCCGGCGGGGAGGTCATCCCAGACCGGTTGCTCGACCGTGAATCCCGAGGTCGCATCGGACATTTGAATTCAGTGTAAACCAGGGGCCGTCGATCCGCGCAAGGAATAAAAAAAGGGCCTCCCACGGGGGATACCGCCGGGAGGCCTGCTTGGAGGGCACGTCAATGCAGGGGTGTAGTGCATCGGCCGTGCCAGGCTCTTGGAATTCGTAAGTTGTTGTCCCGCAAAGGATTTATCTCGGAGCGGAGGGCTGGGATACCTGTCAGGGGAGCGGCTGGCGTGTCAGCCCTGTCAGAGGGTGTGTCACTGACGGACCCTTACCGTTTTTTCGCCGGCTTCAGATGCTCGATCAACGCCCGGGCCCTGTCGATCTGGGCGGGGTCCTGGGTTGCCGTGAGCAGAGGCTGCAGGATGGCCAGCGCCTCTTTGATGTTCCCCCGGTTCGCCAGCTCCACGGCCTCGTTGTACCGCTGGACGAAGGAATTGAAGCTGAGGGCGTGCTGGATCTCGGCGATCCGGTGCGCGAGCTCCTCGCGCCTCCCCGGCCGGCTCGTCTTCGCCTGGACTGCCTGAAGGAGGGGGAGAGCCTCGTCGAACTTCTGCTGATCGATCAGCTCCTCCGCATGCCGCTGCTCCTCGTCGAGCAGGGCCTCGCGGGCATCGGCGACCTCCTCGGGGCTGGCCTGGGGCGCGAGCACGCGCTCGATCAGCTCCTCGGCCTTCGCCGTCTGTCCCGTCCGCGCGTAGGCAAGGGCGAGGTTATGGGCGACGTCCATCCGCGAGGGGAGGAGGCGGTGGGCGGTCTCCATGGCCTGGACCGCGGCCGGCGGCAGCGTCTCCTCGGACTGATAGGTGTAGCCGAGCCTTGCCCACGCCTCGCCGAACTCGGGCCGGAGGTCGACCGCCCGGGCCAGCGCGGCGCGCGCCAGCCGCAGCGAGTCGGGGCCGGGATCGTCCAGCAGGTTCCTGGCGTAGAGGAACTGCGCCACCGCGTCGTCCGGCGCGAGCTTCGCGGCCTTCTCGTAATAGGGGCGCGCCGCGGCGGCATGCTCGGCCCGCTCCTCGAGAAGGCCGAGACCGGCGAGGGCGGAGCCGTCGTCCGGCCGCAGGGCGAGGGCGGCGCGGAAGTGCTCCTCGGCCTCCGTCCGGCGGTCGTCTCCCAGGTTCAACAGCAGCTCTCCCAGCCGGGTCAGCACGTCAGGCCATGCCATCGGATTCGACTCCATGGCGAGATTCGCCTCGGCCCGGATGGGCACGCGGGTGACGGCGAAGACGTGCCGGCGGAGGTAGGCGCGCAGCTCGCGCTCGAGGGGGGCGGGATCGGTGCCGAACGTCTTGGCGAGGATCTGGTCTGCCGGCATGCCGGTCCGCGCCAGACGGAGGTACTCCGCGGTCTGCTGCCGGCGCTCCGGATTGCCCGTGAGCAGGTAGTGGACGAGCGCCCAGGACTCGGCGTAGAAGTCGCCGCGGCGCGAGGTCTCGTTGTACTCCGGTGAGCGATCGTTCACCGCGAACAGGGTAGCCAGCGGGATCGGCTCGTGCTGCCGCAGCCAGAGGACGTGCGCGGCGACCGGCTGGCCGATCTCGGCTTCCTGCGCGGAGACCTGGAAGGTGCTGTAGTACTCGGCCAGCCCCTCGTGGAGCCAGAGCGGCAGGGCCGAGTAGTTGTTGTTCATCACGTAGTGGAGGTACTCGTGATAGATCAGCGCCCGGCCGTCCCCCGGCTGGTCGCCGTTGATCGCGATGTAGTTGGCGAACTGCCGGCCGAGGAAGTAGCCGCCGGAGTCGACGGGCTGGCCGTTGTAGAGCCGCTGGTAGGGCTGGAACGACGGCCGGTCCTGGAACACGTAGATGAAGGTGGGCACGGGCGAGGTCAAGGTCAGCCCCGGCGAGAGCTGCGCCAGCGCGTCGCGCAGCCGTTCGAGGTCGGCGCCGATCTGGCGGGTCCTGCGTTCCCCGGCGTCGCTGAACAGCGTGAAGCTCGCCGTGTGGACGGCGATCCAGACCTCTTCCCGGATCGGCAGGGTGAAGGCCGGCAGCGCCAGGAGCAGGAGCCCGCTCGCCGCGTACAACGCGTACAAGTTGTGGCGCTTCATCGCAATGAAAATAGTAGCTCAATCAGCCTTGCGCGGATCTCCCCGTTCGCTCGCCGACACCCGCCAGGAGACGACGTAGGTGCGCTCCCGCCGTTCGAAGCGGAGGTCCCGCCACTCGAACAGACGGGCGAGCCGCCGCAGGATGCTCTTCCCCCCGTATGTCTCGCCGTCGCCGTCGCGCGGTTCAATCCGCAGCTCGTTCTCGACCTCGAACGCGAGCTCCCTGCGCACGCGGTCGAGGGCGACGCGGAGGGCGGGCGTCGAGCCCGGACGGCCGTGGCGGATGGCATTGATGAGGACCTCGCCGAGGAAGAAGCCGAAGGCGCCGCGCACCGGCAGGGCGAACCAGTACCCCTCCGGCCAGTCGATCTCGACCGTGAACACCGGCGCCTGGGAGTCCGTCCGTTCCGAGAGCACGCCGTTGTCCCAGTGGAGGCGGGTGCGCAGGTCGGCGTCCGTCGCGGCCAGCGCGAACACCTCCTGGAGCCGCGCGAGAGTCGCCGCCGCCTGGCCGGGCTCGATCGCGCTGTCGGGCGGCAACGGCGGCTCGGCCTGCCAGTGATCGAGTAGCCAGGCGGTGGTGCGCAGGCGGCGGTCGACGTACCCGGCGAGCCAGGCGGCCAGCTCCGGCGAGGCGGCGGCGCCCCGGGTTGCCCGCAGGCTGTGGGCGAGGACGCGGACCAGGGCGTCCACCCCGTGCGACAGCAGGCCGGCGAGCTTGCGCCGCTCGTCCTGGCGCGTAGTGTCGATCAGCTCCGCGGTGAGCAGCGCGAGGTCCGCCTCGGGCTCGACGAGGAAGAGGATGCCGAGGCGGTGGCGCTCGTCGGCGTGCAGGGCCTCGATCGGCGCGGTGACCGCGACCGAGCGGATGATCGCGTAGCGTTCCTCCTCGCGGCCGTCCTCGCCGCGCACCCGCAGGGGTACGCCATAGGCGCGGCGGGGCTGGGGGCTGGCCACCTGCATGCGCTCGTAGTGGGCGCGCGCCCTGGGGTCGGCGGCGACCCGGTCGCCGATCCGCGAGCCGGCGTGGACGCCGAGGTTCTGCGCCGCCTGATTGCCGAACACCACCTCGTCGGTGTTCGGATCGACGACCACCAGCGGTACCTGCATGGTGCTCAGCAGATTCTGCTTCTCCCGGAAGGCGAGCTCGGCCTTGCCCTGCGCCCGCTCGGCGCGGCGACGGTTGAGCTCGAAGCCCCAGAGCAGCGCGACCAGCATCACCACCGAGAGCAGCACGGGGATCAGCGGCAGGTGCGACCGCGCCGTCGGGAACAGCACCACCAGCCAGGTCGACGCCGCCACCTGGAACGCGGCGACCGCGCCCTGTCCTTCGACCACGCCGTGGAGGACGTTGGGGACGCTCTCCGCCGCGGTTTCCTCGCCGGCCCGCTGGGAGAGCCCTGCCAGGGACGTCACCGCACGATGAAGGAGCGCCGGCTGGCCGGCCGAAAAGGCGCTCTCCAGATCCGTCCAGGGGGGGCTCCGCGCGGGGGGCTCCGCGAGATGCACGACGCCGGCGATCATCGGCGGATCGATGTGGCGGGCGAGCTCCTCCCAGTCGATGTCGAACGAGAGGTCGGCGCCGATCAGCCCGCGCTCGCCGGGATTCTGGCGGGGGTTGGCGCCGGGGTTGGCGTCGCGGAGCGGCGTGGTGATCGTGGCGACGAGCCCCTGGCCGCCGAGGTCGAGGTAGAGCCCGGAGTAGAACGTCTGGCTCTCCGCGCTTGCGAAATCGAAACGGAAGTAGAACTCGTTGGAAACGAACGTCGGCCGCTCGGGCGAGGCGCGGAACTGGCGTCCTTCCGCGATCGCCGTCCGTCGGCTCCGCTCGGGATCGGCCGGCTGCGGAAGGGAGATCAGCGTGCCGTCCTCGGCGAGCGCGTAGAGGCGCGCCACGCGCGGCGGCCGGCTGCCGGGGAGCGCCGGCAGAGGGTGGGCGGCGAGGAGGCGCGGCAGATCCTCGCTCAGGGAAAGCAGATGCGGCGCGGTCGCGGCCAGGAAGCGGTTCGAAGGATCGGCGGCATCGCCGAAGTTGCCGCTTGCCGCCGTCCGCCGGCGGGTGACGGCGAACCAGCGGCGATCGAGCTCGAGGAAGCTCTGGTCACGCAGCGAGAGCGGCGGCTCGGCCGGCTCGCCGAGGTCCGTGGGCGGATGCAGCGCCGGCGCCGAAGAGCGCTCCGGATGGCGTAGAGGACTCGCCAGGAGGTCGCGAAGCGGCGCGAAGAAGGGGGGCACCGAGCGGGTGTCCTGCCATTCCGCCACCTCGCCATAGAGGCGCGCCTTCGCGGGATCCGCGATCCGCTCGCGGTAGCGCCGCAGCTCCAGGTTGAGCCACGCGGTGGCGCCGGGAGTCTCGGTCGGCCGGGCCGGCGTCTTCCCTTGCACGAGCTGGAAGATCGCGTCCGACCGGCTCTGTCCGATCCGCTGCCGCCACTCGGAGCGGATCGACAGCGCGGCGAGCGCCACCAGCAGGGCGAACAGGAAGACGCCGAGGTAGAGCAGGCGGGAGCCCCACCGGCGGCCGTCTCGTTCGCGTCCATCGGGTTCGAAGGTTTCAGGATCGGACATCACGGCGACTCCGCTTTGCAGGGAATCATATAGTTGCCGCCATGACCTGGGTCGGAGCGACGGGATTCGCGCGGCGGCCGCTGGTGGTCGTCGAGGACCATCTGCACCACGTCTCCGAGCTGCTGGACGTGCTGGGGGAGGCGGAGACGCGCCAGACCACGGTGGTCTGCCTCGACCGCTCCGGGCCGGACACCACGCGGCTCGCCTCGGCGTGGTTGGAGGCGCACCCCGGCCTCCAGGTGGCCGCGCGGCTCGACGGCGACGTGCCGGCCCCGCTGCGCCCGCGCCGCCTGAGCCTCGATCCCGCCCTGTTCGACGGCGCCCATCGCTTCTGCAAGGCGGTGGCGGGTCTGCTCCGTCCCGGCGGCCTGCTCCTTCAGGACATCCAGCTCGCGACCCTCGGCTTCATTCCGCCGGACCGCTGGTGGGAATCGATCTATCTCGCCAACACCGTGCGGGGGATGTTCGCCGGCAGCCCGCCGTCCTGCCGTTTCCTCTCCAACAAGCGGGGCTACGAGGCCACCTTCGGCCGCGATCTCCTCGACGCCGGCTTCGATCCCCGCGACGTCATGGACAAGGGCGATCTCGAGGGCATGGTGGTGCCGGTCGTCCGCGCCGGTCTGCGCCGCGCCTTTCCGTTCGTCCTCCAGGTGCCGGGCGCGCCGGACGCCGCGGTGTCGAGGAGCGACGAGGACCGCCGCGAGATCGAGGGCCAGCTCGACCTCGCCGTCTGGGGCGGCGAGGCGGTCGAGATCGGTGGCCGGCTGCTGGCGGACGGCAGACGCTTCTCCCTCAAGGCCGGCAGCCAGGAGGCGGTGACCTGGACCGCGCTGATCGCGGATCGCCTGGAAGGTGGAGACGGGGTGCCCGTCCTGGAGGTCGGCCAGCGGCTCGCTCCCGAGGGGGCTGGCCGCGCCGAGACCACCAATCTCGCCGCGCGCCACATTCACGGTCTCCGGAGCCGCCTGCGGGATGGATCGGGGATCGTGACCGCGCATCACGCCTACCGGCTGGCCGAAGGGTTGCGGGTGGGCCGGGTGGTGGCGCGGGAAGGATGACGGCCCATCCTTGCTCCATTGCGCGGCATCGTCACGCAGTTATACCGTGCAGTTGCTCGACTGCGGGGCATAACTGCGCCGCTATGCCACGGAATGGAGCCACTGCGGACCTCCGTTGCGTAAGGATGCCGCGCAGTCGCTCAGCTGCGGGCCATCGTCGAGTAACTACGCCGCGCAGCTGTCCGACTGCGCGGCATAATTACGCAATTATGTCCCGTAGCTGCTCCGCTACGGAGCAGAATTGGCCAGTTATGAGGCTCAGCGGCGCGACTGCGCGGCGGCACTGGCGTCTAGGATTCCTTCTTTTTCTTCTCCAGGAGCCGAACATCCGCACGATCCTTTGGGCGTCCGGTGGCCTTTTTGTTCTTTAGCAAGGTGTCCCGACCCAGGAAAGCAACCTCGAGGGCGGATACCTCCGAGATGAATCTGGATCGCCAAGCCTCCTCGAAATCGACGCCGTCGATGGCGGTAAGAAAATCGATCCGACGTGGAGGGAGCCCGATCTGATACACCGTTCCTGGTTTTGACAGATCCTCGGCCTGGAGGTCCATCGAGGCGAAAGGTGCCCCGAACCCCGCGAGTGCCCGAAGGACTCGCTGTGCATTCTCCAGATCCGGACGTATCCAGATGTCGATGTCTCCCGTGGATCGCGGTACGCCATGGACCGCCAGGGCATGGGCACCGACGACCAGGAAAACCGCCTCTTCAGCCTGAAGGGCGCTCAACATGTCGCGGAAGTCGCGGTTCAGCTCGGGTTTTTCCATGGGCGGATCACGCGAATTGGCGTTTTCTCGCGGGGATAATCCGGGATCGGCTGCCCCATGGAGGCCCAGGAGTCGACGGCAAGCTGCCACATCATGCCCAGCCTCTCGCTCGCCGTGGTCGTCTCGCTGAGGTCCTCGTCGGGCTCCTCTCCGAGACGGTAGACGCGGATCGGCCAGTCCTTGCGAGCGGCGGCCCGCTCCTTTCTCGCGCGCTCTTCCTCTGGAGTCTCCTGGATAGGGGCCATGGAGGAATTATATGCCTCCCCCCACCTCCCTTGCCGCCCTCGCCCTCGCCGAAGGTTGCGGAATAGTCCCGCCTGCCACCCCGCCCCTACGCTGCCTCCAGACACAGAAAGGAGGCGGACCCATGGCGAATCCGCTGTTCGCGCGCAAACCCCTGAGCATGCTTCTCGCGGAGCTCCAGGGAGAGAACCGGCTCCGGCGCGTGTTGGGGCCGGTGCAGTTCACCAGCCTCGGCGTCGGAGCGGTGATCGGCGCCGGCATCTTCGTTTCCACGGGCGCGATCGCGCGGCAGACGGCGGGGCCGGCGCTGGCCCTCTCCTATGTCGTGGCCGGGTTGGTCTGCATTTTCGCGGCGCTCTGCTACGCCGAGTTCGCCGCGATGGTGCCGGTCGCCGGCTCCGCCTATACCTATGCGTACGCGACTCTGGGCGAGCTCTTCGCGTGGATCATCGGCTGGGACCTGGTCCTCGAATACGCGGTCAGCGCGGCGACCGTCGCGGACGGCTGGTCCGGCTATTTCCAGAGCATTCTCGACGTCTTCGGCTGGAAGCTGCCGGCCGCGATCGCCGGGCCGGTCGTCAACTATGACCCGACGCTCGGCAAGCTTGTCGGCACCGCGTCGTTCGTCAATCTTCCGGCCCTGCTGATCGTCGTCCTGGTGACGGCCGTGCTGGTGGTGGGGATCCGCGAGAGCGCCAACATCAACACCACGCTGGTGGCGATCAAGCTGGGCGCGGTCGTTTTCGTGATCGTCGTCGGCGCCTTCTACGTCGATCCCGCCAACTGGCATCCGTTCGCGCCCTACGGCCTCACCGGGCTCCAGGTCTTCGGCCACACTCTGCTCGGCCGGAGCGACCTCGGCGGCAACCCGATCGGGGTGCTCGCCGGCGCCGCCCTGGCCTTTTTCGCCTACATCGGCTTCGATTCGGTCTCGACCCACTCGGAGGAGGCCAAAAATCCCCAGCGCGACGTGCCGATCGGCATCCTGGTCTCGCTCGTGCTCTGCACGCTGCTCTATATCGGCGTCGTCGCGGTGCTGACCGGCATGGTTCCCTACGATCAGCTCGACATGAATGCTCCGGTCGCGGACGCCTTCCGCCGCGTCGGCCTGCGCTGGGCCCAGTTCCTGATCGCGGCCGCCGGCATCGCCGGCATCACCTCCGTCCTGCTGGTGACCATGCTCAGCCAGGCGCGCATCCTCCTCGCCATCGCCCGTGACGGACTGCTGCCGCCGGGCTTTTTCGCCGCCATCCACGAGCGTTTCCGCACGCCCTGGAAATCGACGATCGTGACCGGTCTGTTCGTGGCTTCGCTCGCCGCGTTCCTGCCGATCAGCGTGCTGCTGATGCTGGTCAACATGGGGACGCTCCTGGCCTTCATGATCGTCTGCGCCGCCGTGCTGATCATGCGCCGCACCCACCCCGACGCCGAGCGCCCCTTCCGCGTCCCCTTCGTGCCGCTGGTGCCGATCCTGGGGATCGCGAGCTGTCTGCTGCTGATGTTCTCGCTGCCGTCCGAGAACTGGCTGCGGCTCATCGTCTGGCTGGGGATGGGACTGGTGATCTACTTCTTCTATGGCCGCAGGCACAGCACGCTGGCGCGGCTCCGGACTGAGCGGGACAGGATGGCTTCCCGGGCACCTCGATGAGTTTCAGTGGAGGGAGCCGAGGCATATCCGCCAGGTCCCAGGTCGAGCTGGCGGTAAATGTCATAGGCGCTGCGAGCGGGATTCGCGGCAATCCGGTCCCGCAGGGCGAGGATACCTTCCTTGAAGACCGCGGAGATCGAAAGCCCTGTTCTCCCGACCAACTGGTCCAGGATCTTCTCGGTGTCATCGTCCAGCCATACAGTTCTCGAAGCCATGGCCGCCTCCTATCCGCAAATTGTATTTCAAGTTCCCACCCTTGG
>DATBAW010000403.1:0-3054 GCA_036271335.1 Thermoanaerobaculia bacterium
CCTCGACGGCCGAATCGGCGAGGCGGATCCCCACCTGGAGCGGCGCCTGGGCGTCGCCGGCGATCCGGAAGCCGGCGATGCGCGCGTCGGCGACTCCCTGCGCGGTCACCGCCGGCACGCCGCTGCCGGCCGGCGGCAGGAGCACGGCGGCGCGGGGCACGCGGCTCACCAGCGCCACGCCGTCGCGGAGCTGGAGGGCCTCGCGATAGGTGCCCGGCGCCACCTCCACGGTCGTCCCCGGACCGGCCGCCGCCAGCGCCTCGACGATGGTCGCCGCGCCGCCGTCGCCGGCTCCCACCCGCAGCACGTTGGCCGGCGCCGTCTGAGTGCCGCGGTCGAGCCAGCGGAGCCCCTGTCCCGGAACGAAGGCGGCGAAGGCGGCTAGCCCCCCAGCCCCGAGCAGCGCTCCATATAAAAGGAAGGCTGGGCGGCTGGCGAAGGCGCGCAGGAAGCCGCCGCTGCCGCGAGAGGCGCGGGCGGCGCCGCGCAGCGCGGACCGCGGCGTCTCCACGGTCGCCAGGGCCGGCTTGCGCTCGCGGGCGGCGGCGGCGAAGCGCTCCCCCTCGACGAGCACCACCGAGACGTTGTCCTTCCCCCCCGCCTGGTTGGCGGCGTCGATCAGTGCCTGCACCACCCGCTCAGGGTTGCCGGCGTGGGTCTCGACGGTCGCCAGGATCGTCGCCGAGGTCACCAGGTCCGACAGGCCGTCGCTGCAGATCAGCAGGGCGGCGTCGGGGTCGAAGCGGATCTGGGTGACGTCGATGAACCCCTCCTCGTCGGGCTCGTGCGGCGCGGAGCCGACGTCGCGGAAGATCTCGTTGCGCCGGGGGTGGCTCATCGCCTCGGCCTCGGAGATCTCGCCGACGTCCTCGCGGGCGCCGACGGGGGAGTGGTCGCGGGTGATCTTGCGGATCTCCCCCTGCCGCAGCAGGTAGAGGCGGCTGTCGCCGACGTGGCCGAGGGTCGCCTGGCCGTCGTCGACCACGGCGACCGTCAGCACGCAGGCCATGCCGGCGAGGGCGGGGTTGGCCTGGGCCTTGTCGTAGATCTGCTTGTTGGCGAGCGCGATCGCCTCGCGGATCAGGCGGGCGGCGTCGGTGGTGCGCCGCGACAGGCGGGCCTGGAGGATCTCGACCGCCGTCTGCGCCGCGATCTCGCCGCCGCTCTCGCCGCCGACGCCGTCGACCACGGCATAGATCCCCCGCTCGGCGTCGCAGATCACGCGGTCCTCGTTGTTCTCCCGCGCCCGGCCGGGATCGCTGCCGGCCGCCGCCAGCGTGCGTCTGGAAGCCGCGGCCACGCCCTTACCTCCGCTCCCGCAGGGCGAGCGTCAGCAAGGCGGCGGCGAGGATCACCAGGGCGGCCAGGAAGGCGAGGCGGGCGAAGTAGAGGGTGGTCACGCGGCGCCCCGGCTGGCGGCGTCCAGCCGCTCGAAGTCGAGATAGATGACGCCGGCGAGACCGATGCGCGCGCGGTCCGGCAGCGGCTCCCAGCGGTCGAGGTCCTTGACCCCCTCCTCCGTCACTTCCAGGCTGCGCGGGAGGGCGGCGCCGTTGACCGTGGTCCCCAGCTTGCTGAGGTCCTTGATCCGGAACCCCCCCTCGGGCGTGCGCTGGAGGCGGGCATGCTCGCGCGAGACGTCGAGCGAGGTGTCGATCGACAGGTCGGCCCAGACGTCCGGCGCCTGGCGGCCGATCACGATCTCGTCCTTGGCCATGAAGAAGGTCTGGGTGCCGCGGTCGTCCTTGTAGACGATGCGCGCGAACCCCGTGGGCTGCGGCGCGGAAGTCGCGCCGGCAGCCGCGGCGGTCGCGGCTGGCCCGGCCGTCGCGGAAACTACCGCGGCGGTCGCCGAGATCCCCCGGCCCTCCTCGCGATGGGTGGTCATCTGGCCGAGCCGCCGGGTGGTCGAGATCCGGTGCGTCTTCGAGCCGGCGCCGTAGCCCGACTCCGGGGGACGGGCGAACTCGGAGATCACCTCGACGTCGCCGGGCTGGAGCGCGCCGTTCGGGTCCTCCTGGAAGCGCACCGTCCACTTCCCCTCGGCGCTGACGAACTTGGGCGCGGCCGGCGGCGCGTCTTTCTTCTTGCGCAGGATGCGCGGGAACGCCGGCGCCGAGCCCCGGTTGAGCCGCTCGAGCTCGCCGTCGAGGAGCCGCTTGGCCTCCTCCTCGAGCTCGCCGAAGAGGGTGCGCAGACGGTCGTAGTCGTCGGCGTGGAGATACACCTGATACAGGCTGGGGGCGATCGTCTTGGTCACCAGCGGCTCGAGGCTCTGGCGCATGTTCTCGCCGATGGCGAGCACGATATCCCTGCCCGTCGCGCGATCCTTGGTCAAATTGATCCTCCCGGAGGGCTCCAAGGCCATACAGGACCCCTCCGAGTATACCTGTACGAGATCGGAGGCCTGGGGGTTGCGGCGGCGGCGGTCGATGGGGAGGTGGTTCAGGTCGAGGTGTGGGAGAGTCGTGGGAAGTTTTCTCCAGGAGGGCAGACGTCGGCGACGCCCGGGCGTCGCTTCCGCGCGGCGTGTGGATTTCGTCGTGCCGGCGCGGCGGTGAGGCCGCGGGGGCCATTAATTTTTCGGCCCATCCATATGGACGAGTCTCCGGCCTCGGCTCCCCATCGTTCCGCCTATATGGATGGGCGATATTTTAATATGGCGGTGTCGTCCGCCCATATAGCTGAGCCGATAAATTATATGGGTGGCCCTCCGCGGATCGTTGCGGCGTCCTCCGCCTATATGGATCAGCCAAAGAAGTACCGGTCCCAGCCACTGCGCAGTCCTCCCGACAGGCCCATTTATATAGAGGGTCGAGCTATTTATATGGCCGGAACGCCACGCGGGCTTCGTGAGCGCCGTGTCCATATAGACTTGCCGGACATTCCCATAGCATGAGGAGAGGAACCGAGGCCCAGCCTGCGTGCCTTCCCGATCGTCCTGCTGCTGACCGCGTCCGCGGCGCTGGCCGCCACGCCGCGCCCGATGGAGCTGACGGTGGATGCCACGGATGCACCGCGCGGCGTCTTCCACTCGCGGCTGGTGATCCCCGC
>DATBAW010000404.1:0-5035 GCA_036271335.1 Thermoanaerobaculia bacterium
GCCCAGGAGAGCCTCGGGCCGGCCGGCGGGTGCCTCCATCAAGTTGAAGACGGCCATCCCGGGCTCCGGACGCAGGCAGAGCCAGGGCTGCCAGTCCGGCATGGGGACGATCTGATGCGGAATCCCGAGGCCGTCGAGGCCCGACGAGACCAGCGCGACCTGCGCCAGCACGTCGGACGTCGAGGGATCGGCCTCCGCGCCCACCGGATTGTGAGCGATGACGATCCGCGTAAATGTGAGCGGTTCCGGAACGACGTCCGGCACGAGAAGCAGCTCCGAAATCATTTCCATAAACCCCACCGCCGCGCGGAGGCCGCGACGACTTGGCCGAGGAGGTCGGCGTAGGGGATGCCGGCCCGGCCGGCCAGGATCGGCAGGTCCGAGTAGGTCGGGTGCAGGCCGGGGAGCGGATTGATCTCCAGGAAGCAGAGCTCGCCGGCGGCGTTGCAGCGGAGGTCGACGCGGGCGAGATCGCGGCATTCGAGAGCGGCGTAGGCGGCGAGGGCGAGCTCCCGGGCGCGCTGGGCGAGGGGCTCGCCGTCGAGCATCCGGTACTCCACCCAGGTCTTGTAGTCACGTTTGTTGAGCGCCGTGTAGGCGGTGTCGGCGCCGGCGCGGAAAGAGACCTCCAGCACGCCGAGGACGCGGGCGCCGCCGTTATGATCGTTGCTGTTGCCGACGATCCCCACCGTCATTTCCCGGCCCGGCAGAAAGGTTTCCACCAGCACCGGCTGCCGGAAGGTTGCGATCAATTCCGCGCAGGCGGCCACCAGCTCGTCGCGGGTCTCGACGCGAGAGAGCCGCGTCACTCCCTTGCTGCTCCCCTCGGCCAGCGGCTTGACGAAGAGCGGCAGGGGGAGGTCGATCGCCGCCGCGTCCTCCGCCCGTTCCACCACGACGAACGGCGCGGTGGGCAGGCCGTGATCGCGGATCACCCGCTTGGCCAGGGCTTTGTCGAGCGTGACGGCGCAGGTCAACGGGTCCGAGAAGGTGTAGGGCTGATCGAACATTTCGCAGAGGGCCGGCACCTGGGCCTCCCGCGACCGTCCGCGCACCCCCTCGGCAAAATTGAACACGAGGTCCCAGCGCTCGCCCGCGGCGAGCCGTCGGGCCAGCTCGACGCCCCGGCCGACGCGCTCCAGGGAGTGCCCGGGCTGGCGAAGCGCGCTTTCGAGGGAGACGATGGTCTCCTCCTCGTCGAACTCCATGACGTCCGCGGGCGCGAAACCCGCGGCGAGATAATCGGACTTGAGGTCGTAACAGAGCGCGATCCGCAGCGGCCGCATGGCGTATCGACTCGGGCTACCGCTCGGGGTCGAGGTAGGTATACGTCTTCCCCTCCCAGTTGCGGAGGCTCCAGAGCCCCTCGTCATGGCCGACGATCGTCTCCCGCTGCACCGGCACCTTGCCGCCGCCGCCGGGGGCGTCGACGACGTAGGTCGGCACCGCGTAGCCGGTGGTGAAGCCGCGCAGCCTGGACATGATCTCGAGCCCCTTCTCGACCGACGTGCGCAGGTGCCCGGTGCCGAGAACCGGGTCGCATTGATAGAGGTAGTAGGGGCGCACGCGGTTTTTCAGCAGGCCGTGGAAGAGGTCGCGCAGCGTCTCGGCCGAGTCGTTGACCCCCTTCAGCAGCACGGTCTGGCAGCCGAGCGGGATGCCGCCGTCGGCCAGGCGATCGCACGCCTCGGCCACCTCGGGGGTCAGCTCGCGGGCATGGCAGAAGTGGAGAGAGAGCCAGACGCGATGCTTGCGTAGGACGGCGACCAGCTCCGGCGTGATCCGTTGCGGCAGAAAGCTCGGAATGCGGGTGCCGATCCGCAGGAATTCGAGATGGGGAATGGCGCGCAGGCGGCCGAGCAGCTTGTCGAGCACGCCGTCGGCCATCAACAGCGGATCGCCCCCGGAGAGGAGAACGTCGCGCACCTCGGTGTGCGCTTCGAGATAGGCGATCGCCGCCTCCAGCCGCTTGCCGATCGGATCGAGCTCGCCCTGGCTCACCAGGCGGCTGCGGGTGCAGTAGCGGCAGTAGGAGGCGCAGGTGTCGAGCGCCAGCAGGAGCACGCGGTCGGGATAGCGATGGACGAGCCCCTCGACGACGCTCGATCCGTCCTCGCCGCACGGATCGGTCATGTCTCCGCGGCTCACCAGCAGTTCGCTCTCCTGGGGGACGACCTGGAGGCGGATGGGGCAGGAGGGATCGCGCGGATCGATCAACGCCGCGAAGTGCGGGGTAACCGCGACGGAAAATTTCTCACTCGCCAGCAGGAGTCCCCGCCGCTCCGCGTCCGTCAGATCGAGCAGGCGCTCGAACTGATCGAGACGGGTGAGACGGTGCCGCATCTGCCAGCGCCAGTCGTTCCAGTGATCGGGATCGTAGGGTACGTCGAAGATCGCGCAGATCTCCTCGCGCTGGGAGACCTCGACCGCAACCGACGCGAACGCCTCCTGCTTCATCTCTAGGTTCCTCCGCTGAACACGGGGTTGAAACCGCCGCTGATGGTGGAAATCACGGGTGAAGTTACGGCGGAAATCGGGGGTGAAATCTCGAAACGTCGGGGCGGGCAGGCTCGGCCGCGTATGCCGACAACCCACCCGGATCGATCATCCGGCGGGAAAGCCCCAGGGGGCTCCGTGATCATGATCGGTTAGTACGTCAACCCGGAAGGGGTGACCCCGCAACCGGGACTGGCTGCGGAAATCTGCGCGGAAGGGAAGTTTGTTACGGGAGCGGACGAGAGGTCGAAAGCGATGCCGGTGGCCGACAGCCCGAGCCCTGGGACTCTGGACGGGCTGTCCACAGTACTGGGAGGTTGTTCGGGAGGCACGCTCGCGTCCACGCTTTTAACAATAGCGGACTTCTCTCCCATGTCAAGAGGAATGGACCCTTGGTGGACGCCGTCGGACAGGCCCATCGCCGCGAGCTGGCCGGACAGGCGGTACGCTCGCCGCCAGCCGGCGCTGAGACGGCCGGAATGGGAGATGGCGCGGAAGCTTCCGGGGGAGTGAACGGCTCCTCTCATGCGGAGGCACCAATGCAAATCCGGAACCAACCTGCCTACCGCACCCCTCCGAACACCGCGTGGCCCGCTTTCATCCAGGTCACGTCCACGCCGTGGAGGCCCGCCGCCTCGAGCCAGCGGAGCTGATCGAGCAGGGACGAGGGTTGATCGATCGGATCGGGCGCGGGATCGGCGTAAAAATTCCAGCGCTCGTCGCGAAATTTCTCCCAGGGGCCGGAGTGGCCGGCGAGCTCCTGCGAGCGGCGGCGCACGGCGTCGTCCCAGGCTTGCGCGGCGAGCTGGTGGGCCGCGGCGGTCGCCGGCTTCACCAGGTCGGCGATCACCAGCACGCCGCCGGGAGCAAGCGCGGCGGCGAGATCGGCGAAGAGGGCCTGTTTTCCCGCGCCGTCCAGATGATGGATGGGGAGCGAGCTGACGAAGGCGCGGACCGGCTCGGGGAACGTCCGCCAGGAGCGGTCCGCGAGATCGAACGGCCGGGTGGCCAACCGGTCGCCCTGGTCGCCCTGGTCGCGGTCAATGGCCAGGGAGGCGCGGGCGTGCGCCAGCATGGCCGGCGAGAGATCCATCGCCAGCACCCGGGCGCGCGGGAAGCGCTCGAGCAGCGCCCGCGAGAGGAGCCCCTCGCCGCAGCAGAGATCCACCAGCAGGCCGTCGCCGGGATCGGGCATCATGGCGAGCACGGCCGCGATCTGCTCCTCCCGCTCGGGGACGAAGAAGCGGCCGAGATCGATGAAGTCCTGGCTGTCGGTCTCGTCCCAGCCGGGCTGTCCGGTTTGTCGGTCCATGGTCTATAGAATAGGACGTTATGAGCGACCACCAAGCAACCATCTTCGACAAGATCCTCTCGGGAGACATCCCGAGCTACAAGGTGTACGAGGACGACCACGTCTTCGCCTTCCTCGACATCGGCCCGCTCTCGGAGGGGCACACGCTGGTCATCCCCAAGGAGCGCAAAGTCCAGCTCGATCAGCTTTCGGACGACTCGGCCGCTGCCGTCGGCCGGGCGCTGCCGCGGATCTGCCGCGCGGTGATGGCCGCGACCGGCGCCACCGCCTACAACGTCCTCCAGAACAACGGCTCGGAGGCGCATCAGGTGGTGATGCACGTGCACTTCCACATCATCCCCAAATTCGGCGGCCAGGGGCTCGGCATCGGCTGGAACGCCCACAAGCTCGACGATGCCAATGCCCGCGAGCTGGTCGACAAAATGCGGAAAGCCCTGGAGGCCTGACATGCGCGCCATCGAGATCCAGGGCGCCTTCGGCCTCGAGAACCTGGCGCTCGTCGAGCGTCCCGATCCGCGTCCCGGCCCCGGTCAGGCCCTGGTCCGCCTGCGCGCCGCCTCGCTCAACTTCCGCGACCTGCTGACGGTCGAAGGCAAGTACAACCCGAAGCAGAAGCTGCCGCTGATCCCCTGCTCGGACGGCGCCGGCGAGGTGGTGGAGGTCGGGGAGGGAGTGACCCGCGTAAAGGCGGGCGACCGGGTGTGCACCGTCTTCGCCCAGAAATGGCTCGCCGGCCGCCCCACCCGCGAGCGGCTACGCTCGACGCTCGGCGGACCGCTCGACGGCACCCTGGCCGAGCTGGCCGTCTTCGATCAGGAAGGGCTGGTGAGGACGCCCGATGTGCTCACCGACGAGGAGGCGGCCACCCTCCCTTGCGCCGCGGTCACCGCCTGGAGCGCCCTGGTCACCGAGGGCAACCTGACGGCGGGGGACACCGTGCTGGTCCAGGGGACCGGCGGCGTCTCCCTCTTCGCCCTGCAACTCGCGAAGATCCTCGGCGCCCGCGTGATCGCCACCTCCAGCAGCGACGAGAAGCTGGCGCGGGTCCGCGCGATGGGAGCGGACGAGACGATCAACTACGACGAGCTCCCGTTGTGGGGCGCGCGGGCGCGCGAGCTGACCGGCGGCAACGGCGTCGATCACGTCGTCGAGGTCGGCGGCGCCGGCACCCTCCAGCAGTCGCTCCAGGCCACCCGCTTCGGCGGCACCATCAGCCTGATCGGCAAC
>DATBAW010000405.1:0-15165 GCA_036271335.1 Thermoanaerobaculia bacterium
GGGCGGAGATCCCTTCCGCCCCTGGGTCGCCCTCTGTCTGAACCTGGATTCGGGCAAGATCGTCATCCCGGAGCCGGGATCGGAGGAGGAGGTCCCGGCTCTTCTGGAGGGGGCGCTCGCGGAGGCCGGCCGGAAATGGCGCTCTCGGCCCGCGCGGGTCCAGGTGGAGGAGGGGGCCTGGGTCCAGGCTCTGGACGATCTCCTCTCGCCTCTGGGCGTGGCGGTCGAGGCCCGGCCGGAGTTGGCGGAGCTGAACGAGGTCCTGGCGAGGCTCTCGCATCGCGCGGCACCGGACGACCCCCGGCCCGGTCCGCTCACCGGTAAAGGCGTCACCCTGGAGGGCCTGGCCGCGTTCGCCCGCGCGGCCGCGGGCTTTCTGGAGGTCGCCGGATGGCGCCATCTGAGCGACGACGACCTGGTGCGGATCGAGGCTCCGGACGTCGACGCGGATCTCCGGCGATTCGTCGTGGTCCACGGAGGCGGACGCTCCGCTGCCGAGCTCAGGTTCTTGCCGGACCTCGAGGCCGTCCCCTGGGCGGAGGAGGATGTTGGGCCGGACGGAGAGCTCGACGATGACGACGAGGACGGCGAGGAGCTGTGGGAAGTGGGCGAATGGACGATCGAGCTCCTCAAGCCCTGGGAGGCGCCGCCGGAGGACGCCGACCTCTGGGAGAAGCACGGGCTTCCCTGGGCGGAAGACGGCTTCCTTCCGGTGGCCGGTTTCTGGCGAGGAGAGGACTTCCGCCGTCCGGACCACCGTCAGCTCGCCCTGTTCGAAGGCCTCCTCGCCGCGCTGGCGGCCACCGCCGAGGAGGATCTCGACTCCGGCCGCTGGGAGAGGCGGGTCGCCACCGCCGGCGGTCCGCTCGGGATCGTCCTCAGCCTGCCGGACCTGCTGGAGCCGGCCGAGGAGCCTTCCGCCGGCCCACTGGTGATCTGGCGGATCCTCGAGCGGTCCATGCGGGATATGCGGAAGCGGCTGGAGAGCGGCGACGATCTGGACCTGGAGGAGGACGAGCTTCTCCTCCCGCCGGCTGTGGGAGCGTCCGCCGAGCCGGAAACCCCGGAAGACCGAGCCGAGGTCCTGCTCGACCGCGCGTACGCGGCGAGCGGCCGGCGGGCGGTGCTGCTGGCCCGCGAGGCCCTCGAAATCTGGCCGGACTGCGCGGACGCCTACAATCTCCTGGCCCGCCGGGCCCCTGATCCCGAATCCGCGGCCCGGCTCTTCGCGCTCGGAGTCGCCGCCGGCGAGCGGGCGCTCGGCCCGGCGGCCTTCGCCGAGGCGGCCGGGCACTTCTGGGAAGTGCTGGAGACCCGCCCTTACATGCGGGCTCGCCAGGGTCTGGCGGAATCGCTGGTGGAGATGAAATGCCTCGCGGAGGCGGCGGAGCATTTCGGGGAGCTGCTGCGCCTCAATCCCGGCGACAACCAGGGAGTCCGCCACTCGCTGGTGAACGTCCTGATCGTCATGGACCGGGACGAAGAGGCCCTGGAGCTGCTCGGGCGCTACCCGGACGATCGCCAGGCCCTGCTGGAGTATCCGCGCGCCCTCCTGCGGTTCCGCCGGGAGGGGGACTCCCTGGGAGCCCGGCGGGCGCTCAAGCAGGCCTTGCAATCCAACCGGTTCGTTCCCGGCCTGTTGCTCCGGGTCCGCGACTTGCCGCCGCCGAGCCCCTATTTCTCGCCAGGCCGGGAGGAGGAGGCCGCTCTGTATTGCGTCCTCTCCTTGGAGACCTGGACTGGAACCGCGGGCGCTCTCGGCTGGTTGCGGCAGCGCACCGCGCCTCCCCCGAAACCGGGGGGAAAGGGCAAAGCGAAAAAGCGGAAGAAGAAGCGGCGTTGAGGGTGCGGATGACGCTTTCGTAGGGGCGGCCCTATGTGGCCGCCCTGCTCGCGAAAGACACCCCCGCCCAGGGCGGCCACATAGGGCCGCCCTTGCAGGCAGCGTTTCCCCTACTTCCGCTTCCCCGGCAGGTCCCGGCCCCCCTGGTGCAGGACGAGGCCGGTGACCTTGCCGTCCGGGCCGCGGACGAAGTCGATCTGGGCGTCGACGACTTTCAGAAAGAAGCGGGCCTCGGACTCGGGGAAGATCTCGATCTTCGGCTGCCCTGTGGCCTGGGCGAAGATGCGGTCCCCCTCGTGGGTCACGACGAGCGCGAAAGCTGGCGTCAGCTCGTAGGTGCCGGCGTAGGCGTCGTAGAGCGACGGATCGACCTTCACCTCCTTGCGCTCACCGGGGAGCGGCTCGGCGGTCCGCGTCCCGACCGCGGCCGGTCCGAGGGTGGATTGGAAATCCACGCTGACGACTTTCCCCTGGGCGTCGCGTCGGAAGTGGAGCCGGCTCGCGCCGTCCGGATAGACGAACTCGTCGGGGCCGGTGGCGAAGATCTCCTGCTTGCGGCCGTTGCGCTGGGCGAAGAGGCGATTGCCGTCGCGCAGGTAGGCGCGGGTAATCTGCGCGTCGAAGCGGTAGACGCCGGTGTAGGCGTCCAGGGCCTGAGGATCGAGCTGGAGCGTCTTGCGATCCTCCATGGCCTTGCCGGTCGCCTTGGCCACGATGCGCAGGGCGAGATCGTCGGGGCGCGGATCCGAGGCGTCGTTGTTGGAGAGGATCGCCACGAAGAGGTGCTCGGACGGCGCCCAGGTGACGTTGGCCGTATAGCCGTTGACGTCGCCGCCGTGCTGGATCACGCGCGTGCCCTGGAAGTCGAGCACGCCGATGCCGTAGCCGTACTGGGTGCCGGCCCCCGACTTCAGATGGGCGGCGGTGAGCATCCGGTCGAGCGAGGCCTTCTTGAGCAGCGTCTCGCTCTGCAGCGCCCGGCCCCAGATCGCCAGGTCGTCCACGGTCGACATCAGGGCGCCGGCGGCGTAGGGCTGGGTCATGCTGATGAAATCGGCGTTGCGGAACCCCTGGTCGTCCTTCGCGTTGTTATCCTTGGAATACCCGGAAGCGCGCAGGGGGATGATCTCCTCGGTGTGGCCGTAGCGGCTGTGCGCCATGCCCAGCCTGGCGAAGATCTCCTCCTCGACGAACTGTTCGTAGGTCTTCCCTGAAGCTTTCTCGACGATCATTCCGAGCAGGAAGAATCCCGAGTTGTCGTACGACCACTGCTCGCCGGGATTGAACTCCAGGGGCTTGTCCTTGAAGTAGGCGATCAGGTCCGCGGGCTTCAGGTCCTCCCGGACGTGGGGGTACCACTCGGCGATGCTGGTGTAGCTCGGGATGCCGGAGGTGTGGGTGAGCAGGTTCTCGATCGTGATCGTCTGGCCGTGAGTGGGGTAGTCGGTCAGGTATTTGGTGATCGGATCCTCGACGCGGAGCTGGCCGCGCTCCTGGAGCAGCAGGATCGCCGCGGCGGTGAACTGTTTGGTGATCGAGCCGATCTCGAAGACGTTCTCGGGGGTCACCGGCACGCCGAGCTCCAGGTTGGCCAGGCCATACCCCTTGCGGAGCACCACCTGGCCGTCCTTCTCGACGAGCACGGCCGCGCCCGGCTGGCCGGCCGGATAGACGGCGGCGACCAGATGGTCGGCATACGCGGCGAGGTCGGAGGTCGAGACCGGGCCCGCGGCGAGGGCCGGGACGGCGGCGAGGACGAGGGCCAGCGGCAGGGCCCTGGAAAGTCGGATCTTCATGACGAGTCTCCTCGAGCGAATGAGAGTCAGGGCGCGCGGAGGCCCCATCTTCCCTGTTACGGCGGCGGCGGGAGAAAGGTTCCATCCAGCGCGTTGGCACAGGCGTTGCTCAGTCTTCCAACGATCAGCGGAGGCGCTGTGTAGCCTCCGCGCCAAGGAAAGGAGACAACAATGAAACGACTCGCGAACACGGCTTTCCTGATGCTCCTCCTCACGGTCTTCGGCGTCGCCGGGGCCCGCGCGGCGGACAGCTCGTTCATGGTGAAGAACGACTCCAACAAGCCGGTGATGGTGTCGATCCTCTGGAGCGGCGGCAACATCCCGGAGTTCAAGCTCGGACCGGGTGAGTCCAAGTCGGGCGCCGACGTCACCGTGCCCGCCGCCAACGGCTCGGTGAAGATGCAGGTCACCGGCGACTGCAAGGAGGGGGATCAGACCTTCAATCCGCAGCGCGTCACCCAGGCCATCATCCACTGCAAGGACAACGCCTTCATGATCAAGCTGGGCAGTAACCCGAAGCAGTAACCCGAAGCTCTGAGCCGACCTCGGCCGGCCGCCCTGGAATCCCGGGTGGCTGGCCTAGCCTCCTCTCCACCACCCCTCCCGTCACAGAGATGTTGCTCTTCTTGAGACTCACTCTCATTTATCTGTAGACAAATATCGGACCCTTATGGTACTGATTACCGCCGC
This sequence comes from Thermoanaerobaculia bacterium, assembly GCA_036271335.1. GTDB lineage: Bacteria > Acidobacteriota > Thermoanaerobaculia > Multivoradales > UBA5704 > DATARR01. The sequence goes on from DATBAW010000405.1 coordinate 4,330, forward strand.
CGGCGTGAGCCGGCGAAAAAGGGGTCGCCTTGGGCCTTGGCTCAGGGTGCGAGCCGCGGGTGACCGGGGCTGAATTTTCTACTTTGCATGAAGGAGAGGTCATGAAGAGATCCGTTCTGCTGGCGGGCCTCGCGGCCTTCGCGGTGGCGATGCCTTCCCACGGAGGGGAGGGCCTGTTCAGTCGCGTCTACACGGTCGAGACGGTTCCCCAGGGGCACTTCGAGGTCGAGCAGCTGGTCCGCGACCGCGAGGGGCGCGCCTTCGGCAGCTACAACTCGATCGATCTGAAAACCGAGCTCGAATACGGCATCACCGACAAATTCCAGCTGGCGCTCTATCTGAACACCGGCCACATCTCCGCGCACAATTCGCCGGACGACGACGATCCGCAGGGCGCCACGGGCTTTACGCGTAACGCCTCCTATCTGCAGAGCATCGCGGCCGAGTTCATCTACCGCATCTACAACCCGGTATCCGACGGGATCGGCCTGGCGTTCTATCTCGAGCCCGAGTACGACTTCACCGACCTGCACAACGGTCTGCCGTACGACACCACGTTCGAGAACGAGGCGAGAATGCTGGTGCAGAAGAATTTCCTCGACGACCGGCTGATCATCGCCTACAACCTGATCCTCGAGGGGGAGTTCATCCGTTTCAAGGGCGACGACCAGTGGGCCGGCGAGCTCGATTTCAACAATGAGATCGGCGTCTCCTACCGTTTCGCCTCGAACTGGTATGGCGGCCTGGAAGCGCGCAACCACAACGAGCTCGGCGACTTCCACAATCATGAGCACTCGGTGTACTGGGCCGGGCCGGCCCTGCACTACGGTGGCCAGAAGGCCTGGGCGACCCTGGGAGTGCTGCGGCAGGTCTACGGCCGGCCGAGCGGCACCGCCGACAACGGCAGCTACATCGGCGACGACCTGTTCCTCCGTTCGCACGAGAAGTGGGAGACGACGTTCAAGATCGGCATTCCGTTCTGAGCCGGGTGCCGTCGCAACCGCCTGACAGGAAGGAGCTTCGAGCATGCGGGCGAAATCATGGAACCTCCTCGTCGGGACGGCGCTGCTGGCGCCGATCCCGCACGTGCTCTATGCCGAGGTCTACCTCTCCGAGGCGCAGGCGGCAGCGACCCTCTTCCCGGGCGTCAGTCTGGCGATGCAGGACGTCCAGCTGACGCCCGAGGAGGCGAAGCGCATTCAGAAGGCCTCGGACGAGCGGGTGCTCGATCCGCGGGTGCGGATCGGCTGGGGGCCGAACCACGAGGCGCTGATCATCGACCGGGTCCTCGGCAAGCACGAGTTCATCACCTATGCGATCGCGATCGGCGCGGACGGCAGGGTCAAGGGCGTCGAGATCATGGAGTACCGCGAGACCTTCGGCGGCGACGTCCGCAAGCAGGAATGGCTCCGGCAGTTCACCGGCAAGGGGGGCGGGGACTCGCTGAAGCTGAACAAGGACGTGCAGAACATCAGCGGCGCCACCCTCTCCAGCGCGCACGTGACGAACGGCGTCCGTCGCGTGCTGCAGACCTATGAGCTACTCAAGAACCGCCACGCGTAAGCGCGCGCGGCCGCTGCTCGGCACCTTCGTGGAGGTCGCGATGACCGCCGATGACGCCGCCGCCGCCGCCGCCGCGGACCGCCGGCTCGACGACTGCATCACCGAGGCGTTCGCGGCGATCGCCGAGGTCGAGGGGCGGATGAGCCGCTATCGCGCCGGCAGCGAACTGGCGCGTCTCAACGGGGCCGCGGTGGGGGAGTGGATCGACGTCCACCCCTCGCTGGTAGAGGTGCTGGAGACGGCCGATCGGCTCTTCCACGAGTCCGGTGGCGTATTCGACGTCCGCTGCGGCGCATGGCTCGACGGCGGAATGGGTCTGGAGGAGGCCCGTCCTGAGATCGCCGCCGGCCAGCCGCCGGTGGAGATCTCCGGCAGCCGCGTCCGCAGGACGTCTCCCCACACGCTCGATCTCGGCGGCATCGCCAAAGGCTACGCCGTCGACCGCGCGGTGGAGGCGGTGCTCCAAAGGGCCGGAAGCCTGCCGACGGCGGGCATCGTCAACGCCGGTGGCGACCTCCGCGTCTGGGGGGCAGAGGAGCAGCCGGTCGGCATCCGCATCGAGGGTGGTGAGGGAGCGCTGCTCGTTCCGATCCGCGTCCGGGAGGCGGCCGTAGCGACGTCCGCGCCGCGCCTGCCTGCGGGGGAGGAGCGCGCGCCGCGGAGCGCCGGCCACGTGCGGATGGCGGAGGGCCGCCTCTGTCAGGACGCGATGACGGTGACGGCAATCGCGGACCGCTGCCTGTTCGCGGACGCCCTGACGAAGATCGTGATGATGGCCTCCGGCGACGTCGCCCGCCGCTGCCTCTCGTCCTACGGCGCCCAGGCCCTGGTTTTTGACTCCGCGGCCGGCCTGCAGCGGGTGCTGCCGTGAAGCCGGAAGCTCACCGGAGACCGGAGCATTCAGGGAAAGACGGTCGCCGGCGGTCCCCCGTCTCCCTCAGCCGCCGGCACCGGCTCTCCATCTACGGCGCCGGCCTCGCCGTCTGGATCTCCGGCGCTGTCTGGCTCTATCTCCAGTACCTTGCGGCGCCGATTCACACCCCTTTCGGCCAGCAGCCCCACCCTTCGCAGCCGGTCTGGCTGGAGATCCATGGCGCCGCCGCGATGGCCGCGCTGCTGGTCCTCGGCACGCTGCTCACCGTCCACGTTCCCGGCGGCTGGACGCGGCGCTGGTCCCGACCTTCGGGCGCGACGCTCCTCGGCGTCTGCGGCCTTCTGGTGCTCACCGGTTGGGGGCTCTACTACGTCGGCGACGATCGCTGGCGCTCGGGGCTCAGCCTCGCTCACTCCCTGATCGGCCTCCCTCTGCCGCTCCTGCTCGTTCTCCACGTCACCCGGCGGCGGAAGCGCCGGCGAGGGAAGCGGCAGGGCGAGATCGCCGCGCTCTAGCCGCCGTGCAAGGTGCGCATGTAGCCCTGTTCGGCGATCACCGCGCCCATCTCGTCGTAGGCCTCGGGCTCCTTGGGCGCCCAGGTGGCGAGGCCGTCCACGTAGCGGGTGTACATGCTGAAGGCGGCCGCGATCAGCACGGCGTCGTGGATGGCCTTGTCGTCGGCGCCCGCGGCCCGGGCCCGCTCGACGTCCTCCGGCGTGACCAGCCGGCCGTCCTGCCGTACCTTGCCGGCGATCTCCAGCAGCGCCTGCAGCTTCTCGCTGACCGGCGCGTGCGCGCCTTGCGAGAGGACCATGTCGACCATGCCGCTCGCGCTCCCCAGCAGGTGCCGCGCGGTGGAGGCGTGCAGGAGCCGGCAGAAGTTGCACTCGTTGCCCGCGGAGACGTACGCCGCGATCATCTCCCGCTCGCCGGAGGTCAACGACGAGGGGCCGCGCAGCAGCGCGTCGGCCAGCCCGTTCAGATGCTGCTCGGTCTCGGGGTAGGCGACCATCGGTCCGACGATCCCGGGGAGGCCTTCGGGGAGCTCGATATGGGGCATGCTTACCTCTGGTCCTTCCGGTCTTGCCAGGGATCCAGGACGGGAATCCCCAACGGCCGGAAGTGTTGGACATTGCGCGTGACCAGCGTCAACCGATAGACCTCTACCGTGGCGGCGAAGAAGGCGTCCATCGAGCCGAGGTTCAAACCGGCCTTGCGCCCCCGGGCCATGAGAGCTCCCCAAGTATCGGCAATGCGGCGGTCGATGTCGAGGATACGCCCTTCGAAACGTGCGGGAAGCGCTCCTGTGAGCCATTCGATCAATCGGTCACGGCGCCTGCCCGGTTCCATCAACTCGACGCCGCGCCGGATCTCGGCGAGTGAAGCGACGCTGAGGAAAACCTGATCCTCGTCGACTTCGTTCAGCCACGCGGCGACCTGCGAGCTGGGTGCCGGCTTCACCCATTCCGAGACGACGTTCGTATCGAGGAGGAAGCTCATAAGTCGATATCGCGGGGGCCATCGTGAGGGCGCTCGAGGTCCAGACCCGAGTCTCGGAGAGGCGAAGCCGCGAAGAAGTCCGCCAGCGTGCCCTGACGCTGTGTCTTCCGCTCCCACTCCTCGGCCGCAACCACGACGACGGCTTTCCGGCCGTGACGGGTAATGATCTGGGGCCCGGTCTTCAAGGCGTTCTCGACGACCTCGCTCAGATGCGCTTTCGCGTCGGCGAGAGTCCAGGCTTTGGCGATCTGATTCATGGGACCTCTCTTCCCGAGTTGGTCATTCTGGTCATTCTAGATCGTCAGCCAGTTCTTCACAAGCGATCGGTTCCGCCCGATCGCAGGCTCGCCAGCACCAGAGCGATCCCGCTGAACGCCAGCGCCTCGAATACCCCCGAGGTCTCGCCGGGCTCGTGCGGAGCCGCCAGGGCGCGGGGGATGTGCAGGAGCACCACCCAGGAAAGGATCATCAGCCCGGTCATCAACGCTGCCCACCGCGCTGTCCTCGGCACCAGGAGCCCGACGCCTCCCGCGATCAGAGCCACGCCGGCGAAACAGGTCCAGAACATGGAATTGGGAATCCAGGCGGGCACCAGCGTCGCCACGAAATCGCTGTAGACGAAGTGTTGGATTCCCCCCAGGACCATGAAGGTCGCGAGGAAGACGGGGCCCAGGGGCGCCAGCTTGCCGAACCCTCTCTCGAGGGCCGGTGATCCTCCCGCCTTGTCCTCCGGCAGGACCGCGGCCAGAATCAGGACGCCTCCGAGCATCGCCAAAGCCTTACAGGGATTGGTCCAGGCGGCGCCCACCCCCGCCGTCGCCAGGGCCCTGGGCAGATGCAGGAGCACGATGTCGAACAGGAGCATCACCGCCAGCACCGCCGCCGCCCAGCGCGCTCCGATCCTCAGGGCGATCGCGGCGGCGGCGGCGAGGAGGAGCACGCCGGTCGCGTCGACCCAGAAGGGGTGCCAGGGCATCCAGGCCGGCAGAGGTGGCGCCAAGCGGACGAGCTCGCCGAAGACGAGCTGCTGGATGCCGAAGGCCGCCATGGAGACGGCGAAGAAGAGCCGGCCGATCGTCGCCAGGGCGGACATGCGCCGGGAGCCTTGGGGGTCACGCGAACTTGCGTTCATTGCGTGACTGTACCCAGTCACTGGCGGAATGTCTACATCTAGCGCCGGGTCAGCGACGAAATCCTAAGCCCCCAGATCGGGCGGATCCTCGCCGAGCGCGGTGGCGAGGTCGATCTGATGCTCCTGCTCCTGCTTGAGGATCTCGCGGATGTGCTCGGCCATGGCGAACTCGTTCAGGCTCTCGCACTGCTTGACCCGCTTGCGGTAGTTCCGGATCGTCTCGTTCTCGTTGTCGAGGTCGAAGCGCAGGAGCTCCTTGGAGGAGTTGGCCAGCTTGACGGGCTTCGGCGTCACGGTCGGCGTGCCGCCCAGATAGTCGATCTGATTGGCGATGATCAGCGCGTGTGCCAGCTCCTCCCCGGCGTGCTTCTCCAGCTCCTTCGCGATGGCCATGTACTCGGCCCCCTTCAGAACCTGCGAATACACCACGTAGGCGATGATCGCCTGGTACTCGCGCGACAGGTCTTCGTTGAGGGCGTCGATCAGCTCTTGCCGGGCGGCCTTGTGGGCGGCCTTCTCATCGGGAGCGGTCTCGTTCGGTTTCGGCATGGGATCTCTCCTCGGACGTGCGCGGCGCCATCGCCGCGGATCGATCCTCTCATAGACGGGAGCTGCGGAAGCGTTGACCGAAAGACTGGAGGGGAGCTGGAGAAAGCTATCGGCGCCAGTTCTCGATCCTCAACCCGAAGACTCGCTGAAACTCCCGCTCGTTATCCGTAACCAGGACGAGATCTTGGGATACCGCGTGGGCCGCGATCATCATGTCGTAGGGTCCGACCGGAGTTCCCTGGGCCTCGAGGGCAGCGCGGATGCGACCATAGACGCTGGCCGCCGCGAGGTCGAAATCCAAACACTGGACCTCCGCCGTCAGCACATCGAGCCGATCATGATTCTCGGCGGCCTTTTGGCTCCGGTCCGCCCCGTAGCGCAGCTCAGCCACCACGACCGAGCTCACGCAGAGGTCCTCGGGAGGAGAGCTCCGGATTCGCTCGGTGACGCTCGGAAAGCGCCGGTTCAAGAAATCGACACAGACGTTGGTGTCGAGCAGGTATCGCACTCTACAGCTCGGGTCCGGGCTCCGCCGGTGGCGGCTCGTCCGGATAGGGGAAGTCGGGTGCGGAGCCCGCCAGCGCGAGGAACTTCCGGCTCCAGGTCCTCCTGACCGGCTCCAGGATGATCCGATTCCCCTGGCGGGATACGAGAACCTCCCGCTCCCCCTCGAATCTGAATTCCTTCGGCAGTCTGACCGCTTGGCTTCCACCGCTCTTGAAGATCTTGGCCCGCTGAGACATCGTTCTCTCCTTCCCGGAAAGTATATACGACGTGTACCTATTGGCGGGAATCCGAGATCGAGAGGAAGGCGAGGCCGGGGGCGCGGCCCGAAGGCCGCGCCCTGATCGAATCTAGCGGTGCTGCTGGAGGCGGGCGAGGAGGTCCGAGGGAGCTTGGTGCTGAGCCCACTGGAGGTCCCAGCCCATCTCACGGGCCTTGTCGAGGTTCACCTTGCCGTCGGGCGTATAGATTCCGGTCGCCACCAGGCGCCGCTGGCTCTCGGCGGGGAGAGTGAAGAAGCGGTTGTCGTCCGGGCCGTTCGGCACGAAGTCCTCGTTCTTGGCGATGGGCTGGAAGTCCTGGAACGCCTTGCGCACGCCGTTCACCACGTAGTCGAAAGTCACGTCCTTCGACGACTGGATCACGATCTTGTCGAGCCCCTTCGAGATGGCCGCGACCTGCGCCAGCTCGCCGACCGGAGTGACGACGACCGTGAGGCCCCGCTCGGCGGTGACCATGCGGAAGCTGTCCGGCACCTCGATGGTGGCGAAACCCTTGTGGGTGCGGCCGGTGCCGCGGAAGTAGGTGCCGGCCTCGGGACCCTCGAGTGACACGTAGCGGATCTCTTTCGTCGGATCGGTCGGGTGCGGCTCGATGAAGGACTTGGTGCCGGTGGCGCCGATGTCGCCCTCGGCGAAAACGCCCCAGGTCACGCTGCTCCGGCGGACGCCCAGCAGGCCGCCGGCCGCCGGAACGGAGGGGCAGACGGACGAGACCATGTTGTAGCCCGCGACGCCGGCCACGCCGACATTGGTGTAGCCGACGACGCCGTCGTTGCTGAGGCTCGCGCCCAGTACTCCGGCCAACGGAACGCCGCTGACGGAGGTGCAGACGCCGCCCTGTTCGCCCTCAAACCCGTTTCCCGTGTTGTTGGTAATCGTGTAGGAGGTGCCGGAGATGTTGCAACTGAGCGAGCCGCCGCAGGTCTGAGCTTTCGCCGCGGAAACGCCGATGACCGCGGCCAGGAGCATGAACGACAGGACTGCCTTGCGCATAGGAGTACTCCTCCGAGAAAACGAGAGCCCGCCGGAATGGGGGTCTCACTTATATATGTGTTTAATTAAACAAAAACGTGACACGGAGGATGAAGGCGATGGAGCGGTCCGAACTGGCATAGGCTAGAGGCGACCTTTCTGGAGACCCGCCCATGCCCGAAGGACCCGAAGTCGAGACCGAGAATCTGCACGAGGCCATCCACGAGGAGCTCGAGAAGGAAGGAGGGGCGTTCCTCAAGCGGATCGCGCTGACCACGGCGATCCTGGCGGCCCTGGCCGCCATCGCGTCCCTCTACGCGGGGGCGACGGTCAACGAGGCGCTGGTGCTGAAGACCGAGGCGACGCGGCTCCAGGCGGAGGCGTCCGACCAGTGGGCTTATTACCAGGCCAAGGGAATCAAGGCGGCGGTCGCCGAGGCATCCGGAACCGCTTGGGCGGCGATCGGCAAGCCGGTGCCCCCGCAGTTCGCCGCCAGCAAGGATCGCTACACCGGCGAACAGAAGGAGATCGAGAAGGCGGCGAAGGAGAAGGAGCACGAGCGCGACCTGCGGTCCAACGAGGCCGACCATCTCCTGCACGGCCACCACCGCTTCGCCAACGCGGTCGCGCTGTTCCAGGTCTCGATCGCCCTCGGCGCCGTGGCGGCCCTGACCCGCAGCCGCCTCGCCTGGCTGGCCTCGCTGGTCATGGGCGCGAGCGGGACCGGGCTGCTGATCTACGCGTTCCTCGGGTAGGGCCGAGCGGCCCACCCGAGGGGTGGATCCAGGTAAATCTATCTAATGGATGCGCAGCGTCGAGAGCTGCGGACTGGCGTTATCGGCGCGGGTGATCGAGACCTCGACGTAATAGAGGGAACTGGTGAAGTTGAAGGTGCCGCTCGCAAACGAGCAGCTCACGCAAGCTCCTGTGGAGCTGCCGAGGGTGTTGGTTGCCGTGCAGATCGCGGTGCGGACGCCGGTGCAGGTGTTGACCCGATAGAGGGTCGCCGAGACGGGGTCGGCGGTCGAGGTATTGAGCGCGCCAACCTCCATGAGGGTCCAGGGGGGCGCGTCGCTTTCGAAGCCTCCCCAGGTGTTGGTCACATTGAATCGGGCGACAAGAGTGTTCGGGATCGTGCCGCCGGCGGTGAAGCCCAGGCGGGTCCCGTTGAAGACTGTGAAGAGCGCCACCTGAGGCGGGTTGACCGTTCCGGTGGAACCGACCGCCGTCCAGGTGCCGGTCTGAGCGGCGGCGGTCATCGTGGCGAGGATGAGAGCGGCGGCGGCGAGGACGAGGACTCTGGTCTTCATCTCTTTCCTCCTTGGTTTTTCTGAAGGGGTCCGGTTGGATACCTCCCTAAAATATAAGTGCTAAATTAAAAGAAAACGTGACATGGCGGGCTTGCCGCTCCATTCGCACCCGGCATCCCCAGGCGGCGCGGCTCCAAGCGGAGGCGTCCGGCCATGGGGCTATTACCAGGCCAAGGAGATCAAGGCGGCGGTCGCCGAGGCGTCCAGGGACGCCTGGGCGGTGATCGGAAAGCCGGTGCCCCCGCAGTTCGCCTAGCTGGCCTCGATCGTCATGGGCGCGAGCGGGACCGGACTGCTGATCTATGCATTCCTCGGGTAGGGGAAAGGGACCTCCCTTCCTCTTCCAGCAACGCGTCAGCCACGCGCTCCGGGTTCATCTCCTCGTCAAATCGGGCCTCGCGAGCGCACTCGACGAGCGGCAGCTTGAGATCTCCGGGGGCCGCCGAAGCTGAACCACGCTTCCGCTCGTCGGGCAAATCGACCGTCGGTTTCATTGAGCCATCCTATTGGCAGTCTCCCCACCATGTACAATGTCGCCCCTTCAGGGCTTCTACCCTGACATGGATCGGAGGACGCGATGCGCTGGAGCCGCTACTACCTGTACACCACCCGCGAGGTGCCGAACGACGCCGAGGTGATCAGCCATCAGCTGATGGTGCGCACCGGCATGGTCAAGAAGACCGCCGCGGGCATCTATACCTATCTGCCGTTCGGCTGGCGGAGCCTGCAGAAGTTCATGGCGATCGTCCGCCGCGAGATGAACGCGGCCGGCGCCATCGAGCTGTTCATGCCGTCGATCCAGCCGGCCGAGCTCTGGGTGGAGTCGGGACGCTGGGAGCGCTACGGCAAGGAGCTGCTGCGCATCAAGGACCGCCACGAGCGGGAGTTCGTCTTCGGACCGACCCACGAGGAGGTCATCACCGACGCGGTCCGGCGCGACGTCAAGAGCTACCGCCAGCTGCCGTTCAACCTGTACCAGATCCAGACCAAGTTCCGGGACGAGATCCGCCCCCGCTTCGGTCTGATGCGCGGCCGCGAGTTCCTGATGAAGGACGCCTACTCCTTCGACACCACCGCCGAGGGGCTCGACGTCTCCTACGAGGCCATGCGGACCGCCTACTGCCGGATTTTCGAGGCCTGCGGGCTCGACTACATCATGGTCGAGGCGGATACCGGCTCGATCGGCGGCTCGGCGTCGCACGAGTTCATGGTGGTGGCGGAGACCGGCGAGAGCGCCGTCGTCCGCTGCCCCTCCTGTGGCTACGCCGCCAACGTCGAGCGGGCCGAGACCCGGCGCGGCGAGGAGGCGGGCGCGACGTTCGCGCAGCAGGAGATGCAGGAGGTGGCGACGCCGGGCAAGCACGCGGTCGAGGAGGTCGCCCGTTTCCTCAAGGTGGCGCCGAAGCGGCTGGTCAAGACGCTGATCTACGAGACCGAGAAGGGTCCCGTGGTGGCGCTCGTCCGCGGCGACCGCGAGGTCAACGAGATCAAGCTCGCCAACCATTTCGACGTCCAGAACCTGGCGCTCGCCAGCGAGGAGAAGGTGCGCGCGGTGACCGGCGCGCCGGTGGGCTTCGCCGGGCCGGTGGGCCTTAAGGACGTGCGGATGGTGGGGGACATCGGCGTGCGCGGCATGGTGAACTTCGTCACCGGCGCCAACAAGGCGGACGCCCACCTGACCAACGTCAACTGGGGGCGCGACGTCGACCTCGCCGACTGGACCGACCTGCTGCTGGTCGCCGGCGGCGATCCCTGCCCGCGCTGCGACGGCACGCTGGAGGGCTTCCGGGGGATCGAGGTCGGGCACATCTTCAAGCTCGGCACCAAGTATTCGGAGAAGCTCGGCTGCGTCTTCACCGACGAGGCGGGCGCGGACAAGCCGATGATCATGGGGTGCTACGGCGTCGGCATCGGCCGCACCGTGGCCGCCGCCATCGAGCAGAACCATGACAAGGACGGCATCGTCTGGCCCCGTCCGCTGGCCCCCTTCGAGGTGCTGCTGATCTCCCTCAACCCCGAGGACGAAGCGGTCAAGAAGACCGCCGAGGAGATCTACGCCCAGCTCCAGGAGAAGGGGATCGACATCCTCTTCGACGACCGCGACGAGCGCCCCGGCGTCAAGTTCAAGGACGCCGACCTGATCGGCATCCC
>DATBAW010000406.1:0-22449 GCA_036271335.1 Thermoanaerobaculia bacterium
TCCTGGGCGTCACGGGAGAGCGTTCCCTCCTCTCCCCGCTCCAATTCGGAGAGCGTGGCAGCCTTCATCCCCAGGATCCGCGCCGCTTGGCCCGCGCTCAAGCCGCGGGCGAAGCGGAAGAAGCGCGCCACGGCGCCCAGCGCCGAAGGTATCCCTCCCGACATCTCATTCCTCCCGAAAGTACTTCCAAATGGGTATGTGCACGACGACGCCGAAACGTGACAAGAAGAGAGCCTGGAAAGAGCATCGGGGTGCGCCGTGGGAAGAAAAAAGGTCGTTCAACCGCAACCTGCGGCTTTCTGCCAGCTCTGGGATGACCCGAGCAGGGAACGCCATAACCTGGGCCGCGATGACCTGCTCCCAGCCAGACCGATTCCTCTCTCCGCAGCCCAAAGAAGAGCGGCGGCACCCGGAACGGGCGGAGTTGGAGCGCCTCATGCGCGGCTCTCTGTCGCGCACCGAAGCCCAGGCGGTCGTCCGCCACCTTCTGACGGGTTGCGAGAGCTGCCGCGAGATCACGCGCCGGTTCTGGGATCTGGGAGAGGGAACGATCTGGCAGGAGCAGGACGAACACGACCCCGTGCGCGAGCCGGGCACGATCAGGAAATGGCGGTCAACAAAAGCTCTATTGGCTCTGGTGGAGACCCGCTTCGGAGCAAAGAGTGTCTTGCCGGCGGCGGAGGCGGCGGCGACAGCCTCCCCGGAGCTTGTTCAAAGGTGGGTGCTGCGAGCCCACTATCAACCCTGCTGGGAAGCGGTCTTCGAAGGCCGGCCCTTGGCAGGCGTTCGGGTCGTCAGCATCGAGGAGCTGTTCGCCGCCGCCATCGGCAACCCGCTCGAGACGTGGTGCCTCCGGGCTCATTACGCCTCGAAGGGGGATGATCTCCGGGATACGGAAGTGATCCAGGGGGCGGCGCCCTGGCTGCGAGAAGACCTCCATCTCGTGGCCGGTCTCCAGGAGGACCTGCGACGTCACCGGGCGGCACTCCTGAGCTGCGAATCCGAGAGGCTTGCCAGGGGCCTCCAGGCCACCGTGACCTCCAGGTGGCTTTCGTTCACGCTCTATCAACCCGACGGCTTCGTCAGCCGTTGAGGGGAATTCTTTGCTTCAAAATCTCGGGAACACCCTTGCTCTGATCCGGAATCTTCGGCGCAAAAGCCAGGCTCAGGTCGCTCAGGAAGCCAGAATCGGAAAAAGCCAGCTTTCGAAATTCGAACACGGGAAGGAGCTGCCCCGTCTGGAGGTTCTTGACCGGCTCCTGACGGCTCTGGAAGTCAGTATCCATGAGTTCTTCTACACGCTCGCGCTGGTCGATGAACGAGCGTCCCTCCTCAGCTCTTCGTCCAATGCGTCCACCCAGCGGTTGCTGCTGGTCGTCCCGAGGAAAGACAGCTCCCTGCTGCTGCCGAAGACGGAAGAGGCCTTCGAGAAACTCCAGTCCATCGTCCTTGATCTCCACCGCTATATCTATCTGGAGCTTGTCTTCCGTCGAATTCCAGAGCCGGAGCGTGGCGGAGAGGGGCCGGAAGAGCTCGTTCTCGCACCGACACCTTGACAGTCTACAATCCATCCCCTATTGTAGACCGTCAAGGTATCAACTATGGGCAAACCAAGCGACCTCGTTCAAGGCACCCTCGACCTCCTGATCCTCAAGACGATCTCCCTGGAGCCGATGCATGGCTGGGCGATCGCCAAGCGGATCGAGCAGATCTCGGACGACGTGCTGCGGGTGCAGCAGGGATCGCTCTATCCGGCTCTCCACCGGCTCGAACAGCAGGCCTGGATCACGGCGGCGTGGGGGGAGTCGGAGACGGGGCGGAAGGCGAAGGTCTATTCGCTGACGCGGGAGGGGCGCGAGCAGCTCGACAAGGAACTCGCCAGCTGGGATCGGCTGTCCACCGCCATCAACCTCGTCGCCCGCATGGCATAGGGGGCTCTCATGCGCTCTGCGGACAAGTTGCGCCTGCGCCTGCGGTCGCTGTTCCTGCGGTCCCGCGTCGAGGCCGAGATGGCGGCCGAGATCTCGTTCCATCTCGACCAGCTCACGGCGGAGAACGTCGCCGCCGGGATGAGCTTCCGCGCGGCGCGCCATGCCGCCCTGCGCGCTTTCGGCGGCGTGACCCAGATCGAAGAGAGGTGCCGTGAGATGCGCGGGACGAAATGGATCGAGGATCTGGGGCGGGACGTCGAGTACGCGCTGCGGACGTTCCGCCGCAGCCCCCTGTTCACCCTGGTGGCGGTGCTCTCCCTGGCGCTGGGGATCGGCGCCAACACCGCCATCTTCAGCCTGATCACCGCCCTGCTGCTCCGCCCGCTGCCGGTCTACCAGCCCGACCGGCTGGTGGCCATCGGCAACCCCATCCGCACCGGCTCGCTCTCGGACGGATCGATCCGCGGCGACCTCTACTCCTACCCGATGTACCGGCAGATCCGCGACCGCAACCGGAGCCTCAGCGGCATCTACGCCTCCGGCCGGACCGGGCATCTGCAGGTGAGGCTGGCCGGCGCCGGTGCGGACCTCGAACGGGTACGCGGCCGTCTGGTCAGCGGCAATTTCTTCTCCGTGCTCGGCATCCGGGCGGCCCAGGGTCGCGCCTTCACGGCGGCGGAGGACCGGGCTCCAGGCGCCTCGCCGGTCGTCGTCGTGAGCCACGATTTCTGGGTCCAGCGCCTCTCTCGCGATCCGGCGGTCCTCGGCCGCGTGCTCACCATCAACCATTCCCAGTTCACCGTGATCGGCGTCATGCCGCCGGGCTTCCTCGGCGACGTCGTCGGCCAGCCGGCGGAGATCTGGATTCCCGTCGCCATGCAGCAACAGGTCAATCCGGGATATGCGTTTCTCGACCGCTGGGACGAAAGCTGGCTCCTCCTCATGGGCCGTCTCAGGCCGGGAGCGTCGGTGGCGCAGGCGCGCGCCGAGGTCGAGGGTCTCTATGCGCAGGTGGTCGCCGAGGGAGCCAGCCTGGGGATCGCCAAGGACGTCCTGCCCGGTCCGGACGCGCCGAAGGTCATGGTGGGTCCCGGCGGCACCGGGTTCTCCTGGCTTCGCAATCAGTTCGCGCAGCCTCTCGTGATGGTGATGGCCCTCGTCGCCCTCGTGCTGCTGATCGCGTGCGCCAACGTCGCCGGCCTGCTGCTCGAACGGGCGGCGGGGAGGGCCAAGGAGATCTCCGTGCGCCTCTCGCTGGGCGCCGGCCGCGGCCGGCTGATCCGGCAGCTCCTGACGGAGAGCGTCCTGCTCTCCTGCGCCGGTGCGGCGCTCGGGATGCTCTTCTCGCTCTGGGCCGGACCGGCGCTCCTGAGGCTCGCCGGCGGCTCGTCGCCGATCGCGCTCGACCTCCACCTCGACGCCCGTATCCTCGGCTTCACGGCGGCGATCGCATTCCTGACCGGCATCTCGTTCGGGCTCGCGCCGGCGCTCCAGGCGACCCGGGTGGAGCTGGCGCCGGCGCTCAAGGAGAATTCCCGCAGCCTCGCCGGCACCGGCGGCCGCTGGCGCCTGGGCAGGATGATGGTGGTGATGCAGTTCGTCCTCTCGCTCCTCCTGCTGGCCGGCGCCGGGCTCTTCGTGCGCTCGCTGCGCAATCTGCAGAACCTCGACCTCGGCTTCCAGCGCGACCGGCTCCTGCTGATGAGCGTCGATCCGGTCGCCGCCGGTCTGACGGGAGTGCGGCTCCAGGACTTTCCGCTGCGGCTGGCCGAGCGCCTGCGCGCGGTTCCGGGAGTGGAGAAGGTCTCGTTCTCCGAGAACGGAGTGTTCAGCGGCACGGAGAACTCCACGACGACGACGGTCGAGGGGTTCACTCCCGGCCAGGGCAAGGCCCTGGGAAATTCTCTGGGTAATACTGAGCTCAACTACGACCACGTCGGGCCGGACTACTTCGCCACGCTGGGCACGCACCTCCTCGCCGGCCGCGACCTCAGCCCTCTCGACCGGAAAGGTGCGCCGCTCGCCGCCGTGATCAACGAGGCGATGGCGAAGCGGTGCTTTGCCGGACGTCCCCCTCTCGGCCGGCACATCAAGGTGGGCGATCAGAGCTTCGAGATCGTGGGGGTGGCCGCGGACGCCCGGGACCACGACGTGCGCGAACCGGCGCCGCCGCGCTACTTCACGTCGATGGAGCAGGCCGCGGACGTCGGCTCGACCTACAATTTCGAGATCCGCAGCCAGCATCCCGGGACTCTGGTCGAAACGGTGCGCCAGGCGGTGCGCGCCTACGATCCCAACCTGCCGATCAGCGAGATCCGGCCGCTCGCGGTGATGGTCTCCGACGCGATCAACCACGAGCAGATGCTGGCCGAGCTGGCGGTCGTGTTCGGCGTCCTGGCGCTCCTGCTGGCGTCGATCGGTCTCTACGGCGTGATCTCCTACACGATCGCCCGCCGGACCAACGAGATCGGCATCCGCATGGCCCTCGGCGCGGGACGTCCGGCCATTCTCGGCATGGTGCTTCGCGAGACCCTCCTGCTGGTCCTGGCCGGAGTGGCGATCGGCGTGCCGGCCGCGCTCGCCCTGGGCCGCCTGGTCGCCAGCTCCCTGTTCGGCCTCTCACCCCGCGACCCGATGACGCTGACGGCGGCGACGGTGATCCTTCTCGGAGTCTCGCTCGTGGCGGGAGCCATCCCCGGCGCGCGCGCCACGCAGGTCGATCCCACGGAAGCCTTGCGTTACGGGTAGAGGTTCGTCGGCCGGTGTCTCATCGCGACACGGGCCCCTTCCCGTTCTGCATTTTCGTCCAGGGGGTCCATGTACGCCAGATGGTGCCCGGCGCGAAAAACCTTTCGAACCCATTCCGCGCCCCCGCCGATCCCCCAGAGGTGATCGGTATCCACGATCACCACCTTCCCCCCATCCGCCCGCGGCGGATTCTTGCGCCAGCCCCCCTTGTTGCCGGGGGAGATCCAGTCGGCAGGGCCGCGGAAGAGGTCTTCGTTGCGGTTGCCCGGGAACGTGGCGGTCATGCCGATGGGGTGACGATGGGGGTCGATGCGGCGTAGATACTCGATGAGGTGGTATTGCCAGAGGACGGATTCCTGGGGGCTTTCGTTCGAAATCTCCCAGAGGACGTTGTCGAGATCTCCCACGGCCTGCACGACTTCATCGACGTAGGCCTCCTGGAGGCGGGTGATGGCGGGGACCCGGAGCGTGTGGACGTCCGAGCCTTCGCCGCGGGCGTCGGGGTCGCCGTCGACGCGGTTGAGGTTGTTCTCGAAATTGAAGGGGTGGCGGTGCCAGGGGTTGCCTTCGCCTTTGTTGTGGATGGACCAGCCGTTGAAGAGCATCACCGAAACGTAGAAGCCCCTTTCGCCGGCGCGGACCACGCGGGACCGGAGGCGTTCGAAGTACTCCGGATTGAAACGGGTGAGATCGAAGCGGGGGCGGCCGTCGAGGGCTCGAGCGGGGCCGGAGCGCTCCTCGCGCCAATAGATTCTTGGATGGACGTCGTGGGTCCAGGCCTCGTGGGTCCAGAGGCGGATGAAGTTGTGGCCCCAGCCGGTGAGGCGGTCGAGGTAGCGCTCGAAGTCGAAGCCGCCGGGGCGCTCGGCGTTGTCTTGCAGGTTGTCCCAGTGATGGGAGCCGGCGAGGACGACGGGTTGGCCGGCGCCGTTCTGGAAGAGGTTGGGGTGGTCGGGGTGGACGCGGAGCGGCGGCATGGCGTGGGGAGGATTGTTGCATAGGGCCGTCGGATAGGGTCGGTTCCACCCGAGCCTGGAGGGATGTCGGAAGGGCTCAGAGTCGACTGAGGCTCGCGCGTAGTGTGGAACGTGAGAGCTCTCTCGTGGCCAGGAAAATTGCGCCCACGGAGAGACCCATCGTCAGCAGCGCGATGATGACGGGGACCCAGGCCTCTCTCTCCAGGGGTCCGGTGAAACTGGAGATGAGACGGCCGATTTCAAAGGAGGCCAGCGCTCCCGCCAGCAGGCCAACTGCCACCGCGGGAAGACGCTGCTGGCAGATCAACCTGGTAAGGCTGGCAAATTCCGCCCCCAGCGCCGTACGGATGGCAAGATCCCGGTATCTGGCTTTGACATAGAAGCTGGTGAGGACATAGGTCGCGACCATCGAGATCAAAAGTGTGGAGATTCCCAGCAACAGGAAGAGACGTTGAGCCAGGGTCCGCGCCCAGAGCGCGGCTTTGACCAG
Organism: Thermoanaerobaculia bacterium; assembly: GCA_036271335.1. Lineage (GTDB taxonomy): Bacteria > Acidobacteriota > Thermoanaerobaculia > Multivoradales > UBA5704 > DATARR01. Next base: position 6,147 of record DATBAW010000406.1, read on the forward strand.
GCTGTCGATATCCGTGGAATCGACGGGAATCTGTCGATCCAGCCGAGAGAGAGCGAGAGAGGTCGATCTCAGGAGATCTCCGGATGCCCGTGAAGAACGAATGTAAAACGTCACGGCAGGGCTGTAGTGGGGTCTGAACGGGAGATAGACGAGAGGCGGGATCGGCCCTTCAAGGCTGATTTCGCGCGAGCTCCCCACGACCCCGACCACGGTGACGGGCGTCTTGTCGTCATCGAACTGGAGTTGCCGTCCCACGGGATCGACCCCCGGCCAGAGCTTCGAGGCCAGCTCAGCGTTGAGAACCGCGGCGGCGGACGTTTCGTCACCATGGAAGGAGCGTCCACTCAGAAGTCGCAGGCCCAGGGTCTGGAAGTAACCGTCCGTGACGCTCTTGACCGGGACCAGCATCGCGTCGTCCCTGGCGCCCACAGGGTAGGTCTGCCGTAGCAGAGAGGCGCCCGAGAGAGGCTTCAGATCGGCGATGTCCACCGACGCCACTCCCGGCAGGCCGGCGATCGCCAGGCGTGCCCGTTCACAGAACGCCAAGCCGTCGGGTTCGCTGTAACCGGCATTCTTGAGGTTCAAGGAGACGACTCCCAGCCCCTGAGAGACAAATCCGAGGTCGGTCCGTTGGGCCTTGACGAGGCTCATCGTAAACCAGCCGGCGCAGGCCAGAAAGACGGTGGTGAACGCCACCTGGGTCGAGGTCAGGGCACTCTGCAGAAACTGGTGGCGTCTGGAGGTGTCGAGATATCTGCTCTCATTGGCGACCTTGAGGAGAGAATCGGACAGGGCCGCGCGGACGACCGGGATCATCCCGGCGACGCCGACCGCGAGGGCTGTGCCGACAACCCACGTGACGAGCCGCCAATCCGGGCTCAATCCATCCGTTCCCGTGAAGGGGTTCTGATGACCGAGCAGGAGATGCTGACATTCATAGGCGAGCAGAGTGCCGAAGCCCAGGCTGGCAGTGACCAGCAGCAGGCCCTCGAGGGCAAACTGCAGGATCAGGCGGCGTCGCATCGCTCCCAGCGCGAGGCGGATCCCCATCTCGCCGCGCCGCGCCGTGAAGTTGATCAGCAGAAAATTGGCGGCGTTGATGCCCGCCCCGAGGAGCACCAGAATGGCGATCGTCAGCAATCCCGCGCAGGCTCTTGCGATGGCAGCGTGACTGTTCGGGCCGATCGCCTCGTCCGCAAAGGGAATGACATGCAGCGACTGCCCCCGGTTGGCGTCAGGGTCGTCGAGCTCGAGCTGTTTCCCCAGGGCTTTGATCTCCGTTCGCGCTTGCTCGGGCGTCGAATGCGGCGCGAGCAAGCCCAGAACTCTGAGCAGTCGCCAGTCGCGACGGTTCAGCTTGTCCATTATGGGCAGCAGGACTGTAGAAGCTCTGAGTGGAATCCAGAACTGCGAGCGGACCTGTCGCTGCGTCCCATGGAACCCGGGAGGGCAGATCCCGACCACGGTGAACGCCTGCCGGTCGAGTTGGATAACCCTTCCCAGGATCGAAGGATCGCCGGCGAAGCGCTGCCGCCAGAGCGCGTCGCTCAGAACCACCACGGGCTGAAGATTCGAAGGCGAATCGTCCGCCGGCGTCAAGGTGCGGCCCCGTTGGGCCGATACGCCGAGGAGGGAGAAGAAGCTCCCGGTCACGATCTGACCCACGACGACTTGAGGCGGGTCTCCCGCCAGGCTCGCGTCCGTAAATTGATAGGCGGACAGCGTGGCGAGGGAGTGGGACCGGGCCTGCAGGTCCTGCAGGTTCGGGTACGAAAGAGGGAGGAGCTGCGGCGCCCCCTCATCGCTGGAGACCAGGGCGACGATCCGATCCTGGTTCGGAATCGGCAGGGGCCGCAGGAAGAGACCGTCGGTGAGGGCGAAGGCCACGATGCTGAGGCCGATGGCTCCGCCGAGGGAGAAGATCACGGCCCCGCTATAGGCGAGGCGTTGCGTGAAGCTCCTCAAGGCCCGCGCGAGATCCGAGATCAGCCAATGCATCGCTGCCCTCCCGGATCAACCCTGCGCATGACTGCTGACGGCGGCCGGAGCTGACGGCAAACGGCCGCGCAGCTCACCGAGCCTGCTCGTGACCTCCGGAAGATCGGAGGCATCGGGGCGCAGATCGAGATATCGTTCCAGATCCCGGATGGCGAGATCGAATCGATCACACCCCTGGAGGGCCGCGGCGCGATTCTGGTAGAGATCCGCCGTTTCGGGAGAGATCCGGATCGCGGAGTCGAGGTCGGCGAGAGCGTCCTGCGGATTGCCGAGCTCATAGTGAATGCAGGCCCGATTGGCAAGGACCGCGAACTGGGCGGGATCGAGGCTCAGGGCCCGGTTGAAGTCCTCGAGCGCCGCGCGCAAGGAGCCGAGCGCCTCATGGCATTCCGCCCGCATGACGAAGACCCAGTTCTGGTCGGGCTTCAGGTCGAGAGCCCTGTCGTAGGCGGCCAGGGCCGCTGGAATCTGTCCGATGGCGCGCAGGCACTGCCCGAGATTGACGAAGACTTCCGGGTACGGCGGGCTGAGCTCCAAGGCTCGCTGATAGTCCGCGAAAGCCTCGTCGAAGCGCTCCAGGCGGAAGTAGACGTTGCCTCGCTCATTGAAATATTCTGAATAGCTCGGGTCAATCTCGATCGCCATGTCGAAGTGCGCGAGCGCTTCCTCGGAATTTCCCATCGCCGAGTAGACCTGGGCGATGTTGTAGAGCAGGACGGAACGGTGAAGCCGGTGCTCGCCATCCCCGAGGTGCGTGTGCAGGCGCTCATACCCTTCGCGGCAGAGGTCGATGGCTTCCTGAAAGCGCCCTTGACGGTGGCGGACGAGAGCCAGACCGTTACGATTGAAAGTGATCGAGAACTGTCTCGCCGCTTCGGGCATGTCGGCCGCGAGAAGCTCTGAAAGGCCTTCGTCAAGGCTGGCTTCGGCGTGGCGAAGATCGCGGTCGCGATCGGAGAGGAAGCGGGTGTAGAGCATGGCCAGCTGGTAGAAGAAGTGGCCCCTGGATTGCTTGTCGATGAGCTTCGGCAGGGCTTCCGACTGCAGCAGGTCGAGCGCCTTGTAGGGCTCGCCGATGGCGCAGTAACACGAATACAACTTGTTGATCACAGAGGCATGCTTGGACTCGTCGTCGGGGACGTGCTCCAGAACGAACTGCCGGGCTGCCTCGCCATGGACCAGAGCCTCCTGGTAATAGCCGCGCAGGGTGTAGCGGGTAAAAGCCCGGGTGCGCCAGTAGAAGACCCTCTCCTCGTCGCCGGCTCGCGTCCACAATCGGATCAGCGCCGCCAGATTTTCCTCGGCGAGCGCAGTGTCGTCCGTGCACTCCGCCTCAAGCTGCCGAGCCTCCGCCCGGGCGATCCGGGGATCGAAGTGCTCCTGAGCTTCAGGAGACAGAGAGAGGCGGACTCGCTGGTCTGCGAGCTCGCCATCTGCCATCTCCTGAGCGCGCTCTGAAACCAGGACCAAGGTCAGGCGCAAGGCGATACCTCGGCGGCGCAGGAGCTCGCGGAAGAAGGTGCGTCCCAGGTGGCCGGCCCGGTCGAAATGATCGCAGACGATCAACCACGGAGCCTGGCCGCTCCGGGCCTTCCATTCCGCCAGGAGCTCGACGAGGCCATGGACGACGCGAAGAGCGCGGTCCGGCGGATAGAGACGGGTTTGCTCCTGGTCCGGCGCCATATCGGTCAAGCTGAGGTGACGCACCGGGATGGTTCTTCTCAGGCTGGGGAGGATGGAGACGAGCTCATAGTCATGACGAAGGACGAGATCCGGAGCCACGGCCTTGAGAGCGGGCAAGAGGCTCGCGACGAGGTCGGCCACGCCCGCCCAGACTCCCCCATGGGCGAAATCGCAATCCAATCGCCAGCCTTGGTAGTCTCGCGTCCTCATCGTGTCGAGCCATGCTTCCAAATGGCCCCGACGAGACAGGCCTGCCGGCGCGACCAGGGAGATCGTCTTTCCTTCCGCATCGATGAGAACGTTCGGGAGATCACTTTGCCACCGCATAGGGCTTTCTCCAAGTTTTCAGGATTTCCCTGATCCACAGATAAAGGCCGCCTCCGAGAGAGAGGACCGCGACAAGGGCGACGGTGATGCTGTCGATGAAAGCGTGCGGGTTGTGCTGATACCCGACGGAGAGTTTCGCCCCGACGGCGAGGATGTATTGCCAGAGGAGCGGCAGCTGGACCACGAGGAGGACGTAGGCTGCCAGGCCACGTCCGAGGAGCCAGGGAATCGTATAGAGCCTGATGACGCGCCGCTCCGAGGCGGGAATGTGACTCTGGTCCACGGCCTGCCAATGCGAGGAGAGGCGCGCCAGCTGATTGCGCAGCAGATCCTCGGTATCCTGCATGAGGCTCTTGCAGCGGGTTGCGAACGTCAGGACATAGTAAAAGTCCGTTCGCATGAACAGATAGCACTGCCAGATCAATCGCAAGACGTAGATCAGGGCGGCGGCCTTGAGATAATGGAGGGTCTGGGGTGAGAAGCCCAGGGCGGCGAGGTCGTTCCATCGCAACACGAGGAGGAGGAGAGACGCCGTGGTGGCGTCGATCAACGGCCCCGCGATCAGTGGCAGGGCGCGTTGCCGCCGCGATATAGACCAGAGCCCGCTCAGGTCCGTCTCGAGCACGATGATCCACAGGCGATGGCTCACCCCTATGCGCGCCTTCACTCCCGCGGCGCGAGCGGCCAAAAGATGCGCGAATTCGTGAACGAAAGAGGTGGCAACGGAGACCAGCAGGATCAAAACGGTCGTCAACGCCAACTGGTCGGGAAAGAAAAGGGCCGCTCGTGTCGGCAGGATCGCCGGATCCGTGCATACGGCAAGGACCGCGAGCCCGATCGTTGCAAGCTGCGCGACGACGACGGGCCTGCTGAACAGCTTGCGGGCCAGCGCAGGAGAGAAGAGAGGCCGGCGATCCGGCTCCGGTACGACGGTCGTGAGGGGCGCCTCTTCCACGTCCTCCAGAGGCTTGAGAAGTTTTCTCCGGAAGAGCTCTCCCACGAAATCGTCGAGGTCGGCGACCTCGCCGTAGGTGCGGGCGTAGAACTCCTTCACCTCATCGAGAGTCCGGCCTTGGCTGAGCTGCTCGAGAATCGCGAAAGCATCCTGTTGCAGGACGAGGAATACCCGTGAAACCTGGAAGCCCACCACCACGCCACCGGCTTCGGGCTGGTGTGTAAAGGGCTCAACGGCCACGCGTAGATCTGGAGAATAAGTCTGCATTCCCTGACCTCAATATGGGTAGGGATCAACCGATCCCTACCCGATCAACTTGAGCGCACGATTGCGGTTACGGGCAGGGCCAACCGAGAGGGTTGCCGTAGAATGCCGCCGCCGTGACCTTGACCGACTCAGCTTCCCGAATCACCAGCTTTTTCATAGTGTTCACCTCCTTTCATATAGCTAAGTGCGCATGAATTGATTTACGGGACAAGGCGGTGAAGAAATCGATGAAGCTTTCAGGATCTGGCAGACGACTCGCTCTGTAGTAGCATCTCCCGTCCGCTGGAGACGCTACCGTGCCGTTCAAGCTTTCAAAACTTTTCTGGATTCTTCTCCTCGTTCTCGCCATCGGCGGCTGCCGTGGCAAGGAGACGGGGAGCGCTGCTTCCTCTCCGGCCGCTCTCCATGCGCCCCGGCGGGTGTTCCTGATCACCGTCGACACCCTGCGGGCCGATCACATGAGCCTGTACGGGTATCCGCGCGCCACCACGCCGAACCTCCAGGCGCTGGCGGCGACGGGGGTGACCTTCGATCGCGCGGTCACCCAGTGGCCGAAGACGGGGAGCTCGTTCGCGGCGATGTTCACCGGGCTCTATCCGCACTCGACCGGCCTGACCCACAAGGCGGCGCTGCGCATTCCGGCGCCCTACCTGACGCTGCCGGAGTTCTTCAAGGAGCAGGGGTATCAGACCTTCGGGGTGGTCTCGAACGCGGTGCTGGCGGCCAGCCTCGGCTGGGACACCGGCTTCGACGAGTTCAAGGAGACCTGGGGGGGCGGCGACTTTCCGGACGATCCCAAGCTGTTCCGGCCGCTCGCCGCCGCGCCGCGCGTGAACGCGCTCGCCCTGCCGCTGCTCCGGAAGTACGCCAAGGCCGACCGCCTGTTCGCCTGGATCCACTATTCGGACCCGCACGCGCCCTACATCCTGCCGCAGGGGGAGAAGGACCCGTTCGTCGGCGACGCCCTGTTCCAGGGGCCGGGCGACCGGCCGATCCCGAACCGCCTGGTCGCCAGGGGGTATACGCTCGAAGGGCACACCGACCTCAAGTTCTACAAGGCCCAGTACGACGCCAACGTGCTGGTGGCCGATCAGCACATCCGGAAGCTGCTCGACGAGATGCGCTCGCTCGGGCTCCTGGAGGACAGCCTGATCGTCTTCGCGGCCGACCACGGCGAGGAGCTGGGGGAGCACAACGCCTGGTTCGAGCACGGCTCGCTGCCGTACAACACCACCGCCCACGTGCCGTTGATGTTCGTCATGAACGGCCTCGCCAGGGGGAAGCGGATCGACCGGCCGGTGGAGCTGATCGACATCTATCCCACCCTGCGCGACGCGGTCGCGCCCGACCGCCAGATCCCGAGCCTCGAAGGGCAGAGCCTCTGGCCGCTGCTGCGGACCGGCGCGGTCGATCCCAGGCAGGCCGACCTCTTCCGCGCGGCGTTCTCGGAGGCGGGGCACCATCCGAACCTCTACCACAGCGTCCAGGAGGGCACCTGGAAGCTGGTCTTCAATTCGGGCGGTCCGCGCTCGCGCGCCGCCGGCTCGCCCACCAAGGGCTTCGAGCTCTACAACCTCGCCGACGATCCGGGGGAGATGAACGATCTCGCGGCCGACGAGAAGCAGGCGGACGTGGTCCGCAGGCTCAAGCGCGAGCTTCTCACCTGGATAGAGAAGGGCAAGAACAGCGGCGACGAGGACGAGGTGAACGGGGAGACGGAGAAGGCGCTGAAGGCGCTGGGATACGTGCAATAAGTAAGACCCATGTTCGTCGTGGGAGCCGTCCGAGCATGAAAAGCCTGCGGGAGCGCGAGGAGTGGAAGCTGTTCGCCGTGCTGCCGAAGGCGGACCCGGCCCTGGCCGCCGTCTGGTGGGGAGCGGTGGTGCTGCGGGGCGTCCTGCCGGCTCTCTTCGGCATCGCCATGGGCCTGCTGGTGGCCGCCGTGCAGAGGGGCACGAGCCTGGCGGTGCCGCTCGCGTTCGCCGGCGCCGTCTTCGTCCTGCTGCAGATCCTGACGCCCATCCACCAGGCGGTGAGCTCCAATCTCGGGGACCGCACCGCGGCCTGGCTCTACGACCGCCTGACCGATGCCTGCGTCCGTCCGCCCGGCATGGGCCATCTCGAAGATCCCAAGCTCACCAGCGACCTCACCGTGGCCCGCGACTTCGACCTCGGGATGACCGGCCCGCCGCTGTCGATCTCGATGGACTTCATCGCCTCGGGGCTGGTGGAGCTGATCGGCGGCCTCGCCTTCGCCCTGGTGCTCGCGAGCTGGCGCTGGTGGGCGGCCCTCGTCCTCGCCGGCGCCTGGCTGGCGACCCACTGGCTGCTGCGCGAGAGCGCGGTCTGGTTCGACCGCAACACCGAGCCCGTGCGCGCGGCGCAGCGCGACGCGGACTACACCTACCGGCTCGCCGTCGATCCGCCGGCCGCCAAGGAGCTGCGCCTGTTCGGCCTCGCCGGCTGGACCATCGACCGCTTCGTCGACCGCCGCACCCGCCTGCACCGGTTGCAGTACGAGGCCACCCGCCTGCGCGAGAAGCCCGTGCTCTGGAGCATGCTACTGGTGATCGGCGCCAACGTCGCGGTGTTCGGGTCGCTCGCCGCCGCCGTCTCCAGCGGCCAGCTCACCCTGGGCGCGCTGGTCGTCTACGCGCAGAGCGCGATCGGCACCTCGATGATCGCCTTCGGCGGTCTCAACTGGGCGCTCAACGGCGCCGCGGCGCCGGTGGCCGCCGTGCTGCGCCTGGCGCCCGCCATGGCCGCCGAGGGTGCCATGCCTGCCGGCAGCCGCGATCCCGCCGGCCTGCCCGCCGGCGAGATCCGCTTCCGCGACGTCACCTTCGCCTATCCTTCCAGCGATTCTTCAGGCGGTGCCGCTCCGGTCCTCCAGGGCTTCGACCTCACCATCCCGGCGGGATCGTCGCTCGCCATCGTCGGCCGGAACGGCGCCGGCAAGACGACGCTCGCCAAGCTCCTCTGTCGCCTCTACGATCCACAGTCCGGAGCGATCGAGATCGACGGCACCGACCTGCGCGATTTCGACCTCGACGCCTGGCGGACGCGCCTCGCGGCGGTCTTCCAGGACTTCATCCGCTTCGAGCTGCCGCTGCGCGACAACGTCGCGCTGCGCGGGATGCCGGATGCCGCGACGGACGGCGAGGTGCTCGGCGCGCTCGCCGAAGCCGGCGCCGCCGATCTCGCCAAGCTCGATACGGTGCTCGCCCGTGGCTACGCAGGCGGCACCGAGCTATCGGGCGGCCAGTGGCAGCGCGTCGCGCTGGCCCGCGCGCTCTACGCCGTGCGCCTGGGCGCCGGGGTGGTGCTGCTCGACGAGCCCACGGCCCAGCTCGACGTGCGCGGCGAGGCCGAGATCTTCGAGCGCCTCCTCGCCGCCACGCGGCACTGCACGACGATCCTCATCTCGCACCGCTTCTCGACGGTGCGCCAGGCCGACCGCATCTGCGTGCTGGAGCAGGGCAAGGTGGTCGAGCTCGGCTCGCACGCGGAGCTGATGGCGCTCGGCGGCCGCTACCGGACGATGTTCGACCTCCAGGCGCAGCGCTTCAACGCCACCGAGGACGAGGCGGGGGTGGTCTATGACGTCCTCTCCTGATCCCGTGGGGAAGGGACGGATCGGCGACCTGCCGCCGGCGCTGTCGTCGATGTGGCGGCTGTGCAAGCTCGGGCTGCGCAACGAGCCGGCGCTGATGATCACGGCGTTCGCGCTCGCTTTGCTCGCCGCCCTGCCCGACGCGTTGCTCGCCTGGTGGCTCAAGCTGCTGGGCGAGGGCGTGCTCCAGCACGACGGGCGGCGGGTGCGCTTCGCCGCGATCGCCCTCGGCGTCTCCGCCGCGGCCACCTGGCTGCTGCGCACGGTCAGCACCCGCGTGCAGCGCCGTTTCCGCGACAAGGTCACCATCGCGCTGGAAGCCCACATCGCCCGGCTGCAGGCGTCGATCGCCACCATCGCCCACCAGGAGCGCCCCGAATACCTCGACCGGCTGGCGGTGCTGCGCGATCAGATCTTCGTGCTCGATCACCTGTACGTGTCGCTGTTCACCACCTGCGCCTGGATCCTGCGGCTGGCGGTGACGGTGGCGCTCCTCGCCTCGATCCATCCGGCGCTGATCCTGCTCGCCCTGTTCGCGGTGCCGACCGTGCTCACCTCCACGTGGCGGCCGGCCGTCGAGCGCGTCGCCCAGGAGCGCGGCGCGCCGGCCAGCCGGCTGGCGCGCCATTTCTTCCAGACCGCCACCACCGCGCCGCCCGGCAAGGAGGTGCGCGTCACCGGCATCGGCGGGCGTCTCGCCGCCGGGCGCCGCGACGCCTGGGAGCGCTGGTTCGGGCCCGTCGCCGCCTCCCGCCGGGGCTCCGCCGCGTGGCACACGCTCGCCTGGGCTCTGTTCGGCGGCGCCTACGTGGCCGCCATCGTCTTCGTGACCGCCGGGCTCAGGGCGCCGGTGGGCGACGTGCTGCTCGTCCTCGCGGCCGGCGCGCGGCTGGCCGCCTACATCAGCGCCACCGTCGGCGAGATCGGCTTCCTGCGCGGCGTCTGGATGGACGGCTCCCAGCGTCTCGCCTGGCTGGAGGACTACGCGGCCTCTCTGCTCGCCGACGCGGATCTGCCGGTGCCGGCGGAGCTGCGCGAGGGCATCCGGCTCGATCACGTGTCGTTCGCCTATCCCGGCACCGATCGCCTGGTGCTGGAGGACGTGTCGCTGGACCTTCCCGCCGGTGCCGTCGTCGCCATCGTGGGGGAGAACGGCGCCGGCAAGACGACGCTCGTCAAGCTGCTCGCCAAGCTCTACGAGCCCACGTCGGGCGCCATCTTCGTGGACGGCCGGCCGCTGGCGCGCCTGCGCGCCGACGAGTGGCGCGAGCGTCTGGCCGGCGCTTTCCAGGACTTCTTCCGCTTCGAGCTCCGCGCCCGCCATTCCATCGGCCTCGGCGACGTCCCGCGGCTCGACGACGAGCCCGCGGCCGTCCGCGCCGTCGGCCGGGCCGGCGCGGACGACGTCGTGGCGCGCCTGCCTGCCGGCCTGGAGACGCAGCTCGGTCCCACTTGGCCCGGCGGCGTCGAGATCTCTTTCGGCCAATGGCAGAAGCTCGCGCTGGCCCGCGGCTTCATGCGCGACCGCCCGCTGCTCCTGGTGCTCGACGAGCCGACGGCGGCGCTCGACGCCGAGACCGAGCACGCGCTGTTCGAGCGCTACGCCGCCGCCACGCGCGGCGCGGAGGACGATTCCGGCGCCGCCGGCGGCCGGATCACCCTCCTCGTCTCCCACCGCTTCAGCACCGTGCGCATGGCCGACCTCATCGTCGTCCTCGACGGCGCCCATCTCGTCGAGGTCGGCACGCACGACGATCTCCTGGCCAGGGGCGGCCCGTATGCCGAGCTCTACGGCCTGCAGGCGGCGGCGTATCGGTGAGCCCGGAGCCTCCACGGATACCGTCCGCGTCTGCTGCGCCTGGCAGATCTTGCCGTCCGGGGCTGGAGGCGTCTCCGCCCCGGCCGTTCCAAGCTCGGAGGGATGAAGGCTTACGGCTTCGACTGCCCGAAATTCGCCGCCAGGATGGCGAGGTCGGAGCCGTCGATCACGCCGTCGCTGTTGAAGTCGGCCGCGGCGTCGTAGGCGGCCTCGCCGCGCATGGCGCCGAAGTGGAGGCCGAAGAGCACGAGATCGGCGCCGTCCACGCGGCCGTCCTGGTTGACGTCTCCCGAGAGCCCGCTGCCGCCACCGCCGGTGGAGCCCTTGACCGTGAAGCTGGCGAGCTGGCGGTCGATCGGGTTGGGGGGCGTCGCGAGGTCGGTCGAGCGCAGGCCGTAGGTCACGGTGCCGCTGAACGGCGTGGCGGGCGTGTAGGTGAGCGTGGCATGACGCGTCGTGCCCTGCGGCGTGACGGCCACCGGCTCGCCGTCGACCACCAGGAAGGTGTTGGCGAGGTCGATCCCGGCGCCGAAGTCCCAGACGTCCACCTGGATTGGAGCGTCGACCTTGACGTTGGTGGCGCCGTTGACCGGGCTGATGATGCCGGGGACGGGCGAGACCGAGTCGATCTCCTGGATGGCGTTGAAGAACACCTTCGCGAGGATGTCGTAACCGGCGGCGTTGGGGTGGCCGACGTGGTCGTCGTCAGCCTGGCTGTAGAAGCTGCCGAAGAGGTTCGGCAGGGTCAGGAACGTCGCGTTGGGATCGGCCTCGACCCGGCCGCGCACGCCGGCGAGGTTGCGGATGCGGCCGTTGAGCTGGTCGGTCAGGAAGTTGTCGGCGTCCTGCTTGTCGTCGGAGGGGCGCGGGATCACCGTCGCATGGACCACGCTGATCCCGAGCGCCTCGGCACGCGCGGCCATGGTATCGAGATCGAAGATGGTGGTCTCGAGCGAGATCATGCGGGTCTCGTCGTTGGTCCCCTCCATCAGCAGCAGCACGTCGCCCGGCTTGCCCAGGGCGAGCACGCTGTCGATGCGGGTGAGCCCGTCCGGCGTCTTCTCGCCGGGATTCCCCTGGTTGTTGACGGTGGCGTTGACGCCGGCGTTGACCAGCAGCGCCTGCAGGCGGTACGGATAGCCCGAGGGCGTCGGCTTGTTGTCGCCGATCCCGGCGGTGATGCTGTCGCCGAAGGCGAGAAAGGTCTTCGCGGCCGTCTGCGCGATGGCCGGCGCGGCGCCGGCTCCGAGAACGGTGGCGAGCAGGAGCGCGGCGGCGATGGAGCGGTGGCGGCTCACGGCGCTTTTTCCACCAGCAGCGGCGCGACGGCGGACTGTTTCGCGGCCGGCCAGCGCATCCGCACCTGCCCGCCGGCGAGCGCGACGACGGGGCGCTCCAGCGTCGAGGCGACCGATGCCTTAGCCTTCACCCGGCCGGTCGCGTCGAGGTCGAGGAGCGACCAGGAGCGCGGCGCCGCGGCGTCCAGATAGAGCAGGCGCGCGCCGTCGACGAACGTCGGGCCTATGAACGTCGGATACAGGGAACCGGAGGCGCCGGCCGCGTGCTCATCCGTCCAGCGCCCGTCGCCGGCACGGTCGAATCGAGCCATCCGTAGCGCGTAGCCCTTGCCGTCGAAGCGGCTCCAGGCGAGCAGGGCGCCGCCGTCGGCGGTGGCGGTGAGGGCCGGGGTGATGTCGGGCACCGAGTTGTCGGGATAGACGCGCTTCACCGGCCGCCAGGCGCCGCCCGTGTGCAGCGCCCAGACGATCTCGTCGTCCTGGCCGTCGAAGGCGCTCCAGGCGAGCAGCCAGGAGCCGTCGGTCAGCACCGCGCCGGCGAGCGCCAGCTGGCTCCCGGGGCCTGGAAAAGAGACGCGCTCGGGCGCCTGCCAGCGCTTGCCGGTCCAGATCGCAGCGCGCACGGAGAGGGAGCGGTCGTCGTCCCCTTCCAGCCAGGCCATGGCGGCGAGCCGGCCGCCGTCCACCAGCAGCACCGGATCGCGCCGCTCGCGTCCCGCCTGGGCGGGGGGCTCGGGCAGCGGTCGGGCAGCGCTGTCGTCGCCGCGCTGAAGGAACAGGCGCCGGCGCCCGCTCGCGTCCGGCGCGCTGCCGGCGGCCACCCAGCCGCCGTCGACGGCGGCGAAGGCCGAGATCTCCGCCCGCTCCGGCAGAGCCACCTGCAGCGTCCGCCCCGTCGGCAGCTCGATCCGCGCGCCGCCGGCCACCGGCAGGAGCGTCAGGGCGTCGCCGCCGCGGAAGGCCTGGATCGGCTCGTCCTGACTGAAGGCGGCACCGAAGCCGGCCGTGGCGACGCAGACGAAGCAGAGGAGAGCACAGACGGCTTCCCCGAACTGGCGGACGGGTGATGTGCGCACGTGGAGTATCCTAGCGCAGTTCCGGGACCCCGGCTGGACTGGAGAGACTTCCGCTTGTCGCGAAAAAACTACCTTCTCGTGCCGCTTTCGATCGCGCTCTGCGGTCTCGTCCTCCTCGGCGCCCTCGCCTGCCAGCGGGCTCCGGCGCCGAAGGTGCCGGTCCATCACGGTCCGATCGTGCTGATCACCATCGATGCCCTGCGGGCCGACACCGTCGCCGCCTTCGGCGGTCCGCCGCGGGTGATGCCGGCGCTCTCCGGCCTCGCCCGCGAGGCGACCTGGGCGGGGCGCGCGGTCTCGCCGTCGAGCTGGACGGTGCCGTCGATGGCGGCGATCTTCACCGGTTTCCAGCCCTGGCGGGCGCGCAGCTGGGCGAACGACCGCGCGGTGCTGGACGCGCGCTTCGTCACCCTCCCCGAGTCGCTGAAGGCGGCCGGCTACCGCACCGCCGGCTTCCGCTCCAACCACTGGCTGGAGCCGCAGTTCGGCTACGGCCAGGGGTTCGACACCTTCCGCTACCTGCGCGAAGGGAAGCGGGCCGAGGCCTACCTGGCCGATCTCAAGGGGGGGGCCGACTTCGTCTGGATCCACATCCTGCCGCCGCACGCGCCCTACCTGCGCCGCGATCCGCTGATGGACCGGCTGGACGAGATCCCCCCCGATCTGCCGCGCGAGATCAAGCCGCTCGACCTCGAGCCCTACTTCGATCCGGCGGTGAAGCTCCCGGCCGACAAGGAGCGGACCTTCCGCGCCATGTACCGCCTGAACGCCGCCTACGCCGACCAGATGCTCTCCCGCATGCTGGCCTCCCTGAAGCACAGCGGCCAGTGGAACAAGACGCTGCTGGTGGTCACCGCCGACCATGGCGAGGAGTTCGGCGAAAACGGCCAGATCACCCACGGCGGCAACCTCGGGCACGTGCTCGTCGAGGTGCCGCTGGTGATCAAGCTGCCGCAGGGCTTCCCCCGCCAGCTCGCGATGCCGGCCTCCACCCGCGTCGCCAACGTGCGGGTGGCGCCGACGCTGATCGAGGCCGCCGGCGGCACTCCCCAGCCGGGCGCGGCGCCCAGCCTCTTCCAGCCGGCCTCCGCGGCGACCAAGGCGGCGCTCTCGGAGCTCTACCTGGGCAACGGCGTCAACCGCTTCTCGCTGGTCGAGGGCGACCTCCAGCTGCTCTGGGAGAGCCGCTTCGCGCCCCCCGAGCCCGACTACTACCGCGCCCGCTACGCCGGCATCGGCGGCCAGCCGCAGCCGCCGCTCACGCAGCCGGTGGATGCCATCTTCGGCCGGCTGGCGAAGGCGTTCGCCGACGTTCTGCCGCTCTCCGGCCGGCGCGGCGATCCGCCCAAGCTCACCCTCGTGCGCTGGACCCCCACCGGCGTCCAGCCGCTGAACGATCCGAACGAGATCAACCGCATGGCCCGCGAGCTCAAGGCGGCCTGGCTGGCCGACAACGGCGCCGAGGTGCCGCCGGGGCTCTCGACCAGCCCGCAGCCGAAGCAGTCGCCGAAGGACCAGGAGGATCTCAAGTCGCTGGGCTACGTGGCGGGGGGGAAGCCGTAGGGCCTGGTCCGTGCCTTGCAGCCCTTCCGCGACCGTGCCCACGCCGCTCTCGACCTATCGCGTCCAGCTCCGCTCCGAGTTCGCCTTCGCCGACGCCGCGGCGATTGCCGGCTATCTCGCCGACCTCGGGGTCACCCATCTCTACAGCTCGCCCTATCTCCAGGCGGCGCCGGGAAGCACGCACGGCTATGACGTGGTCGATCCCACGCGGGTCAACGAGGACCTGGGGGGCGAGGAGGCGCACGCGTGGATGTGCCGGGCGCTCGGCGCGGCGGGGCTCGGACAGGTGCTCGACATCGTCCCCAATCACATGGCGATCAGCGACCGGCGCAACGTCTGGTGGTGGGACGTGCTGGAGAACGGCGCCGCCAGCCGCTACGCCGGCTACTTCGACGTCGACTGGCATTCGCCGCAGGCGCGGCTGCGCGACACCGTGCTGCTGCCGATCCTGGGCGATCACTATGGGCGCATCCTGGAGGCCGGCGAGCTGGTGCTGACGCGGCGCGGCGGCCGGTTCGAGATCCATTATCACGAGCACCGGATGCCGGTGGCGCCGCGCTCGCTCGACGCGCTGATCCTGGCGGCGGCGGAGCGCTGCGGTTCGCCCGATCTGGCGTTCATCGCCGACTCGCTGGCGCTGCTCCCTCCGGCCACCGCCACCGACCGTGCCAGCATCGTCCGCCGCCACCGCGACAAGGAGGTGCTCGCCGGCCAGCTCGCCCGCCTCGCCGCCGAGACCCCCACGGTGGCCGCGGCGCTCGACGCCGTCATCGCCGAGGTCAACGCCGATCCCGACCGGCTCGACGCGCTGCTCCAGCGCCAGAACTATCGCCCCGCCTTCTGGCGTACCGCCGGCCAGGAGCTCGACTATCGCCGCTTTTTCGACGTCCACAGCCTGATCGGCGTGCGGATGGAGGACGAGCGGGTCTTCGCCGACACCCATGCGCTCGTGCTCCGCTGGCTGAAGGAGGGGGTGCTCGACGGCCTGCGCGTCGACCATCCGGACGGCCTGCGCGATCCGGAGGAGTACTTCGAGCGGCTGCGCGCCGAGGCGCCGGACGCCTGGATCGTCGTCGAGAAGATCCTCGAGCCGGGCGAGGCCCTGCGCGAATCGTGGCCGGTGCAGGGCACGACCGGCTACGACTTCCTCCGCCGCGCCGGCGGCCTGCTCGTCGATCCGGCGGGCGAGGAGCCGCTGACCCGCCTCTACACCGAGATCACCGGCGAGAGCGGCGACTGGCCGGCGCTGGTGCACGCGAAGAAGCGGCTCGTCCTCGGCGACATGCTGGCCAGCGACGTCAACCGCCTGGCCGAGGTCTTCCTCGAGGTCTGCGAGCGCCATCGCCGGCACCGCGACTACACCCGCTTCGAGCTGCGCCAGGCGCTGCGCGAGGTGGCCGCCTGCTTCCCGGTCTACCGCACCTATGCGCGGGCGGAGCTGGGCGAGGTCACGGAGATGGACCGGCACGACGTGGACGCGGCGATCGCGGCGGCGAAGGCGCAGCGGCCCGACCTCGCGGCCGATCTGTTCGACTTCTTCCGCGACCTGCTGACGCTGGAGGCCCGCGGCGAGGCGGAGAGCGAGCTGGTGATGCGCTTCCAGCAGCTCACCGGCCCGGCGATGGCGAAGGGGGTGGAGGATACCGCCTTCTACAACTTCCACCGCCTGGTGGCCTTGAACGAGGTGGGGGGGAGCCCGGGCGA
>DATBAW010000407.1:0-2724 GCA_036271335.1 Thermoanaerobaculia bacterium
CAGCAGCCTGCCGCACACCGCGAGCAACATGCCGATGGTGGCGCTGGCCGGCCTCCTGGCGATGTTCGCCGCCCTCGGCCTCCGCTTTGCCCGCAGCTGAACGCCTGAGTCAGGCGCCTTCCGCCCGACCGGTTCAGGTCACCTGGCGCTCCGGCGCCAGGTGATTTTGTTTTAGGCTCGATTCGATCGAAGAGACCTTATGGATAGCACCACGATCCGATCCCATCGCAATCTCCTGCTCTGGCTCGAGCGCGGTCTGATGCTGGTCGCCGCCCTCTGCCTGGGCGTGTGGATCTACACCTGGATCGACGCCGCCTGGGTCCAGCACCGCGACAACCAGCTCCTCGACGACGCCTTGAACCAGGCTCCGGCGACCGCGCAGGAGCCCGCGTCCGGCGCGGCCGAGTCGGATGCCCTGGGGGCGTTCACGCCGGCGCCCGACGCCGCACCCGAGCCTCCCAAGGCGATGCTGGAGGCGGGGTCGCTGGTCGGCCGGATCGAGATCCCCCGCATCGGCGTCTCGGCTGTGGTGCTCGAAGGGGCGGACGACACGACCCTGCGGCGCGGCGTCGGCCACATCCCCGAGACCTCCATGCCGGGGACGGGCCTCGGAAACGTCGGCTTGGCCGCGCACCGGGACAGTTTTTTCCGCGGCCTCAAAGACATTCGTAAAAATGACATCATCCGGGTGCAGACGCTGGACGGCACCTTCCGCTACCGCGTGGAATGGACCCAGATCGTGATGCCCGAGGACACCCAGGTCCTGTCGGGGAACGGCGTGCCCGAGCTGACGCTGGTGACCTGCTATCCCTTCTATTACATCGGCTCGGCGCCCAAGCGGTTCATCGTTCGGGCGCGGGAGATCGCGGGCTGATCAGGCCTTCAACAGAGGAATCCGCCGGCCGGTCCAGCCGGGGAAGAGCTTGGCGTCGTCCTTGATGCCGAGGTGCTTGCCGGCCAGCTCGCAGAAAACGGCGCGGAAGTCGGTGGTCACCGGCAGGTCGCGCCCCTCGTAGAGGGCGCCGTCGGCGAGTCCGGGGAAGCTGCCGTGGACCTTGCCGCCGTCCATCGAATTACTGAGCACGAAGAGGCAGGAGCCGTGGCCGTGATCGGTGCCCCCGGAGCCGTTCTCGCGGACGGTGCGGCCGAACTCGGTCATGGTGGTGAGCACGACCTGGTCCTGCCAGGCGCCGAGGTCGGTCCAGAAGGCCTGGATCGAATCCGCGAGGTCGCGGGCCTGCCGGTTGAATGTGCCGATCTGCTGGACGTGGGTGTCCCAGCCGCCGGATTCGGCGAAGGCGATCTCCAGGCCGACGTCGGACTTGATCAGCAGCGCGATCTGGCGCAGGGCATTGCCGAGGGGGGTCTTCGGGTATTCGGCGCCGTCGGCCGGCTTGTACTTCTGGATCTCGGAGGCCGAGAGCATGTGGATGGCGCGGAAGGTCTCGCCTCCGGTGTCGCGCAGCAGCCCCTGGGAGGTCTGTTCGTAGAGCGCCTCGAAGCCCTGGCCGGCGGCGGCGGCGGTGCGGTCGGCGCCGGGGAGGGCCACCTTGAAATCGGCGAGGTTGGTGACCGCCAGCGCCGGCTCGTCGCCGTAGAGCGAGCGCGGCAGGGAGGCGGTCATCGCCACGGCGCGGAAGGGGGAGCCCTCGTGGCCGGTGAGGCCGACGGCGCGGTTGAGCCAGCCGCTCGGCGTCCCCTTGCGGCCGGGGGTGCCGGTCTCCATGAAGTCCTGGGCGTCGAAGTGCGAGCGCGTCGGATCGGGGGAGCCGACGGCGTGGACGATGCCCAGCCGCTTCTCCTTCCAGAGCGGCATCAGCGGCTCGAAGGCGGGATGGAGGCCGAAGCCGGTGCCGAGGTCGAGCAGCGCTTGGTCCCCTTCCGCCCGGGCGCCCGACAGGGCGAGGCGGGGGCGGAGGGTCCGCAGGGTGGAGTCGTCGATCGGCGGCACGGCGGCGAGGCCATCCATGGCGCCGCGCTGGAAGATGGTGACCAGGATCTTGCGCTTGCGCGCGGGGGTCGAGCCGGTCCCTTGAGCGGCCATCGCCGCGCGGGTGAGAAACCCCGGGCCGGGGCCCATGCCCAGGGAGAAGAGGGCGACGCCCCCGGTCTTGAGGAAGAGTCTGCGGTTCATCATGGTGTGGTCCTTCTTCAGTGAATCTCGTTTTCAGAGCCGTGGCGGCCTTCCTGCCCGGGATTGAAATCCCGGGCTACCGACGGCCGTCCCTCCGGGACTCAAGGCCAGAACTACCTCCGCTGGAACTCCGGAGACCCCAGGATCACCCCCACCACCTGCTCGACAGGGGTGGGGGGGCGGCGGTCGACGGGCTGTTTGGGCTCCTTGACGTCCTTCGCGGCGGCCTGATCCACCCGTTTCGCCAGGTTGGGATCGGCCACCATCGGCCCGAGGAGCTTGAGGGCGGCGTCGAGGTCGCGGCCGGGCATCAGGAGGGCGGCGTAGGTGCGCAGGGCGTCCTCGCGGGAGGCGGGCTCTCGTCCGCCGTCGAGCGCGGCAACATCCACGCTCACCCCCTTGACGCGGTTGGCGGCGAGCTGGAGGCCGAAGTTCATCCGGTTGAGCAGCGAGCCGGTGTTCACCCACGCCTCGGCGCGGTCGGGATAGCCGGTCGGCGCCTGATAGGCGTAGAGCGGCTGGCCCATCCGGTTCATCCACTGGAAGAGGGCGGTGGGATCGATGACGTCGCCGCCGGTGATCCGCAGGGC
>DATBAW010000408.1:0-41116 GCA_036271335.1 Thermoanaerobaculia bacterium
GAGGTGCCGCACGAGCGCCCGGTGCGGGTCTGCGAGCGAAAGCAGGAATTCCTCCAGGGCATCGTCATTCGGGTGGATCTTCACGCTCGGTCTCCTTCTGCCAGCGGCGGCAGCTCTCGATGATGGTCCGCAGCAGCCATCCCTCCGCGTCCTCGTGCCATAACCGCCGCTTGGCGATCAGCGTGCGGCCGGCCTCTTCGACGATCTCCCGGGCTCGCGGCTCCGGCACCCGGTAGGCGTTGAAGATCGCCGGCAGCACGGGGGAGATCCGGTCGAGGATCTCGGTCCACGGTTCGGTCGGTCGCGCCATGACGCGAAGCATAGCATCCCTCCATGTACTATGTTGCCGCTGGGCGCCGATTCGTGACATCGCCAGAAAAGAAAAACGCCGGTGCCCGGAACCGGCGTTCTTGGGAGGCGGACCAGGGCTCTAGCCGTCGGGGTCCATCGTCCCTCCCGCGTTCGTGGTGGCAGGTGGGGAGAGGGGAGGGTGGGTCAGGCCGTCGGGGTCCATCGTGCTGCCCGCCTTGGTGGTGAAGCCGTCGGGGTCCATCATGCCGCCCTCTTTGGTCCGGGCGGGCAGGTACGAGCTCACCCACTGCCAGAGCGTATCGAGGATGCCGGCAGGGGCGCGGTGAACGGCGAGGGGACGGGCGTGGACCGCGCCGGCCGCCAGGACGAGCAGGGTCAGGGCGAAGGCGAGGGAACGGGTCGCTCGACGCATCGGGATCTCTCCTCTCTGGGGAGGCCGCGGAGCTGGCCGCCATGGCCGGACGCGGCCCACCGAGGAGGAGAGAGTGGCATTTTGTTGCACTCGTCGCCATCGCCGGCGAGCCGTCGGTCCAAGGGGGTCTCTCGGCAGGCCGGCAGAGCGCTAGGGTTGCCGCAACTGCTCAAGTCGCCGGCAGACGACCTGTGCACCGGCGTCACAAGCGCGCTGGAGGAGGGGCTCCGCCTTCTCCGGGACAGGCGGAATCGTGGCGCCTGACTGCGGCGGCAGCTGCACGCCGAAGAGCTGCGCGAACCCGGCGAAGGCGCAGCTGTTCCGGACGTCCTGGCCGTCTTCGCATTCGTGAGTGAAGTCGCTCACCAGATGTCCCAGCGCGTTGCACGCGGGGAGGTTTCCTCTCAGACAGCCGCGCTGCCCGTAGGTCGTCATCCGCTCGGCGACCTCGGCGGTCTCGCCGTGCTCCTGCGCCAGGAGCGAGGTGGCCTTGTAGCACGCCTCAGCGCCCCATAGATCACAATAGCTCTCCGCCGTTGCAAGAGGCGAAGCGGGCGGCGGTGACCCGAGGGTCGCCAAGTGATCGCAGGCTTGGGAATCGCCGAGCCCGCAGGCCTTCCGTTCGAGCTCGTGCCCGCGCGGCTCGTCCTGGGGCGCGCCGGTTCCGCGCAGGTACTGCCAGGCGAGGTTGGTACAGGCCGAAGCCAGATCCAGGTCGCAGGCCCGTTGGTAGAGCTTCGTGGCGCGCACCGCGTTGCCCGGCACGGCGGCGGCTGCCGGTTCCGCCAGAATCTGGCCGAGCTCGTAGCAGGCGAAAGGATCGCCGCCGTCGCATCCGCGCTCCATGAGCTTCTCGCACGAAGCATCGCAGGCACCCTTCCCCTGTGCCTGAAGCTGAGCGCTCGCCAGGCAGGCCCAGCCGCTGACCCGATCGCAGGTCTCGATGAGGAGCTTCTTGCCGGTCTCCCGCTGGCCCGAGTCGGAGCCCGTCACGTAGGATTCGCCCAGCTCGGCACAGGAAAAGTCATCCTTGCGATCGCAGCTGCGGCGGAGCAACTCGAGCCCGTGCTCACGGGTCGCACTGTCATGGAGGAGCAGGAAGCCCATCTCTCCGCAGGCGAGATCGACCCCTTTGCCGCAGGCCGCGGAGATCGCTTCACGATAGCGGTTCAGCTCGCCTGAGTCGGTCGCGGCATGTAGCCGTCCGGCAAGGCGGCGACAGGCGTTGACGTCACCACTCCGGCAAGCTGCCGTGGTCTTAGCGAAGTATTCCTTCACGGCGACCTCCCCCGGCAGGAGAGGCCTCTCCACCTCGTGGAGGTGGGGGCGTGAGGCCGTTGCGGGCGCGGCGGAGACGGCTCCGGTGGCCGGCGAAGCCAGCAGGAACAAGACGATCCAGTGCATATTCGCTCCTAGATTGTGGATTGATAGGAAGCATGAGCAGAGTCGCTCGTCAACGAGAGTGCACGCGCTCGTATTTCCATTTCGCTGCGCCGGCCGTTGAAGGGCTCGATTCACGGGTCCGGTAGTGGCTCCGTTTGGCTCTTTCCGTCTCCGACGCCCGGGCATCAATGCCACCCTCATATACACATCTCCGTTTCAAGGGGGTGGGGGACAGCCCGGAGGGCGGGCTTTGAACAGCCTGCGGTTTCAACCGCAGGCGGGCGTCGGCCGCCTTGCGCCCGCCGAGCCGCGCGTGATATCTGAGCCTCATGAACGCCCCCGGCGAGATCACGGAGTTCCCGCTTTCCTGGCCCGACGCGGCGAAGGGTTCCACCCACGAGATCACCTACGATCGGGCGCGGGGAGGGCCGCTCTGGATCAGCGGCCCGAACCACCATCACATCGCTCGCGTGACGCTCGACGGCCATGCGGAGTTCTTCGCCATGCCTCCCGGCAGCGGGCCGCATGGGATGACGTTCGACGCGGCGGGACGGCTCTGGGTCACCCTCGAGTTCGCGGGGCAGGTGGTGCGGATCGACGAACAGGGGGCGATCGCTGAGACGGTCGACGTGCGGCTCCACGCCAAGGGCGCGAAGGAGCCGATCAACACCCACCCGCATGGCCTCGCGATCGGGCAGGACGGCAAGACGCTCTGGTTCACCGGCAAGCTTTCCGGCACGGTCGGACGGATCAACGCCGATCGCTCCGTCGAGCACTTCCCCCTGCTCACCGCCGGCTCCGTGCCGATCTACATCTCGGCCGGCCCCGACGGGGCCATGTGGTGCGTCGAGCTCGCGGGCAATCAGATCGCCTCTATCACGCCGGACGGCAAGGTCACGGAGCACCCCATCCCCACGGCCAACAGCCGCCCCATCGCCGTGATCCCCGGACCGGATCGCGCGTCGATGTGGTTCAGCGAGGAGGCCGGCGACGCCATCGGCCGTGTCGATCTCCGCGCCAACCCCAGGACGATCACCGAGCTGCGGGTCCCGATGACCCAGCGGAACGTCATCCTGGCGGGGCTGACCTTCGACCGCGCGGGCAATCTGTGGACGCAGAGCTACGTCGATTCCGCGAATCCGCAGCCGCCGGGGGCCGATTGCATCATCCGCATCGATCGCGCCGTCGTCACGTCCACTCCCGGCGACCTCTCCCGGATTCCGATCACGTATTACCAAGTCCCCTCGCGCAACACCACCATGCACCGCATGATCCAGGGACCCGACGGCAACATCTGGTTTACCGAGCTCGCTCAGGACAAGGTTGGGCGGCTCTTTATGGGTGAATAAACTACGGGTGAAGAAAGGCTATTTTTGTGATTCGAGTGCAGCACGTAGTCAAGAAATTCGGCGATTTCACCGCCGTGGACGATATTTCGTTCGAGGTGCAGACGGGGGAGATCTTCGCTTTCCTGGGCCCGAACGGCGCGGGGAAGACCACCACGATCCGGATGCTCACCACCCTGCTGCAGCCGACCAGCGGCACGCTGGAGCTCAACGGGCTGAATCCCGCGACGCAGCAACAGCAGGTCCGCGAACAGTTCGGCATCGTCTTCCAGGATCCGAGCCTCGATCAGGACCTGACGGGCTGGGAGAACATGGAATTGCACGGCGTGCTCTACAACGTCCCGCGGGCCGTGCGGCGCCAGCGGACCGAGATGCTGCTCAAGCTCTTCGACCTCTGGGAGCGGCGCGACGCGCAGGTCAAGCAGTTCTCCGGCGGCATGAAGCGGCGCCTCGAGATCGCCCGGGGGTTCCTGCACACGCCGAAGATCCTGTTCCTCGACGAGCCGACCCTGGGTCTCGACCCGCAGAGCCGCAACCAGCTATGGGCGCACGTGAAGGCCTTGAACGAAGCGGAGAAGGTCACCGTGTTCCTGACCACGCACTACATGGACGAGGCCGACCGGGTGGCGCAGCGGATCGCGGTGATCGATCATGGCAAGATCGTGGCGATGGGGACGTCCAGCGAATTGAAGGAGCAGACCGGTACGGATTCGCTCGAAGGGGCGTTCCTTGCCCTGACCGGCAGCTCGATCCGGGACGAGAGCGCCACATCCACCGATCGGATGCGACAGATGGCGCAGATGTGGAGGCGACGGTGAAGGCGATCTATATTCTCTGGTTGCGCGAGCTGAAGAAATACTCGCGGTCGCGGGTGCAGGTCGTCGCCTCGATGGGCCAGCCGCTGCTCTATCTGCTGGTCCTGGGCTTCGGTCTCGGGCCGGTGTTCCAGCGCGCGGGGGGCGGCAGCTATCTGCAATTCGTGGCGCCCGGCGTGATCGGCATGGTGATGCTGTTCACCTCGATCTTTTCCGGCATCGCGCTGCTCTGGGACCGGCAGTTCGGATTTCTGAAGGAGACCCTGGTGGCACCGGTGCCACGCCTGCGGGTGATGATCGGCCGCACCCTCGGCGGCGCGACGGTCGCGATGATCCAGGGGCTGCTGATGGTGATCGTCTGCCTGATCGCGGGGTTCCGTCCGACGAGCCTGGCCACGTTGCCTTTGGCCCTCCTTTTCATGCTGCTGATCGCCACCGTCTTCGCCGCCCTGGGCGTGGCGATCGGCTCGAGCCTGCAGGAAATGCAGGGCTTCCAGCTGATCATGAACTTCCTGGTGATGCCGATCTTCTTCCTCTCCGGCGCCCTCTTCCCCCTGAACAACCTGCCGAAGATCCTCGCGGGAGTCACCCGCCTCGATCCGCTGACCTACGGGGTGGACGGCCTGCGCGGGGCGTTGATCGGCGTCCACCATTTCGACCTGGCGACCGATCTGGCGGTGCTGGTGGCCGTCGCCGTGGCGCTGCTCGGCGTGGGGGCCTGGCGCTTCTCGAAGATCGAGATCTAAGAACACCTGACAAAACTTGGACCAATCCTGGAGCTTTCGTAGGGGCGGCCCTATGTGGCCGCCCTGGGCGGGGGTGGCCTTTCGGCCCTGGGCGGCGGTGGCCTTTCGCGAACAGGGCGGCCGCCTTTCGCGAACAGGCCGGCCGCCTTTCGCGAACAGGGCGGCCGCCTTTTCGCGAACAGGGCGGCCACATAGGGCCGCCCCTACAGAGTTTTGATAGGCGCTCTACGGAGCCTTGGCGCCGGCGAAGATCTTGACGCACAGCGCGCCGAGCTTCTTCGCCAGGACTTCGAGCGAGGGATCGTACAGCCCCTGGAAGTTGGCCTTGGCGTCGGCGACGCACAGCAGATTGTTCTTGGTGGCATAGACCTTCTGCACGTCCGGCACCCACACGGCCTTGTCGCCGACGCCGGGGAGCGCCCTCGCGGTAAAGCCCTGTTTGCCGGCGGCCCAGGAGTCGACGGTCTGCTGGCCCATGCCGGGGCGGAGGCTGACCGCGATCGAGGTGTAGTCGGCGGTCTTGAAGATGCAGGTTTGCGGATCGCCCGCGGCCGGCGAGGTCGAGGTGATCGGCGAGCGGAGGATGCCGGCGGCGTCCTGGGCCGAGACGAGCTTCTGATCGCAGGGGCTCCCCTTGGCCGGCCGTGGAGGAGCCGCGGCGGCGATCGAAGCCATCGAGGCGAGCGTGAGCAGGGCGGATCCGGTCAGAACGATTTTGTTCATTGCGTGCTCCTTTTGGATTCAACGGCGCCCGCGCCGCTCCAGGCCAGGCGGTGGAACAGGGCGTCCATCTCCTGCGGGTCCGCTTTCATTCCCTTGTCGATAAACCAGTCCAACAGCGCGAACAGGCTTCCCGAAAGCGCGCAGGCCTGCGCCGCCAGCTCCGCGGGTGCGAGGGCCACGCCGGCCAGCCGCAGCCGCTCCTCGAAGGAGCGCGCGAAGAGCCCCTGGCCCAGCGTCTGGATATCGGTCAATTTATCCGCCGCCTTCAGCGCCGCGAAGAAGTCCTTCATTTCGGCGACGTGCGTGAAGAGCTCCATCACCGGCGCCAGCCGTCGCGGGCTCTCTCCCTTGCGGGTCAGCTTCGTCGAAAACCTTTTGAAGAAATCTTCCACGTCGCTCAGGAACAGATCATCCTTGTCGCGATAGTGAGCATAGAAGGTCGACCGTCCCACCCCCGCGCGATCGAGCACGTCCTGAACGATGATGTCGTCGAAGGGTTTCTCGTGCATCAGCTCGATCAGCGCGTCGCCCAGCATGTCGCGCGTCCGCAGCACGCGCCGGTCGGTCCGTTTTCCGTTTCCGGACATTCAGGCTCCCTTTGTTCGGTTTCGCGTCGCGTCGCCGGAAACGTGCTTGCGCGGGCGCGATCCATCCCTATAGTAGGGTACATGACAGACGATCGTAAGTCCGGAATCGCCCTCATCGCCGGCTCGCTCGGCGGCCTCCTGACCATGGCCATTCACCCGGTCGGTGGCGGCTCGCTCACGCCCGGCCAGGTGGAGCATCTCGCGCTGGTCTCCGCCATCGCGCACACCCTCGCCATCGCCAGCTTCGTGGTGATGTTTCTCGGCGGCTGCGGCCTCACGCGGCGGCTCGGCGCGTTCGCGCGGACGCCCGACCCGGACCGCCTCGCCTTCGCGGCCATCGTCACCTTCGGCCTCGCCTGTGTCGCGGTTCTCATCGCCACGGCCGTCAGTGGGTTCATCGTCCCGAGCATTCTGCGCCAGATGGCGCAGGACGCCGCCGCGGCCGCTCCGCAGTACCATCTGATCATCGACGCCGTGTTCCAGTTCAATCAGGCGTTCGCCCGCATCTTCTCGGTCGCGGCGTCCGTCGCCATCGCGCTCTGGTCGATCTCGGCCCTCCGCAACGGGGGGATCGGCCGCGGCATCGCCATCTATGGCTGCGTCGTCGCGGCGCTGCTCAGCGCCGGCATCGTCGTCGGCCATCTGCGGCTGAACGTTCACGGCATGGCGGTGGTCGTGCTGGGGCAGGCGATCTGGTTTCTCGTCACGGGAGCCCAGCTCTGCCGCCGCCCGGAGCCGCCCGCGCCCGCGCCGGCCGCCCTGTAAAGCGGGCGCTTCTCGAAGATCGAGATCCAGTCAGCAGGCGGAGCCATCGCAGGTCGCCACTTGGGCGGTTCCCTTTTCGTCGGTCTGGACGATCCTGCATCTTCCCTCATATTCATCCCAGGTCATTCGAAATTCATGCACGGTGACGAGGGCCTGGGATCCTTCCATGGAGCAAGTCCGCGAATCACCTTTCTTGGGCTCCGTCGTGGCGCAATATCCAGGGTGGGCTTTCGACCACCTCAGTCCTCCGCAGGTCGCCGCCGAGTTGCCGACGGGAGCCGTCTCGAAGGCTTCTACGCAACAGTGCGCGGGCGGTGGCTGATTCTGAGCGTAGTCCGGCTGGCTGGCGGCGACAAAGCTTCCCACGAGTCCCACGAAGGCCATGCGCTTGATCATGGTGGCGCCTCTCTCCTGGTTCGGTCTGACATCACGGCGTCGCAATGGCTCCCATGGTACGTCAGATGACAGAAGGCGCGCTCCTCTCCGTGTCAGCGAAAAGTCCAATCGGGTACTCTTGGGCGTATTGTTGACGAGGAGGAACGAAGCCGACCATGGCAGATACACCCGCAGAGCAGGAACAGCCGGTCGAGACCGAAGAGGCCCCGGAAGCCGCAGTGGCGCCAGCACCGGCGGCGGCCTCTCCTGAGGCCGTCGAGGCCGAGCCCGCTCCGGTCGAGCCCGCCGCGGCCGAACCGGTCGGCGCTCCGGTCGTTGCTCCGGTCGCCGCCAAGCCCGTCGTCGCTCCTCCCGTCGCCGCCTCGCCGGCCGCCTTGACGGGGCGCCGGCCGCTCGTCAAGCGCCATCACGGACTGGTGCGGATCACCCACTGGCTCAACGCCGTCCTGCTGATGGGGATGATCGCCAGCGGCCTTCAGATCTACATGTCGTTCATGCACTTCGGCATCCGCGGCGGCCGCCGCTTTTTTCCGAACCCGTGGGACGGCAAGGGGTTCCCCGCGTGGTCCCGGCTCGGCGGCTGGCTCGCCGGCGGTCTCCTCTGGCACTTCGCGCTGGCGTGGCCGTTCGTGATCTCCGGTCTGCTCTATCTCGGCTATCTCGTCGTCTCGGGGGAGTGGCGCTCGCTCCTCTTCCGGCCGAGCGACGTTCCCCGCGCGGCGCAGATGCAGCTCTATTACCTGCACCTGCGGAAGGAGCATCCGCCGCAAGGGAAGCACAACGCCCTGCAGAAGCTCGCCTATTCGTCGATCGTGGCGCTCGCGGCGCTCTCGGTGCTGACCGGCTTCGCGGTCTACAAGCCGGTCGAGCTGGGGTGGCTCACGGCGCTCTTCGGCGGTTACGAGCTCGCCCGCTACTGGCACTTCTGGGCGGTCTGGATCTTCGTCGCCTTCACCATCCTCCACGTCGCCCTGGTTTTCCTGGTGGATCCCGCGTCTCTGCGGGCGATGATCACCGGCTGGTACCGGGGGAGGTTCCCGAGTCATGACTGATCAGCCTGATCGATCGGATCGCCTCGACCGGCCCTTGAGCCGCCGCGATCTTCTCCGCCTGGGGATGACCGCCGGCGCCGTCTCCCTCGCCTCCGCCTGTGGTTGGGACGGTGGACGCCTGGGGCCGACTTTGGAGAAGGCCTCGCTGGTGAACGACTGGGTGGGGGAGAAGATCTTTCTTTCCAAGCGCCATCTGGCGCATCAGTACCCCGTTTCGGCGCGCACGCCGGAAGGGGCCTTTCCCGCCTATTCGATCGCCCATCCGCTGCCGGCGCTGGCGAATCCGGCGGCCTGGGCTCTCGAAGTGGGCGGGAAGGTGAAGAAGCCGATGCGGTTGACGCTGGAGATGCTCGAGGCGATGCCGCGGCTGCGCTACACCATCAAGCACCACTGCGTGGAGGGGTGGTCGGCGATCGGCACCTGGACGGGCGTGCCGCTGGCGACGGTGATCGCCCTGGTCGAGCCGACGGCGGACGCGCGGTTCATCCGCTTCGACTCGTTCGACGCCCACTATTACAACGGCTGGGACCGCGAGAGCGCCCTGCACCCGCAGACCATCCTCGCCTACGCCTACAACGACCGGCCGCTGCGCCCCGACCACGGCGCGCCGCTGCGCGTCTATTCGCCCGTCAAGCTGGGCTACAAGCTGACCAAGTACCTCACCAAAATGACCTTCACGGGCGACCGGCCCGGCGGCTACTGGGAGGATCAGGGGTACCCCTGGCTGGGCGGGATCTGACGGCCGGGCCGGCGGGGATCGTGGCGGGATGGTTGCATCCGGCCGTCCAGCGCGAGATCTTTACGGCCCTATGGCGACCTACGCGATCGGCGACGTGCACGGCTGCTTCCAGACGCTCCAGCGCCTGTTGCGGCGGGTCGCCTACGATCCGGCGCTGGACCGCCTCTGGTTCGTGGGCGACCTGATCAACCGGGGTCCGGGGTCGCTGGCGATGCTGCGCTGGGGGGTGGAGCAGGGAAACCGGATCGTGGTGGTGCTGGGCAACCACGACCTCCACCTCCTCGCCCGCGCCGCCGGCGTCTCCGAGCCGAAGAAGCGCGACAACCTGGACGAGGTGCTGGAAGCGCCCGATCGCGACGATCTCGTCGGCTGGCTGCGCGAACGCCCGCTGCTCCATCGCGAGGGCGAGATCATCCTCGTCCACGCCGGCCTGTTTCCCGATTGGACTCCCGCGGCGGCCGAGGGGCTGGCGCGCGAGGTGGAGGCGCGGCTGCGGAAGGAGAAGGGGGTGAAGCTCCTCGCCACGGTCGATCAGAAGGGGGCGGAGCGCTGGCGCGACGGTCTCCGCGGCCAGGAGAGGGCCCGCGTGGCGCTCGCCGGTTTCGCGCGGCTGCGCACTCTGGACGCCGAAGGGCGCCTCTGTTCGGACTTCAGCGGTCCGCCCCTGCTGGCGCCGAAAGGGTGCCGCCCCTGGTTCGAGATCCCGGGGCGCCAGACGGCCGCCTCGACCGTGATCTTCGGCCACTGGGCCGCGCTCGGGCTGAAGGTGGGGGAGGGGATCGCCTGCCTCGACTCCGGCGCCGCGTGGGGTCGCGAGCTCACGGCGCTGCGGCTGGACGACTGGCGGATCTTTCAGGAACCGGCGGGGGAAGACTGAGGGATTGGGCGCCGCCGATGCCCCTCGGCGGAGAAGCCGCGCTTCCCGGTGCGGGTGATGTGCGAGATGCTGGAGGTATCCGGCCTCACCCGGTATGATCATCCCGCTTGAAATCCTATCCAGGACTTGGCCTGAGCTTCCTGCGAAGGGGACCGCGAAAATGACAAAGGAGGTCTCATGAGACCAGCCCGGCCTCGCTCAGGGGCTCCGGCCCGCATCGAATATTTGAAGGTCAAGAACTTCCGGGCCCTTCGCGAGGTCGAGCTCAAGGATCTGACGCCGTTGACGGTGCTGCTTGGGCCCAACGGGAGCGGTAAATCCACGGTGTTCGATGTCTTCGCCTTTCTGGCCGAGTGCTTCGAGCTGGGACTTCGCCGCGCCTGGGATAAGCGGGGACGTGCCAAAGAGTTGAAGACGCGGGGAGGTGAAGGCGCTCTTGTGATCGAGATCAAGTATCGCGAGCCCGGATTTCCGCTGATCACTTATCACCTGGCGGTTGATGAAAAGGGCGGATCCCCGATCGTGGTTGAAGAGTGGCTGCGCTGGAAGCGCGGCAGCCACGGACAGCCGTTTCGATTTCTGGATTACCGCGAGGGTCACGGCCGCGCGATCAGCGGTGAGTTGCCTGACGAGCAAGATCGGCGGGTGGATTTCCCTCTCAAGTCGCCGGACCTCTTGGCCGTGAATGCGCTGGGGCAGTTCGCTGAGCACCCCCGCGTGGCGGCGCTTCGCGAGTTCATCACCGGTTGGTACGTCTCCTACCTGTCTTCCGACAGCGGCCGAGGCCAGCCCGAGGCCGGACCGCAGGAACGCCTCACCAAGACGGGTGACAACGTAGCCAACGTCATTCAGTACTTTGCCGAGCAGCACTCCGACCGGCTGGAACACATCTTCGAAGTGCTGCGCCGGCGCGTCCCGCGTGTAGAGCGCGTGCTCGCCGAGATCATGCCGGACGGCCGCTTGCTGTTGCAGATCAAGGATGCACCTTTCAGCCAGCCAGTACTGGCGCGGTTCGCTTCCGATGGGACGCTGAAGATGCTCGCCTACCTGGTGCTGCTCAATGATCCAGAGCCGCCTCCGTTCATCGGCATCGAAGAGCCGGAGAACTTCCTTCATCCCCGGCTGCTGCCGGAGCTCGCCGAGGAGTGCCGGATCGCCACGGATGCGACGCAACTCCTCGTCACCACCCATTCTCCATTCTTCCTCAATGCGCTGCGGCCGGACGAGGTGCGGGTGCTCTGGCGCGACGAGCACGGGTACACCCAGACGCAACGCGCTGAGGATCTGCCGGGCGTGAGCTCGTTTGTCGAGAAGGGTGCCTTGCTCGGCCATCTATGGATGGAGGGGCAGCTCGGTGTTGGCGACCCGCTTGTCAACCAGGGAGCACCAACCCGTCCTCTCGGGGGACGGAGGGTATGACAGCCAGGCATTTGGTGCTGTTGGTCGAGGAGCCCTCGATGGAGGCGTTCCTGAGAGCCCTGCTGCCGCGCCTGCTGCCTCAGGATCGCACTTTCGAGGTCCATCCCTTTCAGGGCAAGAACGACCTCCTCGACAAATTGCTGGCGCGGCTGCGCGCCTACGCAGAGTGGCTGCCAAGGGATTGGCGCATCCTCGTCGTGGTGGACCGCGACAATGACGACTGTAAGAGCTTGAAGAAGAAGCTTGAAGAGATAGCACGGGATGCAGGGCTGGTGACTCGCTCGCAAGCTGGAGAGCACGGTTGGCAGCTGGTCAACCGCATCGCGATCGAAGAGCTGGAGGCTTGGTACTTCGGCGACTGGGACGCGGTCTGCGCCGCCTATCCCAAGGTATCGACAAGCACCCCTCTGAAGGCGGGCTACCGCGACCCGGACGATATCGCTGGCGGCACTTGGGAAGCCTTCGAGCGCATCTTGCAACAGCGTGGCTACTTTAAGGCAGGTCTACCCAAGGTAGGGACAGCCCGAGCTCTCGGGGCCTTGCTGGACCCAGAGCGGTGCCGGTCGCGCAGCTTCGTAGCGTTCCGGGAAGCGCTTGCTGAAGCGGTTCGATAAAGGTCACTACTTTCCCGGGCGCTGTCGTATCCGTGCCACACGTCCGCAACGCACTCTCCGCACTCTCGTGCTGCAATCCTTCCGGATCGCTTGCCGTTATCTGAGAGCGTCATCCGGGAGGTTGCCATGTCCACCGCCACACCTGTCGCAGAGCCCAGCCTGGGGCTCGACCAGACGGTCGGCTCCCTGGTGGCCGCCACCACGGCGCTGGAGAGTGGCGCGGCCATCGCCGGGGACCTCGACCGCATCTTCAAGGACGACCGCGAGCTCGACTGCGTGGTGATCCTCGCCGGTGGCCGGCCTACCCATCTGGTCACCCGCGAGCACTACTACGCGGTGACCGGCGGGCCGTACGGCTTCACCCTCTACCAGAAGAAGCCGGCCGAGATGGTGGCCAAGGCGCAGCCGCTGGTCGTGGACGAGAGCGTCGCCGTGCGCGCGCTGGCCAAGCTGGCGCTCGCCCGGCCCCGCGACGACCAGTATGACCCGGTGGTCGTGACCGGCGGCGACGGCCTGATCCGCGGCATCGTCACCATCCGGCAGCTCCTGCTGAAGGCGACCGAGCTGGAGGTGCAGGTCGCCCAGCTCTCGAACCCGCTCACCAACCTGCCCGGCGGGCGCATCATCCATGAGTGGCTCGAGCGCGGGCTGGCCGAGGATGGCGACGGCGGCCTGACGGTGATCTTCACCGACCTCGACCGCTTCCAGGAGTACAACGACGTCTATGGACTGCTGATGGGGGACGATCTCGTGCGCCGCACCGCCGCGGTGCTCGCGTCGGCCCTCGACCTGCTGGGACCGGAGGCACGCCTCGACCACGACGGCGGCGACGATTTCGTCGTCGTCTCGCCGCGAACGGTGGCCACCGACGCGCTGCGCGAGATCTGCACCCGTTTCGACCGCGAGAAGCTCGACCTCTTCCGTGCCGCCGACCGCGAGCGGGGCTCTTTCGCGGCGACCGACGAGAAGGGGAATCCGATCCGCGTTCCCCTCACCACGCTCAGCCTGGCGGCGATCACCAGCCGCTCGCTGGGCGAGGAGCGCCACCCCGCGATCTTCTCGCAGCTCGCCGCCGGCCTGCGCCGGACGGCGAAGACGGTCACCGCCGCGCTCGGCCGCAGCGCCTTCGCGCTCAACGACTGGCGGGCATAAGAGCCATGGAGGCCCTCATGGAGGCTATCAGGGAGGGAACGATGAGCACCGCTGCCAGGCCCGTCGAGCCGCTCACGCCGGACCGCCTGGCCACCGTCGGCCGCGGCGGCGAGCTGACCCTCCCGGGAGCCATCCTCCGCGACCTGCGGCTGCTCCGTCCGGAGCCCTTCGTCGTCTTCGCCGAGGGGCGCCAGTTCATCCACATGATCCGCGCCGACGCCGGTCCCGCCACGCTGAGCCAGGCCGAGCGCATCTCTCTCCACGGCAGCATCGAGGGGTTCGGCATCGCGGACCTCTTCTCGCTGCTCAACATGAGCCGCCGCAGCGGGCTGCTGCTGCTGATCGCCGATCAGGTCCAGCGGTCGATCTACTTCCGGCGCGGCGAGATCGCCTTCGCCGGCAGCAACCTCCCCGAGGATCGCCTGGGCCAGGTGCTCTATCGCACCGGCAAGCTCTCCCGCGAGGCCCTCGACGAAGCCGAGGCGCACGTCACGCCGGCCAAGCGCTTCGGCGCCATGCTCCTGGAGCGCAAGCTGATCGACTCCAGCTCGCTGCTCTGGGGGGTCAAGTATCAGGTCGAGGAGATCGTCTATTCGGTCTTCCGCCTGAGCCATGGCAGCTTCTTCTTCCTCGACGGCGACTTCGTCGACGACGACCTCGCGGCCTTCGCGATCGACACCAACAACG
Organism: Thermoanaerobaculia bacterium; assembly: GCA_036271335.1. Lineage (GTDB taxonomy): Bacteria > Acidobacteriota > Thermoanaerobaculia > Multivoradales > UBA5704 > DATARR01. Next base: position 14,026 of record DATBAW010000408.1, read on the forward strand.
TCCTGATGGAGGGGTACCAGCGGGTGGACGAGCTGGGGCTGATCGGCGAGCACATCCGCGGCCACGGCACGGTGCTGCGCCAGACCGGCCTCAAGGTGGAGGCCAAGCTCTCGGATCGCCTGGTGCGGGTGCTCGCCCTGGTCGACGGCCGCAACCGGGTGGAGGACCTCGTGCGCGCCACCGGCTGGGGGGAGTTCAACACCTTCAAGGTGCTCTACAAGCTGCTCAAGGCGGGGCTCGTCGAGGTGCAGGACGAGGCTCCCCGCAAGCCCGTGCAGAGCGACGATCCCGCCGTCCGCGAGCTGCTCGCCCTGGTCGAGACCTACAACCGCGCCTTCATGCTGCTGCGCGACGTGCTCCGCGCCAAGGCCGTGGACGTCGACCTCGGGCGGGTCTTCGAGGTCTTCCTGCGTAGCGCCTCGGACGCCACCCGCAGGCTTCTCGTGGCCGCCCTCGGCGAGTGGACGGCGTTCCAGGCGATCGTCGTCCGCAACCTCCTTCCGGCCGCCGAGGCCGGCGAGCTGGTGTCGTACGTGAAGGCGATCGCGCGTACCCCGGCGTCCGAAGGAGGCGTCCCGGGATAGGATGCGGCCATGGAAGACCATGACGGCGAGAGCCCCTGGGAGCTGCTGAAGCTGCTCTTTCAGGCCCATCCCTGGCACGGCGTGGCGATCGGCGCCGAGGCGCCCCGGGTGGTGACGGCCTACATCGAGATCGTCCCCACCGACACCGTCAAGTACGAGATCGACAAGCCGAGCGGCCATCTCAAGGTGGACCGGCCGCAGCAGTTCTCGAACGTCTGCCCGACCCTCTACGGCCTGATCCCGCAGACGTTCTGCGGCCAGCAGGTGGCCGCCTTCGGCGCCGCCCATGAGGGGGGAGCGCCGCTCGCCGGAGACGCCGATCCGCTGGACATCTGCATCCTCTCGGAGCGCAGCTTCTCGCACGGCGGCATCCTGCTGCAGGCGGTGCCGGTCGGGGGCTTGCGGCTGATCGACCGCAACGAGGCGGACGACAAGATCGTCGCCGTGCTCAAGGGGGACGCCGCGTTCGGCCACTGCGCGGAGATCGGCGATCTCCCCGCGGCGCTGATCGAACGGCTGAAGCACTACTTCCTCACCTACAAGCGGCCGCCGGGAGCGCCGGGCGACGCCGTGCAGATCACCAGCGTCTACGGCGCCGCCGAGGCCCGCGAGGTGATCGAGCGGAGCCGCGCCGACTACGAGGAGCGCTATCCGCGGCTCAAGGACCGCTTTCTGGAGACGTTGCGGAAAGAGTGAGGATCCCAGCCGGAGCGAGGCGCAGATTGCGGACGATTGCGCCTCGCTCCATGCTCAGATAGACGGACGCCCCAGCCGGTTTTCCCGCGCCGGAGTCCCTCCTTGAACGTTGAGCGGCACTCTGTTGATGACGCTGGCGTCGATCGCCGGGAGGCCCCCGCTTGCGCTAGAATCCCATAGCCCAAGCCCGTAGAAGTTTCGAGATGATTGCCCGCCCCGAAGAAAAGGAGAGGGTTCTGTACGAGTTCGACGCGTTTCGCGTCGATCCCGTCCGCAGGATCCTGCTGCGCGAAGGCGTTCCGGTCGCGATCACGCCCAAGGCGTTCTCGATCCTCCTCGCCCTGCTCGAGCGGGCGGGGGAGGTGGTGGAGAAGTCGGACCTGATCGATCGCGTCTGGCCGGGCGTGTTCGTCACCGAAGCCAACCTGACGCAGAACGTCTTCTCCCTGCGCAAGTGCCTGGGGGAGAAAGCGAACGACAACCGCTTCATCGTCACCGTCCCCGGCCAGGGGTACCAGTTCGCGGGCGATCTGCGGCGGATCGAGCGCTTCGCGACCACCGAGATGCCGATCGTGGCGCCGGATCCGCCGGCCGTCGCCGCACCCGCGGCCGTGGCGACCGATCCGGCGCCCAGCCCTGAGCCCCTCCCGGCGCTCGCCCTGGTCCGCGAGACGCCGCTGCCGGCAACCCTGCCGGCTCCAGCGCGATCGCCGAGGCCGCGGCGGCTCCGGCAGGCGCTCCTCTGGACCAGCCTGGGAGTGGTGGCGTTGCTGGCGATCTTCACCGCCGTCCACATCCTCCAGCACCTCGAGCCGGTACCGCGCGCGCGGACCGCCGCCGGTCCCGCCGGCGTTCCTCACCGCCAGGCGATCGCCGTGCTCGACTTCAAGAGCCTGTCGCCGAGCGCCGATACGCGCTGGCTCGAGAGCGCCTTCGCCGAGATGCTGACCACCGAGCTGGCGGCCGGCGGCAAGATGCGGGTGATCCGCGGCGACACGGTGGCGCAGACCACCCGGGCGCTGGCGTTGCGAGATCCCGGCAGCCTCGGACCGACCGAGCTTCAGAAGCTGCGCGACGCGCTCGGCGCCGACCTGGTGGTCATCGGCTCGTTTCTGCCCATTCAAGGGAACATCCGCGTCGATCTGAGGGTGTTGCAGGTTCCCGGCGGCGACACGATGACCTCGGTCGTCGAGGTCGGCACCCAGACCGGCCTGTTCGACCTGGTGTCCCGCATGGGCGAGAAGCTGCGCGACTCGCTCGGCGTGGCGGCGCTGTCGGCGCAGCAGGTCCGCGAGACGCAGGCGTTGCAGCCTTCGAATCCGGAGGCGTCCCGCCTCTATGCCCAGGGGCTCACGGCGCTGCACGCCTTCGATCCTCCGGGGGCGCTCCGCCTCCTCCAGCAGGCCGCCGGGATCGATCCCAAGTCGGCGGTGATCCACTCCGGCCTGTCGCAGGCATGGTCGGCGCTCGGCTACGACTCCCGCGCCGTGGAGGAGGCGCAGCAGGCCCTGAACCTCGCCGGTTCCCTGGCGCGCGAGGACCGGCTGGCGATCGAGGGTCGCCTGTTCAAGGCGAGCAAGCAGTGGGACAAGGCGAGCGAGACCTACCGTTCGCTCTGGACCTTCTATCCGGACGACGTCGAGTACGGGCTGCAGCTCGGCGACAGCCTGATCTCCGGCGGCCGGAACGCCGAGGCGATCGCCACCCTCACCACTCTGCGCAGGCTGCCGCCGCCGGCCGGCCTGGATCCGCGCATCGACATCGCCGAGGCGCGGAGCGCGAGCCGCCTGTCCGACATCCCCACCGAGCTCCGCGCCGCGCGGGCGGCGGAGACGAAGGGGCGGCGGTCCGGCCAGAGCCTGGCGGTCTCGCAGGCCCTGATCTACGACGGGGACGCCGTGCTCAGGATGGGCAAGCCCCAGGAGGCGGTGCCGCTGTTCCGTGAGGCCGCGGACCTGGCGAAGAAGGCCGGGTATTCCTGGGGCTACGGTCAGGCGCTGGCGAACGTCGCGGCGGGCCTCGAGGCTTTGGGCGACCTCGACGGCGCCGAGAAGGCCAATCAGGAGGCGCTCGAGATCGCGCAAAAGCTCGGCAGCGGCATCGGCGTCGCCTCGCAGTATCTCAGCCTGGGCACCCTCCACCAGGACCGCGGCGAGCTGCCGGAGGCGCTCCAGAACCTCGACCAGTCCGTCGACTGGTATGCGCGGATCGGCGACCAGGTGATGGTGACGCGGACGCTCAACGCCGTCGCCACCGTGCTCGTCGCGCAGGGGGATCTGGCGGGGGCCCGGGCGCGATGCGAGCGGGCGCTCGCGCTCAGCCAGTCGCTGGGCGATCCGGCGGACGAGGCGATCGCGCGCGACAATCTCGGTACCGTGCTGGAGGCCCAGGGCGATCTCACCGGGGCGCGGCGGCGCCACGAGGAGGCGTTCTTCCTGCTCCGCAAGAAGGGTGACGCCCGTTCCGCGGCGGCGGCGCTGGCCGCCTCCGCGAGCGCCGCCGCCAGGCTCGGCGACCTCCACGTGGCTTGGCAGCGTTTGGCGGAGGCGCTGGCGACGAAGCAGCAGGCAGGTGACCGTCTCGCCGTCGGCCAGATCCTCGGGCTGCGCGCGCGGCTCGCGTATCAGATGGGAGATCTCGCCGCCTCGCGGTCGATCGCCCAGGAACAGTTCCAGATCAGTCGCCAGACCGGAGCCCGTTCGATCACCGCCCTCGCCTTGCAGAGCCTCGGTCGCGTCGACCTCGCCGCGGGGAATCCCGCCGCCCGCGGCGAGCTCGAGGAGGCCCTGAAGGTGAGCTCCTCGTTAGGGGAGGAGCTGCGGACGACCGAGATCCGCCTCGATCTCGCCGAGCTGGCGCTCGCCGCCAACCAGGCCGCCGAAGCCGCCACCCTCGCGCGCCAGGCCGCCGACTGGTCCAGGAGCCACGGGGTTCCCGATGGAGAAGGCCGGGCCCTTTCGCTGCTCGCCGAGGCGCTGCTGCGTCAGGGTCAGCGCAAGGAAGCGCTGGCGGCGGCGGAGTCCGCGCGCGCTCGCCTCGACGCCACCGAGGACCGCGAGCTCCGCGTCACCGTCGGCGTCCGTCTGGGGAAGATCGATGCGGCGACGGGGAACGCCGCGGCGGCGCTCCGCCAGCTCAGGCGAGCCGCCGAGGACGCCGCCGGCCTCTCCCTCGTCACCGCCAGCCTCGAGGCACGGCTCGCTCTCGGCGAGGTCCAGCGTGACGCGAAGGACCCCGCGGCGGCTGCCACTCTGGAGGCGGTGCGGAAGGAGGCGGAGACCCGGGGGTTCAAGCGGGTGGCGCTGGCGGCGGCGGGCGCAGCCTGAAGACCGCTTCTTCTCTCTGATAAACTTCCACGGACTGTGGAGGTGCGACCCGTGATCAAGGTGAATCTCAAGGACGCGGAAGGAGATCTCGAACACCTCGTCGACGAGGCGGCGGGCGGCGAGGAGGTAATCCTCACACGACGGGATGGGGCGAGGTTCAGGATCGTTCCGGTGCCCGAGGCTGCCGTGGATATCCCCGCTCAGCCCGGAGTCATCGGAAACTCCCTCGATCACTACATGGGAATCTGGTCGGCGGAGGAAGCAGATGAGTTTTTGAAAGCTATCGAGGTGTTTGAAGAGGTTGATGAGTCCCTCTGGTCATGAGGGTTTTGCTCGATACGAACGCCTATTCAGCTTTGGTGGAAAATCAACCCGAGATCGGCAGGCAGATCCGCGACGCGGAAGAAGTCCTGGTCTCGACGATTGTTTTGGGAGAGCTGCTGTTTGGTTTTCATAACGGGTCTCGGTACGAGCAGAACCGGGCGGTCCTCGAGAAGTTCCTGCGTGAGCCTCGTGTCCGGATTTTGACGCTGACCTTCACTACTGCTGAACGTTTTGGAGAGATCTTCGCCAGCTTGCGCCGACGGGGCAAGCCGATCCCAACCAACGATATCTGGATCGCCGCTCAGGCGATCGAGAGCGAATCTGATCTCCTCTCCTCTGACGCGCACTTCAAATTTGTAGAGAATTTGTCGTGGGTTCCTCTGCCGCCGCGGTGATGGCAAGGGCGAGCCGGCGTCAGAGTCATAACTCGAAAGGCTCACACCCCTCGAACGTACGCCGGCGTCGGCGGATTTCCTCGGCGTTCGGGATCTGATCGTACGTCTGGGTCAGCTGATTCAGCCAGTCGTCTCCGACCTTGGGGCGGTTTTTTCGCAGAGCGAGGATATCCTCAGGAGTGGTGGGGATATCTCGTTCGAGATTGAGGAGGTCAGGTTTTTTTGACGTCATCGTATCGGTCTCGCATGCCCTGGCGATCAAAATAATCCCTGATCTGGATCGGATCGACTCCGGGGAGGCTCAAGAGAAATCGGATATCCGCCATGTCCTGGAGCTCTCTCGACGGATCGTTCTTCATGGCCATGACTTTCATTGCGGCAAGATGCTCAGGTGTCGGTACCGGAATCTGCACGCCTCCCGGTCCTGTCCTGGCTGTGCAGGCGCCAAAAAGCTCCTGGCTCGTCCCACCGCTCACGTAGACAAAATCGAGATTTCCCCACAATGGATCGGGATGTTGATGGTTCGAGTAGCCGCTGGAGCGATGGAGCGTTTCATAGCCATGCGACTCGAGGAAACGGATGAGGTCATCCTGAATTGCGGCTTCGACAATGAAGTCGAGATCCAGAGTCGTCCGCGGCAATCCATAGGCAACGAGGGCAACGCCACCAATGACCGCATAAGGGCTTTCCCGTTCATTGAGGAAAGCCGAGACCACTCTATAGACGCGCGCAAAATCCAAGAACGCTCCTATTCGAGTACCGGCAACCCATGCTTCGGCGCCAGCCGCGCCGTATCCAGCCCCGCTACCTCGCGCAACGCCGCTTCCGTGTAGCGCTGGACCATGGTGCCGCGCCACTGGGTCTGGAAATCGGTGTTGTCCATCGGCGTCGCGACCTTGCGGGTGAGCTTGGCGGCGGCGGCGATCGTCTCCTCGTCGAGCTTCTTGCCGAGAAGGAAGTCGGCGCTTTCCTGGGCGGCCAAGGGGCGGGAGGCGACGGCTCCCAGATAGATGCGCGCCTTTTCGACCGTGCCGTCCGGGGCGGTCCAGACGGCGGCGGCGGCGGAGAGGACGGCGAAGTCGATCGAGCCGCGGCGGCGGAGCTTCCAGAAGGCGGAGCGGCAGCGGTCAGCCGTCGCGTCGGCGGGGAGATGGAGGGCGGTCAGAATCTCGTCCGGCCGCTTGGCGAGGTAGGCCATGCCGTCGTCCCGGTAGAGATCGTCGAGCGGGATCACCCTTTCCCCGTCTTTCGAAACCAGTTTCACCGTCGCGCCCAGGGCGCATGCCATCGGCGCCGAGTCGGTGGCGGTGTGCGCCCAGCAGCGGGGTGAGCTGGTGGCGACCCAGCAGATCGATCCCTCGGCCTTCATGCAGTAGTCGATCGAACGGCGCCACTCCTCGGTCTGGTTGTAGTAGGTGCAGCGGGTGTCCACGCAGAGATTGCCGCCGATCGTCCCCATGTTGCGCAGGGGGGGCGAGGAGATCGACTGCACGGCCGTGGCGAAGCCGGGATAGCGCTGGCGCACGGCGGGGTGGGCGACGACGTCGTTCAGCAGAGTCGTGGCGCCGATGTGGATCTCGCCGTTGACGTCGATCCCCGCCAGCCCTGGAATGCCCATCAGGCTGACGACCGTCGAGGCTTGCTGGTGGCGACGCTTCATGTTCGGCCAGAGATCGGTGCCGCCGGCGACCAGCCGGACGGACTGCCCCTCGGCGGCGCCTTCTCCAGAGAGGGCAGAAGCGGCCTCTTCGAGCGTGCGGGCGTGGACGAAATCGAACCGCGGCAGGCGAAGCATGGCTACCGCGCCCCCTTGAGATCGGTGGTCAGCGCGGCCAGCTTCTTCTTCCGCAACGCCTCCTCGCGGGTCATCATCGTGCCCTCGGAGGAGCGCGTGCCGGAGCGGAGGTTCTCGCGGTAGTCGTCGATCGCCCTGCCGTCCCCGCCCTGCTCGGGGGTGGGGACGTGGAGGTCCTCGCCGAAGTCGACCTCGGGGAACCCCTTGGGTCCGAAGCGCGGCTCCTGGCCCTTGCGCTTGGCGTCCAGCGCTTTCAGCACCATGTGCGGATGGATCGGCACCTGGTCGACCCGCACGCCCACGGCGTCGTGGATGGCGTTCGCCACCGCCGGCATCATCGGCAGCAGCGGCCCCTGGCCGACCTCCTTGGCGCCGAACGGGCCCCGCGGGTCGGGGTCCTCGATCAGATAGGTGGTCACCGGCGGCATGTCCTGGAAGGTCGGGCTCTTGTATTCGAGCACCGAGGGGTGCTTGTGCACCAGCGCCGACGACAGGTGCTTCGGCAGGCGGCGGAAGACCTGCTCTTCCATCATCACCTCGCTGAGCCCCATGTACACGCTCCCCTCGACCTGGCCCATCACCAGCACCGGGTTGAGCGAACGGCCGATGTCGTGGGCGATCCAGACGTGGACGGGGTTCCAGAGGCCGGTCTCGGGATCGACCTCGACCTCGATCACCGACGCCGAGTACGAATAGGCGGGGGAGGGGCCGACGCCGGCGCCCCGGTAGCGGCCGGGCGAGCGCGGAGGGATGTAGCTGCCGGTGGTGGCCAGGGTGCCGAAGCGGGCCTCGGCGACGATCACGGCGTCCTGGAAGCTGAGCCCCTTGTCGGGGTTCTGCGCGTCGAACACCCGGCGCTCGGCGAAGACCAGGCGCGAGACGGGGATCTCGAGCTGTTCGCCGACCGCCTGGGCGATCTGCTCGCGCGCCCGCTCGGCCGCCTGGACCGCGGCGTTGCCCATCATCAGGGTGACGCGGGATGAATAGCTGCCGAGATCGACCGGCGTGAGGTCGGTATCCGCCACGCAGAGCCGGATGTCCGAGAGGGAGACGCCGAGCACCTCGGCGACCATGGCGGCGAGGACGGAGTCGGACCCCTGGCCGATCTCGGATTCGCCGCAGAAGACGGCGACGCCTCCCGAGCGATCGAGCTTGATCATCACGCCTGACTGCGGCATGTGATTCCAGTAGATCGGCAGACCCGCGCCGCAGAGGTAGGAGCCGCAGGCGAGCCCGAGGCCGCGCCCCTCGGGGAGCCGCCCCCAGCGCTCGCGGAAACCGCTTCCTTCGACCACCGCCTCGATGCAGCGCCGCAGGCCGATCGTGGTGATCCGCAGCCAGTTGGCGGTGATTGAATTCGGCTCGGCCAGCATATTGAGCCGCAGGTCCGCCGGGTTGATCCCCAGCTTGATCGCGATCTTGTCGAGGTGGACCTCGAAGCCGAAGCGGGGCTGCGGCGTGCCGTGTCCCCGCTTGGGACCGCAGGGCGGCTTGTTGGTGAAGCAGCGCACGCCCTGGAACTCGTAGGCGGGCATCTTGTAGGTCACCGTCTGGAGCGCGCCGGTGTAGTAGGTGGAGGCTACGCCGTAGCTGCCGTAGCCGCCGCCGTCGAGCGCGGTGCGCAGGCGCTGGGCGGTGATCCGGCCGTCCTTGGTCATCCCCGTCTTCATCTGCATCAGCACGGGGTGGCGGCCGCGGTGGCAGAGGAAGACCTCCTCGCGGGTCAGCGTGATCTTGCAGGGGCGGCCGAGCTTGAGCGCCATTTTCGCCACCACGATCTCGTGATTGAATGGATCGCTCTTCCCCCCGAAGCCGCCGCCGTTCGTGCAGCCGACGACGCGGACGCGCGAGGCCGGGAGCTCGAGCACCTTGGAGAGGGCGCGGTGGAGGTAGTGCGGCGTCTGGGTGGAGGAGTAGACGGTCACCCGGTCCTGGTCCTCGGCAACGCCGATCGAGGCGTGCTGCTCCATCGGCAGGTGAGTGTTCCCCTCGTAATAGAAGGTGTCCTCGAAGATCTCGTCCGCCTCTTCGAAACCTTTTTCGACCTCGCCGAAGGTCATCGAGACCAGCTTGTGAATGTTGCCGCGGTCGCCGTAGGTGTGGATCTGCGGCTCGGGGGTGGCGAGCGCCTCCTCGATCGAGGCGATGGTGGTCAGCGGCGCGTATTCGACCTTGACCTTCAACGCCGCCTCGTAGGCCGCGTCCTCGGTGACCGCCGCGACCGCCGCGACCGGATCGCCGACGAAACGCACCTTGTCCGGGCAGAGCGCGTGCTCGTCCTGCGAGACGGGGAGGATGCCGAAGGGGATCGGCGTTTCCTGGCCCGTCATCGAGCCGAGGAAGCCGGGGACCTTGGCAGCCTCGGAAAAATCGATCGACGTGATCAGCGCGTGCGGGTGCGTCGAGCGGACGAGGCGGACGTAACACATGCGCGGAAAGCTGAGGTCGTCCGCGTACTTGGTGGCGCCAGTGACCTTGGCGCGGCCGTCGACGCGGCGGAAGGGCTTGCCGATGATGTTGAAATCGCGCTGCGGCTCGGGATCGGCGTCGGGTTTTCGGATCGGATCAGCCATGATGATTTTCCTTGAGTGCCGTCAAACGGGGCGCGGTCCAGGACGGTGGGGGATGGGCTCGGCCGAGCCGTAGAAGGCCTCGTCCGGCGGCGTCCAGTCCTCGCCGCGCATTTTCGCAGCGGCCCATTCGATCGCCTCGAGGATCTTGTGATAGCCGGTGCAGCGGCAGAGGTTGCCGGCGAGCGCGTCGCTCATCTCGTCGCGGCTTGGGCTCGGGTTCTCGGCGAGCAGCGACTTGGCGGCCAGCAGGATGCCCGGCGTGCAGTAGCCGCACTGGGCGGCGCCGAGGTCGGCGAAGGCGGCCTGGAGCGGATGGAGGTCGTTGCCGGTCATCATCCCCTCGACCGTCTCGATCGCCTTGCCGCGCGCCTCGGCGGCGAGCATCAGGCAGGAGAGCACGGGGCGACCGTCCACCAGCACCGTGCAGGTACCGCACTCGCCGAGCTCGCAGCCGTGCTTGGTGCCGGTCAGCGCGCACTCCTCGCGCAGCACCTCGAGCAGCGTGTGGTGGGTGGGGAAGATCACGGGGCGGTCCTCGCCGTTGATCCGCAGCTTCAGGGTGGTCAGGTCGTCCATGATCTCTCCAATTCCGGTTTTCTGTAGGGGCGGCCCTATGTGGCCGCCCTGGGCGGGTGGGGGCGATCAGCAATTTCCCCTACCCAGGGCGGCCACAGGGCCGCCCCTACATTTCCAATTCGATCCCCGCGGCCAACACCCCGCGCACCAGCAGCTCCGCCTGCTCGCGACCGATCTCGCGGGCGGTCTTGCGGCCATCCGGGCGAAACCACTTCACGGTCCAGTTGACGGCGCCGAGGATGGCCAGGGCGCTCACCTTCGAATCGACCGGCCGGAAGACGCCGGCCGCGATCCCTTCGTCCAGGATGCCGCGGAAAGCGCGCTCGTACTCGTCCCGCCGCTCCTGCACCTCCCGCCGCCAGGTCTCGCCGAGCGCCTCCACCTCCAGGTGGGCGAGCGAGCCGGGAGTCCCCTCGTTGAGGCGGACGACGTGCTCCTCGATCAGCCGGAAGAGCTTGGCGTCCGCCCGCAGGTCCGTCGCGCGCACCGCCGTGGCGAGCTCCAGCAGACCGGCGAGGGCGTCCTCCTGGACGAAGGCGAGCAGCTCCTCCTTGTCCTTGAAGTAGTAGTAGAGATTGCCGACCGCCATCCCCAGCTCCGCCGCGATGTCGCGCATCCCGGTCGCCTGCAAACCCCGGCGGCGGAAGACCCGCGACGCCGCGTCGAGGATCCCGCGCTTGCGGTCGAGGATCTTGTCGCGCTGGGCCGGCGCGTGCGCGGCGGAGATTTGAACCATCGTTCAAATTTTGGCAGGGCGGCGGGCATCTGTCAAGGTTGCCCTCTCGGGATACGATCCGCGTGTGACAGAAGGGGAGACGCGATGATGGATGCCACACCTGACGGCCACACCCTGCGCCGTCCTTCGGCCAGCGAGATCGCGTCCTGGATCCTGGCCGGCGTGGGGATGTTCCTGGTCCTCCATCTCCATCTGCTGTCGGCGCTGCTCTGGGGGCTGGCGGCCTACGAGCTGGTGCACGTCCTCGGCGACAAGCTGCCCTTCGTCCGCGGCCGGCGGGCGGCCGGGAAGCGCTGGGCGGTGCTGATCCTGGCGATCCTCGTCGTCGGCGTCCTCAGCCTCGCGGTGGTCGGGATCATCGCGTTCTTCCGTGGCCGTGGCGCCCTGGCGAGCCTGCCGGCGTTGCTCGCCCAGATGGCGGACATCCTCGATACCTCCCGCGAGCACCTGCCCCCCTGGCTGGCCGGCCAGATCCCGGACAACGCCGAGGAGCTGAAGAACATCGGGGTGGCCTGGCTGCGCGTGCACGCCGGGGAGCTGCAGATGGTGGGAGCCCAGATCGGCCGCGGTTTCGTCCACGCCTTGATCGGCATGGTGATCGGCGCCCTGCTCTCGCTGGGGGAAGTGGAGAAGGGGGCGCCTCGCGGTCCCCTGGCCGCGGCACTGACCGAGCGCGCCCGCCGCCTCGGCGACGCCTTCCGGCGCATCATCTTCGCCCAGGTGCGGATCTCGGCGCTCAACACGCTGCTCACCACCCTCTACCTGCTCGTGCTCCTCCCTCTGCTCGGCGTCCACCTGCCGCTGGTCAAAACGCTGATCGTGCTGACCTTCCTCGCCGGGCTGCTGCCGGTGGTCGGCAACCTGATCTCGAACACGGTGATCGTGGTGGTCAGCCTGTCCTTCTCCGGCGGTGCCGCGCTGGGATCGCTGATCTTCCTGATCGTGGTCCACAAGCTGGAGTATTTCCTCAACGCGCGGATCGTGGGCAGTCAGATCAAGGCCCGCGCCTGGGAGCTCCTGCTGGCGATGCTGGTCATGGAATCCGCCTTCGGCATGGCGGGCTTGATCATCGCGCCGATCTACTACGCGTATCTGAAGGACGAGCTCTCGTCGCGCGGGCTGGTCTGAGGCCGCCGTAAGGCCCGGCACCGGGCGATCGAGGACCCCGGGAACCGAGCGATCCCGTGCATGGGCTGCCCCGCGCGTCGCTTTGGCCCGGAAGGTGGCCTGCCAGCAAGAGACGCCCCGACGTCGGCGGCCTTCGAAGGTTGGCGCACATTGTCTGGGGCGTCTCTACGGAACGGTGCCGCGTGGGCCAAGGGGAGAGGTTATGGGGGTGTTGTGTCTTGCTTGCCAGCGTTGCGGGTTCTGGCGAATGTAGGCTCGGATCGGCTCCAGCGCGTCGAGATTTTCCAGGATGTGATCGTGAAAACGGTCCTGCCAGGCGAAGCCGCGGTGGCCCATGGCCCGGATGCTTTTGGTGGACTTCGATTTGAAGGTGCCGAGGATCGTCCCCAACGGCGCGGTCGGTTCAGAAGTGGGCTTGAGGATCAGGATGCCATGCAGGTGATCGGGCATGACGATCCAGTCGTCCAACTCCACCCGAGGATAGGGTACCGAAATCCATCGCCATTCGCGGGCGACGATCTCGCCAAAGCGCGAACGAGACGCCGCTCCTCCGATCACCTCCCCCAGACACCTATCGTGCCGCTGAGTGCGGATCGTCACGTAGTAAATCCCCGGCCGTTTATAATCCCAGCCCCGCAAAGGCGCGGAAGGAATCCGGTAACGATTCCGGAACAGAGGCGCCGAAGCATTCCACATCACCGGTCATTATATCCTGTCCCCGTAACCTCTCTCCCTTCGCCAATGCGCCACCGTCACGTAGAGACGCCCCACACAATGGGGTACAACCTGCAAAGGCCACCAACGGCGGGGCGTCTCTTGCTGGCAGGCCATCAACGCGGTGGGGCTCTCCTGTCGGCAGGCCACCAACCCATAATCGCGAATCGGCGGCCAGCCCCTCCCCCCTACACATCCTCCGCCAGAAACGCCCGGCACTCCTTCCGCGTCGCTAGCGCCAGCGTCACCAGGGCGGAGAGCGCCGCCGAGCCGCCGAAGAGGAGGGGGATGTTGTGGTGGGTGAGGTCGCCGAGCCAGCCGCCTAGGGCCAGGCCGATGGGCATGAGGCCACCGCCGAAGGTGCCGAGGAGGCCGAGGACTCGGCCGCGAAGCTCGGGGGGTGTCGCCGCCTGGAGGAGGGTGAGGAGGTAGATGTTGACCATCCCGAAGGCCATGCCGCTGAGGAACGAGAGGACGACGGCCAGCCAGGGGACGTGCACGAAGCCGATCGCGCCAAGGAAGACGGGGCCCAGCACCAGCAGCGCCACCAGGGTCCAGCCGCGCACGGCCCCCCGCAGGTGGACCACGCCGGCCAGCAGGAAGCCGGCGACGGCGCCGACGCTGGTGGCCGCCAGCAGGAAGCCGTACCACTCCACCCCGGCCTTTAGGGTGTCCTGCACGTAGAAGGGGAAGAGCACGAGGATAGGAGTGATGAAGAAGTTGAGCAGGCTGGCCACGAGCACGAAGTCGCGCATGCCTGCCCGTCGCCAGACCCAGCGCAGCCCCTCGGCCGTCTCATGGAGGAAGTCCCGGAAGGGAGCTGTGGAGGGCGCCATCTGCGGCTTCTGGAAGGGATCGGCGATGAAGGTGGAGCTCGCGGCCGCGAAGAGGAAGGTGATGCCGTCGACGATCAGGAGGAGGGGGGCGCCCAGCAGGCGGTAGAGGACGCCGCCGACCGCCTGGCCGGCGAAGCCGGCGGTCTGGACCGAGAACTGGTTCAGCGAGTTGGCGGCGGCGAGGCGCTCCGGGGGGACGAGATCGGGGATCGCGGAGTTGATGGCGGGCATGAAGAAGGCCCGCAGCGCGCCGTCGAAGATGGCGACGAAGAAGAGGAGCCCGATCAGACCGTGCACCGAGAGCCAGGCCTGCCGCATGGCCAGTCCCTGGGCCAGCACCGTCAGCCCGGCCAGCACGTCGCAGACGATGAGGATGCGGATCCGCGAGTGGCGGTCGGCGTAGGTGCCGCCGAAGGGGGCGAGGAGCACGCCGGGGAGCGTGGAGAGGGTCATCAGCAGGCCGATCAGGGTGGCCGAGTTGGTGGTCTCCTTGAGCCAGAAGGCGATGCCGATCAGGAGGGCCTGGTTGCCGAGCTGACTGACGGTCTGCCCCTGCCAGAGCAGGAAGAAGCTGCGGTTCCAGAGCCGCGCCGGGGCGGGGCGCTCGGGAGGGAGGACGGCGACCTGGGACTCTTCCATGACCTGGGACTCTTCCATAGGGGTTCTCAAGCTCCGATCCGGCCGGCGCCGGGCTTGACGGCGCGGCGGGCCACGCGGGCGATCGGCACGATCGCGGGCTCGACATGCCGTTTGGGGGTTCGCCGCACGCTCAGGGCGCGGGCGCGATAGGTCATCGGCGGCGGCTCGCGGCGGAGCACCAGACTCATCAGCTTCTCCCCCTCGGGAAAGACGAGGCCGCGCTCCTGGATCCAGGCGAGGTCGCGGTCGAGATCGAGCCCCTCGACGTGGGCGAGGTCGGCGGCGAGCGAGGCGATCCGCCGCGGCTCGTTGAGATGGGTCAGCAGCTGGTGGACGGCGGGCGTCACCGGAACTTCGCGGGCGACGCCGGAGCGGGAGTCGTAGATCCGGATCTCCCCCGGCAGCTCGCGGAAGAAGAGGCGCGGCGGCAGACCCCCGGTATCCCCCTCCTCCCAGCGCGCCTGCCACTGGTCGACTCTCTCGCGCACGGGATCGATCCATTTCGCCAGTGCCAGCAGGTATTCGGCGTCCAGGTTGTGATCGGCGAAGTCATAGGCGATGTTGGCGATCGCCTCGCCGGGGAAGGGGTAGACCATGGCGTAGTAGTCGAGCGGCTCGAGATCGAGCCCGTAGTCTTTGGCCTTGGTGAAGTAGGGACTGTAGCGGTTGAAATGGATCGAGTACAGTCCCTGGGGCGCCGGCAGGTGGACCAGCAGCGGCAGGTCGCGGACGTACTTGGCGTAGGTCTCCTCACTCTCGCCGGGCGAGCCGACCAGGATGTTCCACCCCGGATGGACGTCGTGCAGCGAGCAGTATTTCATCACCTGGAGGTTATGGAAGGCGGTGACCCCCTTGTCCATCAGCTTGAGGGTGGCGGTGGAGAGCGATTCGAACCCGGGGGTGATCAGCTTGACGCCGGCTCGCGACATCGCCTCGACCTCCCCCTCGTTCAGGTTGGCCTTGAGCTGGTAGAAGATCGGCAGCCCGGGCGGCGTGTCGAGATAGGGGAAGACGTCCTGGATGTAGCGGCGCTGCAGGATGTTGTCGACGCAGAGCAGGACCGAGGCGCGCTCCGCGTAGGGGAAGAGCGAGCGGATCAGCTCGACGGCGAGGTCGGGGCGCATGGCGCGGTAGCCCATGGTGGTCTTGTTGAGGCCGCAGAACGTGCAGTGTGAGCGCTCCCCCCACCAGCAGCCGCGGGAGGTCTCGAACGGCAGCGCCGCCTGGACGTCCCAGTCGGGGAACTTCTCCGCCAGCGCCTGGAGGAAGGGTCCGTAGTCGAGCTCCACGGGGACGTTGATGTCCAGCTCCTCGCCCATCGGGCCGACGCCCTGTCCCAGGTTGCGCCGGGAGAAGACGCCGGGGATCTCGTGGTTGCGCTCGGGCTCGCCGCGCAGCAGGTTCTCCACGAAGCGGGGGAAGGTCTGGAGCCCGGGGCCGGAAAAGACGAAGTCGAGCGCATCGACGTGGCGGATGAACTCCTCTCCCGAAGGGGACTCGGAGGTGGCGCCGCCGAGGACCGTGATCACCCCGGGATTGCGCGCCTTGATGCGGCGGGCGAGGGCGAAGGCGGCGGAGTTCTCGAAGAACATCGAGGTGAAGCCCACGACGTCGGCGCCGTCGAGCTCGTAGCGGTCGACGAGGCCGTCGAGCACAGCGCCCACCTCGCGCCGCTTCTCCAGGATGGTGCGGCGGAACTGGCGGGCGGCTTCGTTGTGGCTGGAATTATTGAGGGAATTATTGAGGGGATAATAGCGGCCGAAGTACTCCTCGGTGTTGTCGGGGAGATCGGGGAAGGCGGCCTCGCGGAAGAACCACTCGGGGAAGCCCGACTGCAGGTGCTCGCCCGAGCCGCCGATCCGCTCGTAGAGGTCGGGGCCGATCCAGGCGGCGACGTCCATGTTGGCGTAGGCGAGCCGGACGTCGACTTGGCCCTGGAAACGCCGGTCGACCACCGACTTGATCTGGGTCAGCCCGATCGAGGGGAGGTGGTAGGCCGCGAAAGGCAGGTTGAGGAGGACGATCTTGAGCATGGCTTCTCCTTCACCAAGTCAGGCTTGCAGGCCGCGCACGACGCCGGCGAGCTCCGCGAGGGTGGCGGCCGCGTAGACGTGGCCCGGCGACAGCGCGACGCGGAAGCGGTCGTGCAGGCGGGCGGTGAGGCCGAGGGCGATCAGCGAGTCGCCGCCGAGCGCGAAGAAGTTGTCCTGCGGACCAACCTCACGGACGCCCAGCAGCTCGCGCCAGACGGCGGCGATCGCCGCTTCGACGTCGTCCGTGGGCGAGGTCTCCGTTGTGGCAGGGGCGGCGGGTGGGATGGGGGCCTCCTCGTCCCGGCGGGCGGCGCGGAATCCGGAGGTCTCCCAGCTCCGGCTCGCCGCCATCAGCTGGCGGACGTCGGTCTGCGACACGGCGACCTGCGGGAAGCCGTAGCCGAGCGCGTGCTGGAAGACGACGGCGCCCTGCCGCGAGGTGAGGCCGCTGGCGGCGCGGCGGCGGTTCTGATGCTCCCCCTGGCTCTCCGCCTCGAAGCCGACCTCGCGCCAGAGGTCCCAGTCGATCGACATCGTGAGCGTCCGCGGGTCAGCGCTCCGGCTCCAGGCGAAGGCGTCGAGAAAGGCGTTGCTGGCGGCGTAGCCCACCTGTCCCATGCCGCCGAGGAGGCTGCTGAGCGACGAGCAGAGGACGAAGAGGTCGAGCGGCGCGCCCCGGAAGGCTTCGGCGAGGGCGAGCGTGCCCCCCACCTTGGCGGCGAAGGCCTCGGAGGCCGCCTCCGGCCGGCTCCAGTCGATCATCGCCGGGCCGGCGGCACCGGCGGCGTGGATGATCCCGTGCACCGCGCCGAAGCGCTCCTCGACCCGGCGGCGCACCTCGCGCATCGCGGCCGGATCGGTGACGTCGGCCGGCAGGGCGAGGATCTCGGCCCCCCGAGCCTCCAGCGAGCGGAGGCGGCGCAGGCGGCGGCTGAGCGGATCGTCGTCCGGGTGGGTGGAGAGCCATTCCTCCCGCGCCCCGGCGGTGGGGGGGACCGAGCGGCCGATCACCACGAGCCTGGCGCGGCAGCGCTCCCAGAGGACGTTGAGCAGGGTCGAGCCGATCCCTCCCATGCCGCCGGTGACCAGGTAGACCCCCTCGGGACGGAAGCGGTCGACCGCCCCCGCCGCCTCCAGCCGCTGGGGAGCGAAGTCCTGCACCCAGCGCCGGCGGTCGCGGTAGGCGACGACGGCGTCGTCCCCCGCCGAGGCCAGCTCGCCGGCGAGCTGGCGCACCAGCTCGTCCATGGCGGATTCGGCGGCCGGAAGCTCGACGTCGACGGCGCGGCAGGCGAGGCCGGGGAAGCGCTGGGGCATCGACCGGCTGGGGCCGAGCAGAAGGGCCTTCTCCGGCTGGATCGCCTCGCGGCCGGTGACGGCGTGCAGGCCGGTGGAGACGAGGACCACCCGGATCGGCCGCGAGGCCTCCCGCGCCAGCGCCTGGGCGAGAAGCATGGGGCTGTCGAAGGCGGCCGTCCGCGCCGAGCCGAGGTCGGCGGAGGAGCCGACGTTCCAGAGGTGGACCACCTCGGCGGGGAGCCGGCCGCGGCCCTTGAGATCGGCGACCAGGGCGTCGTAGTCCTCGCTCCGGCCGGGGCGCAGGCGGTAGGAGCGCTCGCCGGCGCGGCCGAACCCGGGGCCGGGAACGACGGTGATCACCTCGGTGCCGGCGTCGAGGAGGCTGCGCTCGAGGCGGCGGCCGAGGCCGTGCGCGTCGGGGAAGAGGAGGCGGAGGCCGGCGGGGCCTTCGCCGGCGCCCACCGGCAGGGCCGGGCGCCAGAAGGGGACGTAGAACCAGTCCGCGGGATCGTCGGTCCGCCGGGGCTCGACGGCCGCCGGGGCGACTGCGGGACTCTCCTGCGGCATTTCCACCCAGAAGCGCTTGCGCTCGAAGGGATAGGTGGGGAGCGGCACGCGGCGGCGATCGGCGCCCGCATGGAGGGACGGCCAGTCCACGGCGATCCCTTCCGTCCAAAGGCGGCCCAGGGTGAACAGGGCATAGGCAGGCTCGGGGAGGGCCGTCTCGGCGGGCTGCGGCAGCGACGGAAAGACGGTCACTGACGCCTGGCCGACGCGGCTCTGGCGGGCGCTATTCTGAGCGAAACCGGTGAGCGTGCGGCCGGGGCCGACCTCCAGGAAGACGCGGGCGGGGTCGTCCAGCAGCTCGGCCATTCCCTCGGCGAAGCGGACCGTGCCGCGCAGGTGGCGCACCCAGTAGTCGGGATCGGTGGCCTCGGCGGCCTGGATCCAGCGGCCGGTGAGGTTCGAGAGGAAGGGGATCGCGGGCGGCCGCAGCTCCAGCTTGCCGAGCTCGGCGGCGAAGGCCGGTAGGATGGAGTCCATCATCGAGGAATGGAAGGCGTGCGAGACCGCCAGCCGCCGGCCGGCCACGCCGCGCCGCGCCAGCCGGTCCTGGAGGGCGGCGATCGCCTCCCCGGGTCCCGACAGGACGCAGCGCGAGGGGCCGTTGATGGCGGCGAGCGCGAGGCCCGAGTCGAGGAGCGGCTCCAGCTCCGCGGCAGGGAGAGGCACGGCCAGCATGGCGCCGCCGGGGAGCGACTGGATCAGCCGGCCGCGGGCGGTCACCAGGGCGAGGGCGTCGGGCAGCGAGAAGACGCCGGCGAGCGTGGCGGCCACGTACTCGCCCAGGCTGTGGCCGAGCATCGCCTGCGGCGTCACCCCCCAGGCCATCCAGGTGCGGGCGAGCGCCCATTCGAGGGTGAAGAGGGCCGGCTGGGCCAGCTCGGTGCGATCGGCGCCGATGGCTTCCGCCTGGAACAGGACGTCCCGCACGTCGCGGCCGAGGTGGGGGAGGAGGAGCTCGGCGCAGCGGTCGATCTCCGCTTTGAACAGGGGCTCGGCGGCGTAGAGGCCGGTGCCGGCGCCGGGGGTCTGGGCGCCCTGGCCGGGGAAGAGGAAGACGGCGGCGGCCCGGCGAGAGGCGAGACCGGTGGCGGTCCGGCCGGCATCCAGGAGGCCGAGGGCGGCGGTGGCTTCGTCGAGGTCGCGACAGAGCACGGCGCGGCGGTGATCGAAGGCGCGGCGCCCCGTCTGGAGGGTGAAGGCCACGTCGTCGAGGGGGAGGCCGGGGTGGCGTTCCAGGTGGAGGGCGAGGTTGGCGGTCGCCACGTCGAGGGCGGCGCCGCTCCGCGCTGAGAGCGTCAGCAGCCGCCAGCCGGCGGTCTCGGGCCGCGGAGGCGGCGCGGGCGCCTCCTCCAGCACCACGTGGGCGTTGGTGCCGCCGACCCCGAAGGAATTGATCGCGGCGCGGCGCGGCGTGCCGGCCGGGACGTCCCAGTCGAGCAGCCGGGTGTTGACGAAGAAGGGGCTGGCCGCGAAGTCGATCTCCGGGTTGGGCGCCTCGTAGTGGAGAGTCGGCGGGATCTGGCGGTGCTCCAGGGCCAGCGTGGCCTTGATCAGACCGGCGACGCCGGAAGCGCTGTTGGTGTGGCCGATGTTCGTCTTCAGCGATCCCAGGGCGCAGAAGCCGGTGCGGTCCGTGCCGGCGCGGAAGGCCGCCGTCAGGGCAGCGACCTCGATCGGATCGCCGAGCGCCGTGGCGGTGCCGTGGGCCTCGACGTAGGTGACAGTGTCGGCGGGGACGCCGGCGCGGTCGAGGACGGTGCGGACGAGGCGGCTCTGGCTGGCCATCCGCGGCGCCATGAAGCCGACCTTGCCGGCGCCGTCATTGTTGATCCCTGTCCCCTTGAGCACCGCGTGGACGTGGTCGCCGGCCGCCAGCGCGTCGGCGAGTCGTTTGAGGACCACGATGGCGACGCCGTCGGCGTCCACCGAGCCGGCGGCGCGGGCGTCGAAGGCGCGGCAGTGGCCGTCGGGGGAGAGGACGTCGCCGGGGCGGTAGAAGTAGCCGTCGCGGGAGTTTCCCCCCACCGACACGCCGCCGGCGAGGGCCATGTCGCACTCGCCGGCGAGCAGGCTCATGGCGGCGAGGTGGACCGCCACCAGCGAGGTCGAGCAGGTGGTCTGCACGTTGAGGCTAGGCCCTTCCAGATCGAGCTTGTAGGAGACCCGCAGCGTCAGGTTGTCGCGGTCGTTGCCGAGCGAGCTGAGCTGGCTCCCCACCGGCTCGCGCAGCACGCCGGCGTCGAACAGCCGGGCCAGATAGTCGTTCTTGCTGGCGCCGCCGAAGACTCCGATGGCCCCCGCGAAGCCCTCGGGCGTATGGCCGGCGTTCTCCAGCGCCTCCCAGGCGCATTCGAGGAACAGCCGCTGCTGGGGGTCCATCAGCTCGGCCTCGCGCGGGCTGTAGCCGAAGAAGGCGGCGTCGAACAGGTCCGCTCCCTCCAGCAGGCCGTGCGCCGGCACGCGGTAGAAGCCGCCCTCGGGGGGCGTCCAATCGGTCTCGAAGAAGGAGATCGACTCGACGCCGTCGCGCAGGTTGCGCCAGAGCGCGTCGACGTCGCAGGCGCCGGGGAAGCGGCCGGCCATGCCGACGATGGCGATCGCCGGCGCCGGCTGGAGGGCGGGCGCGGCGGCGGGCTCCGCAACGACCACGGAAGCCACGAGAGCCATGGGCGGCTCGGCGACGACCTCAGGGGCCGGCGCAGCTCTCAAGTCCTGAAGCAGGCGGCCGGCGAGGGCGCGGGCGGTGGGGTAGTTGAACAGCTCCACCATCTCGAGATCGATGCCGAAGGTCTCCTGGATGCTGGCGCGCACCCAGGCCACCAGCATCGAGTGGCCGCCGAGGTCGAAGAAGTTGTCGTCCGGCCCGACCTCGTCGATACCCAGCACTTCCTTCCAGAGCGCGATCACCTGGGTTTCGATCTCCGCGCTCCTACCCTCCGCGTCCCCCGGCCCGGCCGGGGCCTCCAGCGCTTCTACGGCCTGCGGCCGGGGACCGGAACGGGCGAGGGCGTCGCGATCCACCTTGCCGCTGGTGGTGAGCGGCAGCTCGGACGTGACCGTGAAGCTCGCCGGCACCATGTGAGGAGGGAGCTTCTCCTGGAGGAAGGCGCGCAGCCCGGACGTGGACGGGGCCGCGCCCGGCGCGCTCACCACCCAGGCGGCGAGGGTACGGCGGTTGGGATCGGCGGCGTCTCCTCCCGCGACGACGGCGACCGCCGCCGCCCGCACCTCGGGATGGCGGGCCAGCACGGTCTCGATCTCGCCCGGCTCGATCCGGTAGCCGAGCAGCTTCATCTGCGCGTCGCGGCGCCCCTGGAAGTCGAGGTTGCCGTCGGCGAGAAAGCGGGCGAGGTCGCCGGTGCGGTAGAGGCGGGCGCCCGGAACGCCGCCGAACGGGTCGGGCACGAAGGCGGCGGCAGTAGCCTCCGGGCGCCCCAGGTAGCCGCGGGCGAGGGCCGGTCCGCCGACGCAGAGCTCGCCCACCGCGCCCGGGGGGACCAGGCCGCCGCGGTCGTCGAGCAGATAGACGGCGTGCGGGGCGACCGGCCGGCCGATCGGCAGCCGGGAGAGGACGCGCGGATCGTGCTGGTCCGGCGCGGCGATGTAGAGCGCGGTGGTGACCGTCGCCTCGGTAGGGCCGTAGCCGTTGATCAGGGGGACGTGGGCGAGCGGCGTCCGCCGCCAGAGCGCCAGGGCGTCCGGCGGGATCGCCTCGCCGCCGGTGAACGCCCAGCGGAGCGCCGGAAGGTCCGGACGGGAGTGCCCCTGCGCCCACTCGGTGGCGGCCTGATGCCAGAGGGCGGTCGGCAGGTCGATCATGGTCACGCCGCTCCCCCGCAGGTCGCGCACCAACTCGGGGACGCCGGCGACCTCCGGGTGCCAGGGGAGCACGGCGGCGCCCGCCAGCAGCGGCGGAAAGACCTGTTCCAGGGACATGTCGGCGGCGAAGGAGGAGGCCTGGAGCAGGCGGTCTCCCGGACCGATCGCCGCCAGCCGTGCCATCTCTTGCGCGTGGAGGGAGAAGGCCTGGTGGCCGACCTCGACCCCCTTGGGCTCGCCGGTCGAGCCCGAGGTGTAAATCACGTAGGCGAGCTGCCCCGGGTCCACCTCGCGGCCGGGGGCTTGCGAGCTCTCACGGGCGATCGCCTCGCGGGCGGCGTCCAGGTCAATGACGGCAGGGACGGAAGGGACGCCAGGGACCGCAGGGACATCAGGGAAGTTTTCCTGTCCCTGCTGTCCCTGTTGTCCCTGACGTCTCTGGTCGGCCTTTTCTTGGCCGCGCGTCACCAGCGCCTGAGCCTGGCTGTCCTTCAGGGCCCAGGTCAGGCGCTCGCGCGGCCAGCGCGGGTCGAGCGGCAGGAAGGCGCCGCCGGCCTTCCAGACGCCGAGGGCGGCGGCGGCGAAGTCGAGGGTCTCCTCCAGGTGCAGAGCGACGATCCCCTCGCGCTCCAGCCCCAGGGCCAGCAGATGATGCGCCAGGCGGTTGGCCCGGCGGTCGAGCTCCTCGTAGGAGATCTCCCCTCCTTTCCAGACCAGCGCTGGAGCGGCTGGACGGAGCCGGGCCTGCGCCTCGAACAGCGCGTGGACGAGGGCGGCGGGCGCCAGGGCCGGACGGGCGCCGCTCCAGTCGGCGAGGAGCTGGCGGCGCTCCTCGCCGGAGAGGATCTCGACCTCGGCGGCGGCCCGGCGGGGGTCCTCGGCGAGCGCGTCCAGCAGGATCTCCAGGTGGCCGCCGAGGCGCTCGATGGTGGCCGCGTCGAAGAGGTCGGCGTTGTAGGAGAGGCGGACGTCCAGCCCCTGACCGGTGTCGGTGATCTGGAGCGTCAGATCGTAGAGCTCGACGGTGGCGCCGGCGTCGAGGAAGCCGAGGGTGAGGCCGGGGAGGTCGAGGGCGTGCCAGGGGACGCTCGCCATCGCGAAGCAGACTTGGAAGATGGGAGGGCGGGAGAGGTCGCGCGCCGGTTGCAGCTCCTCGACCAGACGCTCGAAGGGGAGGTCCTGATGGGCGTAGGCGCCGAGGGCCGTCTCGCGCACCCGTGCCAACAGGCGGTCGAATCCGGGGTCGCCGGAGAGGTCGATGCGCAGCACCAGCATGTTGACGAAGAAGCCGATCAGCCCCGCCGTCTCGGCCCGGTTGCGGTTGGCGATCGGCGTGCCGAGGAGGATGTCGCGGCGTCGCGTATGGCGTTCGAGCAGGGAGGCGAAGGCGGCCAGCAGCGCCATGAACAGCGTCACCCGGTGGGCGCGGGCGAGCCCTTGCAGCCGCTCCGCCAAGGACGCGGGGAGCTGGACCTTCACGGTGCCGCCGTCGTAGGTCTGCACCGCTGGGCGGGGGCGGTCGGCCGCCAGCTCGAAGACCGGCGGCGCCCCCGCCAGCTGCCGCCGCCAGTAGGCGAGCTGGCCGTCGAGCGGAGCGCCGCCGAGCCACCGCCGCTGCCAGAGAGCGAAGTCGGCGTACTGCACCGGCAGCGCGGGGAGGGGCGAGGGATGGCCGGCCGCGAAGGCGACGTAGAGCGCCACCAGCTCGCGGACCAGCACGTCCAGCGACCAGCCGTCCGAGACGATGTGGTGCATGGAGAGGAGCAGGACGTGCTGCTCGTCCTCCACCCGCAGCAGCTCCACCCGGAACAGCGGGCCGCGGGTCAGCGAGAAGGGGCGCGCGACTCCTGAATGCGCCTGCCGGAGGGCTTCCGCCACGCGCGCCGCCGGCGGCAGCGAGCGGAGGTCGGCGACGGGAACCCGGAACGGGCGGTGGGGGTGGATCACCTGGACCGGCTTCCCCTCGGGGCCGCCGCGAAAGGTGGTGCGCAGCGACTCGTGGCGCCCCATGATGGCGTCGAGGGCGCGCTCCAGGACGTGGACGTCGAGCCGGCCGGCGAGCGATAGGGGGGCGGCGATGTTGTAGAACGGGCTCTCGCCCCCGGACAGCTCGTCGAGGAACCAGAGCCGCTGCTGCGCGAAGGAGAGCGGCGGGTCCCCCGCGCGGGGCTCCGGCGCGATCGGCGGCAGCTCCACTCCAAGGCCGGCGGCGAGCAGCGTCTCGACGTGCTCAGCCAGCTCGGCCAGGGTGGGGCGCTCGAACAGGGCCCGTGTCGGCAGCTCGACGCGGAAGGTGGAGCGGGCGAGCGAGGTCATGGCGGTGGCGGTGAGCGAGTGGCCGCCGAGGTCGAAGAAGTTGTCGCGCGCCCCCACCCGCCGCGGCGGCGCGATACGCAGCACGTCCGCCCAGAGCCCGGCCAGCACCTCCTCGACCGCCGTGCGCGGGGGCTCCCAGCCGGCCGTGGCCGTGGCGGCCTCGGGGTCCGGAAGCGCGGCCCGGTCGACTTTGCCGTTGGGAGTGCGCGGCAGGGCGGCGACCTCGACGAATGCGGCGGGGAGCATCGGCTCGGGGAGGCGGGCTGCGAGGAAGTCTCGCAGCTCGCGCGGGGTCGGCGAGGGGGTCCGCCGGGGAACGAACCAGGCGACCAGAGCCAGGTCGCCGCCCGCCTGCCGCCGGGGCGCCACGGCGGCTTCTCCCAACGCCGGATGGCCCGCAAGGGCGGCTTCCACCTCGGCCGGCTCGACGCGGAAGCCGCGGATCTTGACCTGCGCGTCCACCCGGCCCACGAACTCGACGGCGCCGTCGGGGAGGAGGCGGGCGAGGTCGCCGGTGCGGTACAGGCGTTCGCCCGGCGCATCGTCTTCCCCCAGCGAGAGCGGACGGGGAACGAAGCGCTCGGCGGTCAGGTCGGGGCGGGCGAAGTAGCCGCGGGCGAGACCGTCGCCACCGAGGTAGAGCTCGCCGGCGACGCCGATCGGCACCGGCCGCAGATCGGCGTCGAGCAGGGTCACCGTGGTGTTGGCGAGGGGGCGGCCGATCGGGATGGTGCCGGCTCCGGGGGCCACCGCGCGCACCCGCTGCCAGGTGGTGAAGGTGGCCCCCTCGGTGGGGCCGTAGACGTGCAGCAGCCGCTCCGGCGGCCCAGACGCCAGCACCTCCGCCACCCGCGACGGATCGACCGCCTCGCCGCCGAACAGCAGATGGCGGACGCCGGCGAACGCGTCCGGCGCCAGGCTGGCGATCCGGTTGAACAGGGCGGTGGTAAGGAAGAGGGCGGTGATCCCCCGCCGGCGGATCTCGCGCGCCAGGTCCTCCGGCGAGAGGGTGACGTCGCGCTCGAAGGCCACCAGGCAGCCGCCGTTGAGCAGCGCTCCCCAGACCTCGAAGGTGGCGGCGTCGAACGAAGCGTTGGAAGCCTGGGCGATGCGGTCGGCGGCGGTCAGCCGCGCGTAGTCGCTGTCGCGCACCAGCCGGACCACCGCCCGCTGCGGCACGGCGACTCCCTTGGGAGTGCCCGTCGATCCCGAGGTATAGACCACGTAGGCGAGGCTTTCCGGGGTGGCGCCGTTCGCCGGCGCCGGCTCGTCGTCGGCGATACCCTCCATCTCTTCGATCAGCACGACCGCCGCGCCGCCGGCCGGGAAGCGCGCGGCGAGCTCCCGGCGGGTGACCAGGACGCGCACCCGGCCGTCCGCCAGCATGAAGGCGAGCCGTTCGGCGGGGTAGTCGGGGTCGAGCGGCAGGTAGGCGCCCCCCGCTTCGAGAGCGGCGAGCCAGGCGGTCACCATCTCCGGGCCGCGCTCCAGGAAGACGCCGACGAGATCGTCCGGTCCGATCCCGCGGTCGCGCAGCCGCCGCGCCAGCCGCCGGGAGCGCGCCGCCAGCTCGCCGTAGGTCACCGTGCCGGTGGCCGAGACCAGGGCCGGCGCGGCGGGGTCGCACGCGGCCTGGGCGGCGAAGAGGGCGGGGATCGTGGCCTTCCGGGGGTAGCCGGCGCGGGTGTCGTTCCACTCCACGGCGAGCTGGTGGCGCTCGGCCGCGCCGAGCAGGGCAAGGGCGGCGAGGGGCTCGTCGGGGCGCTCCGCGGCGTCGGTGAGCAGGGTCAGCCAGTGCAGGGAGAGGCGGGAGAGGGTCGCCGGGTCGAAGCGGGCGGCGGCATACTCCCAGAAGCCGGCGATGCCGGCGGGGGACTCGGTGAGGCTGAGGCTGAGGTCGAACTTGGAGGTCCCGGAATGGATCTCGATCAGGTCGAGGTGGACCCCCGACCCTTCGGCTCCCCGCGCCGGCGGTTGCAGGAAGCCGAACGCCACCTGGAAGAGGGGGTTCTCGCGCAGCCGGCGCTCGGGGCAGATCTCCTCGACCAGCTTTTCGAACGGCAGGTCGTCGCCGGCGAACGCCTCGACCACCACCTCGCGGACGCGGCCGAGCAGCTCGCGGAAGCTCAGGGCCCCCTCCAGCCGCACCCGTAGCGCCAGGGTGTTGACGAAACAGCCGATCACCCCTTCGGTCTCCACTCTCCCCCGGCCGGACACCGGCGAGCCGACCACGAGGTCGGTCCGGCCGCCATGGCGGAAGAGCAGCGCCTGGAAGGTGGCGAGGAGCGCCATGAAGAGGGTGGCGCCGGAGTCGCGGGCGAGGGCGGCGAGCCGCGCCGTCGGCGCGGGGGGGAGGGCGACCCGCAGGAGGCCTCCGGCGTCGTCCGTTCGCCGGTGGGGGTGGTCGGGGGGGAAGGGGAGCTCCGCCGGCGCTCCGGCCAGCCGCCGGCGCCAGGGGGCGAGCTTCCGTTCGAGCGTCTCGCCCTGCAACTGCTCCCGTTGCCAGGCCGCGAAGTCGGCGTACTGGATCGGCAGCGGCGGCAGGAGTGGGGGACGGCCGGCGCGGAGCGCCGCTTCGGCCGCCAGGAGCTCGGCGACCAGCAGGCCGAGGGACCAGGCGTCGGTGACGACGTGGTGCTGGTTGAGGAAGAGGGCATGCTCGCCCTCGCCGAGGCGGAACAGCAGGGCGCGCAGCAGAGGCGCCCGGCCGAGGTCGAACGGGCGCTCGGCCTCGC
>DATBAW010000409.1:0-7733 GCA_036271335.1 Thermoanaerobaculia bacterium
TTCAGCGAGGCGAGGGGGATGCGCGCCGTGAGCCTGCGGTCCTGGACGCCGGCCGACGCCGCGGCGCGGGGCAGGGTCCGGCCCTGGTCGTAGACGGCCCAGGCGTGGGGCTGGACCCGGATCTCCAGCTTCGGCATCGTCCCGAAGGGGACGTCCTGGCGGTAGCCGCAGGCTGAGAGCGAGACGATGGAGCTTTCGATCAGAGGCTGCCGGAGCTGCATCTCGATCTCCAGCTGGCCCCCCACGCGACGCACGCTGAGGCCGGCGAGATCGGCGGCACCGTCTCCGGCCGCCGCCAGGGTGGGGACGATCAGATCCCCGAACAGCTCGTTGGGGCGGACGAACGGGAGCAGCCGCGAGGCGCTGTAGCCGTATTGTGTGCGGTGCTCCGCCAGGGCTCTGCGCTTGACGGCGACGTCGTCCGGCGGGAGCTCGCGGGACTGCCAGCGGAAGCCGGCGAGCAGGCCGGGAGGGGGCGCCAGCGCATCCTGCTCTCGAAATCCCCTGACCCGCGGCCAGCCGGGATAGTGGACCAGGTACGGATGGACCGCCGCCGTGACCTCCGCCTGGACGTCCCAGAGCGCCACGCGGGTGAAGAGGTAGAGCGCCGCATGGTCGGGGTGGTGATCGGCGGGATGCGAGACGAAGATCTGCGTCGGCCGGAAATCCTTCAGGATCGTCTCGAGGTCGGCGAGGATCGCTTCGCCTTTGTAGGGGGCGCCAGGGCGGAAGGCGTTGGAATATGGGACGGCGCGGGCGCGGGTGAGACGGCCGCGGGCCGGCGCCTGCGATCCCCAGTGGGAACGCCAGATGTCGAGCGTTCCGTAGTCCGGATAGCCGAGGAACCGGAGGTCCTGCGCGGCAACCCCGAGAACCTTCGCCGCCTCCAGCGCCTCCTGGTGTCGGACCGCGCCCATCGCCAGGGCGCCGGAGGGCGTCAGCACCGGGCGCTTGCGATAGGCGAGGAACGACCACTCGTTGCTGTCGCCATGGGTCAGGAAGACCACGCGGACCGGCAGCCCCCGGCGCACCGCCTCGCGCAGGACTCCCCCCGCGCCCAGCACTTCGTCGTCGGGATGGGGGGCGAGCACCAGGATGCGGTCGGTGTCCTGGAGCGCCACCGGGCCGGCCGCGGTCGCTACGGCGGAGGCGGTGGTGGTGCGGCACGCCGCGAGGAGCAGGACGACGGCGAGGGTGGCGAAGGCGCGGGCGGTCACAGCTTGCGGATCTCCTCGTGGCTCATCCCGGCCTCGCGGAGGACCGCCTCGGTGTGCTCGCCGAGCGCCGGCGCCGACGCGGACGGGATGGCGCGTTGGCCGTCGAAGAGGAAGGGGGCGGCGACGGTGGGGAGCACTCCATAAGCGCCGGCGGGGAGGTCCATCACCTGCCCGCGGCGGCGCGCGGCCGCGACCGCCTCGCCCACTGTCGCGGGCGGCCCGGCGGGGACGCGATGGGCGCGCAGGGCGGCTTCCCAGTGGGCGACGGGGCGGGTGGCGAAGAGCTCGCCCAGGAGGCGGTCGAGGTCGGCGCGGTGCCGCACCCGCCCCTCGCTGCTGGCGAAGCGGGGGTCGTCCGCGAGGTCGGGGCGCGCGATCGCGGCGCAGAAGCGGCGCCAGAGCTCCTGGCTGCCGACGCCGACCACGATCCAGCCGTCGGCGGCCAGGAAGGCCTGATAGGGCGCCAGGTTGGGATGGGCGGAGCCGAGGCGGGCGGGCTGCCGGCCGTCGGCCAGCCAGGACTGCGCGGCGTAGGAGAGGAAGGAGGCGCCGGCATCCGCCATGGCGACCTCGACGCGGCTCCCCCGGCCGGTGGCGTCCCGGCGGCGCAGGGCGGCGAGCACGGCGGTGAGGCCATAGAGGGCGGAGAGGACGTCGACGACGGCGATCCCGACCCGCACCGGCTCGCCGGCCGATTCCCCGTCCGGAAAGCCGGTGAGCGACATCAGGCCGGACTCCGCCTGCAGGACCACGTCGTAGGCCGGGCGGTCCGCGTCGGGGCCGGCGGTGCCGTAGCTGGTCACCGTGCACTGCACGAGGCGGGGGTGGGCACGGGTGAAGGTGCCGCTCCGGAAGCCGAGGCGGCGCCATTCGGCGGGGAGGAAGTTCTCGACCAGGATGTCCGCCCGCGCGAGCAGCCGGGCGAACGCCGCTCGCCCCTCCGGCCGCTTGAGATCGATCGCCGCCGACCGCTTGTTCCGGTTCGCCGACACGAAATAGGCGCTGACTTGGACGTCCCCCTCGCCGACCCAGGGAGGGCCCCAGGCACGGGTCTGGTCGCCGCCGTCCGGCTTCTCGATCTTCACCACGTCCGCGCCGAGGTCTCCCAGCAGCATGGCGAGGTAGGGGCCGGCGAGGACGCGCGAGGCGTCGACGACGCGGACGCCGGCGAGGGGTCCCTGCGGCTTCCTGGATCGGCGCGGCATGCGGCGGGCTACTCCGGCACCGTCGCCACCATGCGATGGCGGATGGCGTAGCCCACCACCTGCGCGCGGTTGTGGAGGTGGAGCTTGTCGAGGATGTTGCGGACGTGGAACTTGACGGTGTTCTCGCTCACCCCGAGCTCCTCGGCGAGCCTGCGGTTCGAGGTGACGCCGTGGACCAGCAGCGCCAGGACCTCGCGCTCGCGGTCGGTCAGGGCGTCGGGGTCCGGCGGGTGCGCCGGGACCTGGGAGGGGCGGGCGAACTCCTGGAGGAGCTTGCGGGCGAGGGCGGGCGTGAGCGCCGGCTCGCCGCGGTCGACGCCGTGGAGGAGCCGGAGGAACTCCGCCGATTCGAGATCCTTGAGCAGATACCCTTGAGCGCCGGCGCGGATCGCCGCGAAGAGCTTGGCGTCGTCGTCGAGCTCGGTGAGGATCACCACCTTGACCTCCGGCCGCTGGGCGCCGATCAGCCGGGTGGCGGCGAAGCCGTCCATCTCCGGCAGCGCGAGGTCCATGAGGACGACGTCGGGCTTCAGGCGGAGGGCGAGGTCGACCGCCTCGCGGCCGTTCCGTGCCTCGCCGAGGACCTCGAGGCCGTGGGCTTCGAGCAGGCTGCGCAGGCTGTCGCGGAAGAGCGTCTGGTGGTCGGCGATCAGGATCTTCATCGGCTCTCCCCGCGACTCATTCTACAGGTGAGCCGGCGCTCCGGGCGTGGTAAGATCCAAGGCCACCGCACGGCCAAGAACCAAGAACCATGATCGTCGAGAAACGGCACCTGGAAGGCTTCACCCTCCTCAACGTGGAGGGGGTCATCAAGCTCGGGGAGAGCGCGCAGTTCTTCGCCCAGACCCTCGAGCGGACCCTCTCGGACGACCGCGGCCACGTGCTGATCGACTTCTCCAAGATCAACTTCATCGACTCGACCGGCATCGGCGAGCTGGTGGGCTATCTGGGGCGCTTCCGCAACTCGAAGCGCGAGCTGATCCTGGTCAACCCCTCCGAGCGCATCCGCAAGCTGCTGCAGGTCGCCCGTCTGAACGATCTGTTCCCGACCTACGAGACGGTGCAGGCGGCGATCGCCGCGGAGAGCTAGAGCCGCGGTTCGCGTCTCCGAGGTGGACCGCGAAGAGGTGTAGACTTCAGCCCTGAATGAAGACGTCCGCTCTCCCCTGGGCCACCCTGCTGCTGATTCTCGCCCTCGCCGGAGGGGGCTGCGCCCACGTCCGCGGGTGGATGGACAAGCCGCGGCCCCCCTATCGCCGGCTGTCGCCGGCGGTCGCCTATGAAATGATCCGCGACAGCCCCGGGATGCTGGTCCTCGATCTGCGGACCCCCCAGCAGTTCGACGGTCCCACCGGGCACATCCAGCGGGCGACCAACATCCCTCTGGCGCGCCTGCCGTACCGGCTGCTCGAGATCACGCCCTACCGCGAGGAGACCCTGCTGCTCTACTGCGAGACCGACGATTGTGCCGAGAAGGGGGCGAGCGAGCTGGCCGCCAGCGGCTTCGAGAGCATCGTCCTGATGGACGGCGGCATCGAGCGGTGGATCAAGGGGCGGTTCAAGACGGTCCTGCCCGTCAGCATGGCCGGCGCCGAGGAAGACAAATCGCACCTGATGCCCGAGCGGCCGGGGGAGCGCAGGAACGATCCCAAGCGGGAGGTGCCGGTGAATCCGCCGGTGCCGCCGGATATCGATCCCGCCGTGCCGCCGCCCCCGCCGCCGCCCGGCTGATTTTCCATGGAGATTCTCCGATGACCGTACATATCGCCGATTCCACCGTCCAGGTCGCCGAGGCTCTGCGCGAGCTCAAGGCGGTCCTGGGCGACCGTATCCTGCTCGACGACGAGGTCCGCGCCCTCTACCGCTCCGACTTTGGCCGCACGGTGAGCCGCCTGCCCGGCGCCGTGGCGCGCTGCACCTCCGCCGAGGAGGTCGCCGAGGTCATCCGCTTCTGCCGCGAGCACAAGATCCCCGTCGCTCCGCGCGGCCAGGCGCACACCCAGAGCGGCCAGACCACCTCCGAGGGGGGCGTGGTGCTCGACACCTCGGTGATGAACACCATCCACGAGATCGACGAGGCGGGCGAGATGGCCACCGTCGACTGCGGCGTCGTCTGGCGCGACCTGGTCACCGCGACGCTCGCCAAGGGGATGATCCCCCGCGTGCTGACCAACAA
Source organism: Thermoanaerobaculia bacterium (assembly GCA_036271335.1). Lineage (GTDB taxonomy): Bacteria > Acidobacteriota > Thermoanaerobaculia > Multivoradales > UBA5704 > DATARR01. The sequence goes on from DATBAW010000409.1 coordinate 4,599, forward strand.
CCTGGGCGTGCAGATCTCCGGCACCCTGTCGATGGCCGGCCTCGGCGTGGCGAGCTTCCGCTACGGCACCCAGGCGGACAACGCCGTCGAGCTGCAGGTGGTCACCGGCACCGGCGAGATCGTCACCTGCTCGCGCGAGCAGAACCGCGACCTCTACGACGTGGTGCGCTGCGGCCTCGGCCAGTTCGGCGTCATCACCCGCGCCAAGGTCCGGCTGCGCAAGGCGAAGAGCGTGGTGCGCAAGTACTTCCTCCTCTACGACGACCTGGCGGCCGTGATGGCCGACTCCAAGGCCGTCATGAACCCGGAGAACCCGACCTTCTCGTCGCTCGAATCCTGGTGCACCCCCTGCCTCCAGGGGATCAAGAAGATCGGCGAGGGGATGGAGCTGGGCGAGGGGATGCAGACCTTCGCCGCCTGGTTCTTCCCGCTCCATCTCACCGTCGAGTTCGATCCCGGCCAGGAGCCGGACGACCAGGCGGTGCTCGCCGGGCTGAAGCCGTACCGTCACATGCACACCGAGGACTTCTCCCAGTACGAGTTCGCCAACCGGATGGATCCGGTATTCGAGCTCTGGCGCCGCAGCGGCTACTGGGACATGGCCCACCCCTGGACCGAGACCACGCTCCCCTGGGAGAACGCCCCCGAGTTCATCGAGGCGGTGCTCGGCCAGCTGCCGCCCCAAGCGCTGGGACCGGGCGGCCACATCCTCCTCTGGCCGGCCTATACCAAGACCTCGGAAGCCCCTCTCTTCATGCATCCGGAAGGGGACTACGTGATGGGTTGGGGGATTCTGCCGGGCGTGCCGTTCAAGTTCCTCGACCGCGCCCTCGCCCAGCTCGACATGGTGAGCGAGCTGTCGATCGTCTACGGCGGCAAGCGCTACCTCTCCGGCTTCATCACCTTCGACACGGTGGAGAAGTGGGCCCAGCACTTCGGCGACCGCTGGCCGATGATCCTGGAGGCCAAGAGGAAGTTCGATCCCGACGGCATCATGGCGCCGGGGTTCATACAGTACGAGTAGCGCCCGGTACGAAAACCGGACAGGCCCGGGAGCGTCGCGCCCCCGGGCCTCCGCCCCGGATCACCGGTAACGGTATTCGTGGTAGTGATGGTGGTGGTAGGGAGCGATGATGCAGGCCGACGAGCTCAGGCCGGCGGCCAGCAGCAACAACGGCGCGACGACTTTCGCGATTCGCCGTTTGATCGTGGTCTTCATGGTGGTACCTCCTCCTGGTTGATGGGGCGGCCCAGTCTATCCGCCGCCCTTGCCCCAAGTTTAATTCAATCCCCGTGCCATGATCTCCAAAGGCTGACAGCAATAGAGTTGCCCGCATCTGCCCGCCTGCCGGTGGATCGCCGCCGCCCTCGCCCGGGGGCGTTGCTGTCCGGATTCTGATACCCTCCCGGGGCCATGACTGACACCACGACGACCACCATCCGCATCGCCCACAGCCCGGACTCGGACGATGCCTTCATGTTCTACGCCCTCACCCAGGGGCTGCTGGATACCGAGGGGCTCGAGATCAGCCACGTCCTGCAGGACATCGAGAGCCTGAACCAGGCCGCCTTCCAGGGCACCTACGAGATCACCGCCCTCTCCTTCCACGGCTACGCCCATCTCGCCGACCGCTACCAGATCATGCCCTCGGGCGCCAGCTTCGGCGACGGCTACGGGCCGATCGTCGTCGCCCGCGAGCCGCTCGGCCGCGCCGATCTCCCCGGTCTCAAGGTCGCCATCCCCGGCGAGCTGACCACCGCCCACCTCGCCCTGCGTCTCTGGCAGCCGGACGTGACTCCCCATATCGTCCCCTTCGACCGCATCCTCGACGTCGTCAAGGATGGCGAGGCGGACGCCGGGGTGGTGATCCACGAGGGGCAGCTCACCTACGCCGACATGGGGCTGAAGAAGGTCGTGGACCTCGGCGAGTGGTGGAAGGGGGACACCGGCCTGCCGCTCCCCCTCGGCGGCAACGGCATCAAGCGGGACCTCGACGAAGACCTCAAGCTCCGCCTCTGCCGGCTGCTCAGCCAGAGCATCAACTACGCTCTCGATCACCGCCAGGAGGCGCTCGGCTACGCCACGCGCTATGCCCGTGGCCTGGAGGACGATCCGGAGCGCTCGGACCGCTTCGTCGGCATGTACGTCAACGACTGGACCCGCGACTACGGCGAGGCCGGCCGCCGCGCCGTGCAGCTCCTGCTCGACCGCGGCTTCGAGGCCGGCGTGCTGAAGAGCCATGTCAAGGCCGAGATTCTGAGCGCTTGAGCCGGCAATGGAGCGCCCCGCCGCCCTCGTCTTCGATCTCGACGGCACCCTGATCGACTCCCGCCGCGACATCACCACCGCCATCAACCGGATGCGGGCCGAGCTTGAGCTCCCTGCCATCCCGCTGGCGGAAGTGGTAACGATGGTGGGGGAGGGCGCGCGCCTGTTGGTCGAGCGCGCGCTCGGTTCCGGGTTCTCGCCCGAGCAGGTCGACCAGGCGCTCGTCCGCTACCTCGGCTACTACGGCGAGGTCTGCCTGGACGAGACAGTGACCTACCCGGGGATCGTCGAAATGCTCGAGGCTCTGGCTCCGCACTATCCGCTCGCCCTGCTGAGCAACAAGGGAGAGTCGCTCTCCCGCCGCATCCTCGGCGCCCTTGGCCTCAGCCGCTTTTTCGCCGAGATCGTGGGCGGCGACAGCCTCCCCACCCGCAAGCCCGATCCGGCGGGCCTCCATCTCCTGGCCGATCGGCTCGGCGTCCCACTCGACCGCCTGATGCTGGTGGGGGACACCTGGATCGACGCCGAGACCGCCCACAACGCCGGCTGTGGCTTCGCGCTGGTGGAATGGGGGTTTCCCCGGCCACCGAAGCTGGGCGAGGTGAAGGCGGATCTGCGCGTGGCGGGGGCGGGGGAGCTGACGGCGGCGCTGAGGTAACGCCCCCTTTCTCCACTACCCAGAGCCGGAGAGGCACCTCCCTGGGACCGCCGGCGTCCCGCCGGCTCTAACCCAACTTCCACGGCACTCCCCCCAAGAGGGCGTAATTCGGGGGCATTGCTCCTCTAAGTTACTGATTCTAGGAGAGCGGCCCTCTTGTCGGCGAATTTAGTGACGAAAACCACGGAGCGCGATTTCTGCTATGTAG
>DATBAW010000410.1:0-7801 GCA_036271335.1 Thermoanaerobaculia bacterium
CATCTCGGGATCGGAAAGGCGGGAGAGCGTCGCCAGCCGCGCCGCCGGAGCCAGGCGCACCGGCGAGAATCCCGCGGCCGCGATCGTCTCCAGGTCCCAGCCGCTCCCCTTGACGTAGAGGATCTCCTCGGCCTCCCCGAAGCGGTTCGTCTCGCGGATCTTGACCGACGTGTTGCCGCCGCCATGCAGCACCAGGCTCTTGTCGCGCCCCAGCAGCCGCGAAGTGTAGACGCGGGCTCCGAGGTCGCCAGGGTAAGAAGCGGCTTCTTCGTCGTTCCAGAGGTTCTCGACCATGGGCCATAGCCTACCCGAGGCCGGGTCCCGCCCGCGTGGTAGACTCGTCAGCATTGCGCTCCAACGAGTCCTCGTGATCTGATCCCGCGACCGTTGGAGGAGGGAAGACTCCGATGAACGCGATTCCCTTGCGGCGAGATGTCCACTACCCGGAATCCGACGGTAAGCCCATGGGCGAAACCGAGATCCACATCCGGGAGATCATCTATCTCCTCGAAGCGCTCAACGAGCACCTTCGCGAGGTGCCGGAAGTTTATGTGGGAGCGGACATGCTCCTCTACTACGTCGAGGGGAACCCCCGGCAGTTCGTCGTTCCCGACGTCTTCGTGACCCTCGGAGTGCCGCGGGGACAGCGGCGGATCTACAAGCTCTGGGAGGAGGGGCGCCCTCCCACCCTGATCGTCGAGGTCACCTCGGACAGCACCCGGAACGAGGACGTCTCCCGGAAGAAATCCCTCTACGAGGGCCTCGGAGTCGAGGAGTACTTCCTTTACGATCCCCTTCAGGACTATCTGCGCCCCGCTTTGCAGGGATTCCGGCTGGTGAACGGCCGGTATCAGCCGCTGCCGGCCGGGATCGACGGCGCGATTCTCAGCCGCGCCACCGGGGCCACATTCCGGCTTGAAACCAGAGGGATACGGCTGCTCGACACGGCTACGGGCAAGCCCATCCTCAGCAACGAAGAGGTGCGGGCTGAGCTGGACCGGCTGCGCGCTGAGATGGCCCATCTGCGCGGCGATCGTTGATCCCTCACCCCCGCTGAAGCTGCCGCTTCCGTCCCGCCACCGCCGCCAGCCCGAGCAGCCCGGTCGCCGCCAGGAAGATCACCGGCGTCCCCGACTTCACCGCGGCCGGCAAGGTGCCCAGGAAGTCCAATCCCGGCACGTGCTGCATCGGACCCAGGTACCAGAGGAGCAGGTAAGCCACCTCGAAAAGCTTGCCGGTGCCGCTCCAGACGCCGAGCGCCAGCGCCAGCGTGGGGATGAACAGGGCGCCGATCGCCCAGGCTCCCGCCGTCGGCCAATCGCCCGCCAGGACGAGCCGCAAACCGGCCCCGCCGCCGGTCGCCAGCGCCAGCAGCACCCCGGCGCCCCAAGCCGCCGGGAGCTGCCGTCCCACGGGGTGCGCGGCCGAGAAGACCAGCCCGGTCGTGCCGTAGCGGGCCTCCCGGTTGCCCAGGCTCGACCAGAGGAGCAGCGGCCAGATCCAGGCCACGGGCAGAATCCCCTGGCGGACCGCGTGGATCGGCGCCGCCAGCCCCGCGATCAGCAGTCCGAGCGCCACCATCCACCACCACCAGGGCTGCCCCTGGATCAGCAGACGGGTCTCGGCCCGCAGGAGACTCAGGAAATGGAAGCGGCGGGCTCCCGCCGGCAGCGGATGGAGACGGACGGGGACCGGCAGCTCAGCCATCGCGCTCACATCCTCCGGAGCCCCCTTCCGAACCTTGCGCGAACGGACCCGTCGGCGGGAAGGATCGAAGCGGTCGAAGAAGAGCGCCGCGAGCAGGGCCACGCCCACCGCGGCGGCGAGCCAGACGAGCTGCCCCAGCACCACCCGCGAAGTCCAGTGCATGCCGTGCCAGACGATCGTCCGCAACGTTCCGCCGTCGGGGGTGCCGCCGAAGATGAAGCTCCGTTTGAGGTTGCCGAACCGCTGGTTCATCTCCGCGTAGAGCTGGGTGGTGACGGCGCCGAGGCCGAAGGGGTCCGGGAAGCCCGGAACGTCGACGGCGGCGGGCATCAGGCCGATCCAGGCGAAGAACCAGACCACGTTGCCGGCTCCCCCGCGCAGGACGGGCAGCATCTCGAACAGGACGGCGCAGGCCGCCACCAGCGCCATCGTCGGCAGGGTCAAGAAGAGGAACGGCGAGAGCAGGCCCCAGAGCCCGATCCGGTTCTCCTCCCCCGCCACCCACTGCGCGACCGGTCCCATCGCGGCGAGCACCGCCACCATCGCCAGCAGCACCGCGAGGTTGCTCGCCGTCTTGCCCAGCGCGTAGAGCGGCTTCGACATCGGCGTGGTGGCGAGGATCTCCCCCACTCCCGTCCGGCGGTCGCGCTCGACGGCGTTCTTGACCACGTAGAAGCCGGCGAGCGAGAGGAAGAGGTTGGCCGTCAGGGCCATCAGGATGCCCACCCAGGCCGAGTTGTAGATCCCCCGCGTGTCGCCGATCCAGAGCTTCATCTGCCCGGCGGCGACGACGTACCCCAGGTAGACCGCGAGCCCCAGAGTGACCAGGAAGCTCTGGCGCCGCACCCGCTCGAGGAAGTCGGCACGCGTCAGGTGCCAGAGGACGCGGCCCGGGCTCGCCTTCCTCACCGCCCTCCTCATCGTGCTCACGCCGCCACCTTCGCCGCCCGCTCGCCTTCGAGCATGGCGAGGTAGGCATCCTCGAGAGTCGGGGGGACCGGCACGGCGTTCGCGGCCGGCGGGAGCTCCGAGACCACCCGCACGTGGACGCCGTCGGCGCGGCGGACGGTGCCGCTGATGTTCCAGCGCTCGCGCGCCGCCGGCAGCTCGGCGCTCGGGATCGTCCACTCCCAGGCCCGTCCCTCGACGCGGCGCAGCAGCTCCTCGGGCTCGACGTGGGCGAGCAGGCGGCCGCCGTCGATCAGGGCGATGCCGCTCGCCGTGGCCTCGACGTCCGAGACGATGTGGGTGGAGAGGATGACGATGCGCTCGCCGCCGAGGTCGGAGAGGAGGTTGCGGAAACGCACGCGCTCCTCCGGGTCGAGACCGACGGTCGGCTCGTCCACGATCAGCAGCTGAGGATCGTTCAGCAACGCCTGCGCGATGCCGATCCGCTGCCGCATCCCCCCCGAGAAGCCGCCGAGCGGCCGCTTCCGCGCCTCGGTCAGATTGACCAGGACCAGCAGCTCCTCGATCCGCGCCCGGGCGGCCCGGCCGTCGAGCCCCTTGACCGCTGCCATGTACTCCAGGAACTCGACGGCGTTCAGATGGGGATAGACCCCGAAATCCTGGGGCAGATAGCCGAGCACGGCGCGCAGTCCATCGGGCGAGCGGACGGCGTCGACGCCGTCCCAGAGCACCCGCCCCTCGGTCGGCCGGGTGATCGTGGCGAGGATCCGCATCAGCGTCGACTTGCCGGCGCCGTTGGGACCGAGCAAGCCGAGCACGCCCGGCTCCAGCGTCAGACTGAAATCGCGCAGGCCCCAGAAGTCCCCCGCGTAGCGCTTTCCCACTCCCTCGATCTTGAGCTGCATGACGGATCTCCTCTCGTTCACCGTCTCTACGCCCGAGGGAGGGGGAAATTACGGGGGCGGGGTGGGCCGGGCGGCGAAGGTACCCGGAGGAAGGTCGAGCGTCTGGGTGGGGAACGGCAGCGTGATGCCGTTCTCGTCGAACGCCTTCTTGAGCCGCTCGATCGCCTCGCTCTGCGCGCGCAGGTAGTCGGACTGCTTCGAGGTGAAGGCGATCCAGAAGCGGACGACGAAATTGATCGAGCTGTCCCCGAACTCCTGGAAGAAGAGCTCGACCTCCTTGTCCGGCTTGCGCGTCGAGACCGCTCCGATCGCCTCGACGGCCACGCGCCTCACCTTGTCGAGGTCGTCGCTGTAGGACACTCCGGCCTTGAGATCGACCCGCCGCTCGCCGGGGGCGGTGAAGTTGGTGATCGGATTTTCGAACACCTGCTTGTTGGGGACCATCACGACCTGCCCCTGCGGGATGTGGATTTCCGTCCAGCGCAGATGGACCCGGTTGACGATGCCCTGGATCTCCTTGGTCTGGATCAAGTTGCCGGCGCGGAACGGGCGCTCGATCGAGAGGTAGATGCCGGCCATGAAGTTGGCCGCGATGTCCTGGAAGGCGAAGCCGAGCGCCAGGCCGAGGATGCCGGCGCCGGCGAGCAGCGAGGCCACCGTCTTCTGCAGCCCGACGATGCCCAGCGCCACGAACAGGCCAGCGACCATGAAGCCCAGAAACACCGTCTGGCCGAGGAGGCGGTTGACCTGCTCGCTGTGGGAGATCCTGCGCAGCAGGCGGTGCAGGAGGTCGCGCGCCAGCTTGGCGAGCAGCCAGAAGCCGACCACCACCACCACCGCCACCGCGAGGTTGGGGAGCAGCAGGATGAAGTCGTGCGCCCACCCCAGCACCTTGGCGATGAGCTGGTCCCAGGCTTTTTCGATTCCCATCCCCTTCAGACTCTGCAACGGCTACGCCAATCGATACCGACACGGCCCGCAGCGGTGTAACGATGCCGCATCCTCGTCCAACTGCGCCCCGCAACCAGCCGGCTATGGAGCTCAGTTGCCCAATTGCCGGTCTCAGCCGTCCAACTGCGAGGCATAGCTACGCAACTACCCGAGATGACTGTCCAATTATACCGCGTAGCTATGCAATGATGCGGCATAATTGCTCAATTTAGAGGCATTATTGCGTAGCAATCCGGCGCAACGATCCAACTATGCGGCACATCTGTCCTGCGATCTCGCGGGCGGGGGACCGCCCTGGAGGGGCGGGCTTTGATCAGCCTGGGGTTTCAACCCCAGGCGGCAGCCGAGTTCCCTCCCGGATCGGGGGTCAGGAAGACACCAAGACAGGACCTGGTACTCTGTCAATACAGAGGTGATGCGTTTTTCGTAGGGGCGGCCCTATGTGGCCGCCCCTACAAATCCACCATTTCCAGGGTGACGGCGGATCGCCGCCTGGGGTTGAAACCCCAGGCTGATCAAAGCCCGCCCCTCCAGGGCGATCCTCCTCCCGTTTTTTTGCAAGCGGCCTCTACCCCGCCGGCTTCCGTTCCGTCACCAGCCCGATCCGCGCAAAGCCGACGTCGCCGAGGGTGGTCAGCACCTCGGAGACCTTCTCATATTGGAGACGGCGGTCGCCGCGGACGATCACGTCGCGGTCCGGCTCGGCCTGGTGGATCGCGGCGAGGACGTTGTGGAGATCGGCATCGGCCGTCCGGGTGCCGCGGACCCAGAGGCTGCCGTCCTGCTGGATGGTGACGTTGAGGTCGTTCTGCTCTCCCGGCATCGACGAGGCCTTGGCGGTCTTGGGCAGGTCGACCTTGACCCCGGCCTGGATCATCGGCGTGACCACCATGAAGATGATCAGGAGGACCAGGCAGACGTCGACGAGCGGTGTGACGTTGATGTCGCTGCGGATGGCGCCGCTAGAGAGCTTCGATTGTGGAGACATGGCTCACCTCCCACCGGATCAGGGGTTGATCGGCCCTTCGCCCCGGCGATCCGGGACGAAGGAGTTGAGAGGCGCCTCTCTGTCAGGATTGGACGGGGCCGGAAGGCTTTCGGTTCCTGGGCTCCCCGATGACTCAGGGCTGATCGCCCGCCGCGACCGTCGACGTGGCGACCGGCGGAGCCGCCGCGAGCGCGTTGACCGGCACGTCCTCCTTGCAGCCGTAGACGTAGACCGGCGTCCCCTTCGGCACCATGTACGGCAGGCGCTGCGAGGCGAACATCGGGACGCGGATGCAGCCATGGCTCGCCGGGTAGGCCGGCACGTCGAGGCTGCCGTGGATGGCGATGCCGCCGACGATGTACAGCGGGTTGTACATCTGGCCGAGCGGGCTGGTCTTCCAGCCGGAGGCCTTGGCGAACACCTCCAGGTGGCCGCAGGGGGTGACGGCGTGAGTCTCGGGGTACCCCTTCTCGTGGAAGGTCTTGCCGCTGCCGGAGGAGATCGGCAGGATGTTCCCCACCTTCCCCTCGGCGTCGACCAGGAAGAGCACCTGGCGGGCGAGATCGACCTCGATGTGCTGCCCGATCTCGCGGGGGCGCGGGGGCGCCGCGACGGCGAGGGCGTTGAGCTCCGCCCGGGTGAGCTTGCCGGTGACCTTGGCGTGCCGGACCTTCTGGAAGGCGATCAGCGCGTGGCGCGAGACGTCATCCCAGATGCCGTCGACCGGGCCCGTCCAGTAGCCGAGATCGGCCAGCCGCTGCTCGGCCTGACGGACGTCGGCGCGCGTCAACACCGTCGAAGTGGCCTTGACGACCGGTTTGACGGGTGGTTTCGGAGACGCGGCGGCGGAAACGGCGAGGAGAGGAAGCAGCGCGGCGGCGGCCAGACCAGCGGCGGACCTGCGGTACGACGACATCGGAGAACCCCCTTACCCTGAGCGGCGCCCCCCCTGAGGTCGCATTCTTCGAGCAACCCCTCGATCTTACCCCGGGGAGGGCGTCATCGGCTCCAGCAACAGTGATGCCAACAATGCCGCCCGTTCGGGGAGCCGGTCGAGGATCACGTGCTCGTGCGCGGCGTGGGCGCCGTCGCCCACCGCTCCCAGGCCGTCCAGCGTCGGCGTGATCCGGCTGGTCAGACTGCCGTCGGAGGCGCCGCCGGCCGTCCCCTCGCCGAGGGTGATCCCCAGCTCCTCCGCCCGCCGCTGGGCCGCCGCGAAGAGGGCGCGGTTGCCGGCGGTCGGCTCGAGCGGCGGCCGGTCGATCCCCCCTTCCACCAAGATCCGCGTCCCCGGCGTCTCGGCCGTCAGCGCCAGGACCTCGCGCTCGATCCGTTCGGCGTCCGCCGCCGCGAGCACCCGGATGTCGAGCTCGGCCCGCGCCTCGGGGGCGACGACGTTGGCCCGCAGGCCGCCGGCGATCACCCCGACGTTGACGGTCACCCCCCGCTCCGGATCGGCCAGGGCGTAGAGCCGGTCGATGACCCGCGCCAGCTCACGGATGGCGCTCGCCCCCTTCTCGGGATCGAGCCCGGAGTGCGCCGCCTTGCCGAAGGTCCTGACGGTGAACCGGAGCGAGCCCTTGCGCCGCGTCTTGAGGGCGCCTTCGTGGCCCAGGGAGGGCTCCAGCACGAAGACCCGCTCCATCCGGCGCGCCAGCCGCTCGATGCGCGGGAGCGACTCGACGCTGCCGGTCTCCTCGTCGGAATTGATGAAGAAGGCCGGCTCGACCTCCGGGTCGAGGCCGAGGTCGTGGAGGGCGCGCAGCGCGAAGATCCCCTGCACCAGCCCGGCCTTCATGTCGTAGACGCCGGGGCCGGAGAGGCGGCCGCCGCGGACCTCGACCGGCATCGCCGCCAGCGTCCCCACCGGCCAGACGGTGTCGCAATGGCCGAGCAGGAGCTGCGCCGGAGTCCGACCCGAGGGATTCCGCCGCCGCTGCCGGCGCACCGCCCAGAGCTGCCCGCCCGACGTCCGCCCCGGCAGCCGCCGCGAGCGCATCCCGGACGCCGCGAGCTCGGCGGCAAGGCGGGCGAACAGGGGCTCCTGGGTGGCGGGATCGAGGCTGGGCGATTCGAGGCTGGCGAGGTCGCGCAGCAGGGCGCCCATCTCCTCCTGGCGCGCGAAGAGATGGGCGAGCAGGACGCGGGGGAGGTCGTTCACGGAGAGGATGGTAGCGCGACGGCTCCGCCGCCGCACCCCCTCATCACCCCGACCCTCTTCTCCCAGCCTCCCCCCCTTCCCGACGGGAGAAGAGGGAGTGGTTAGAGGAAGAAAACCTACTGCATCCTCTTCTTGCCTTTCTCCCCTCTCTCCCGTTGGGAAGGGGGGGAGGCTGGGAGA
>DATBAW010000411.1:0-1501 GCA_036271335.1 Thermoanaerobaculia bacterium
TGCTGCTCGAGCGGCGCCGCCACCGACTGCTCCACGGTGAGCGCGTCGGCGCCGGGGTAGGTGCTCTGGATCTGGATCAGGGGCGGCACGATGTCCGGATACTGCGCGATCGGCAGCCCGATCATCGCCACTCCGCCGAGGAGGACGATCAGGATCGAGATGACGATCGCGACGATCGGCCGGTCGATGAAAAAACGAGCCATGGCGTCACTTTCCTCCCGGCGCCGCGGCGGACGTCGAGGGCTCGGCCGCCGCCTGCTCCGCGGGAGCCTGCTCGGGCTTCACGGTCGCCCCCGCCTTCACGCGCGAGAACCCTTCCACCACCACCTGCTCGCCGGGCTTGAGGCCGGAGTCGATCTGCCAGAGGGTCCCCAGCCGCACGCCGGGCACCACCGGCCTCAGCTCGGCCTTGTTGTCGCTCCCCACCACCGCCACCTGGAAACCGCCCTGCAGCTCGTTGACGGCACGCTGGGGCACCAGCAGCGCCGCCTTCTTGACGTCGGTGATGCCGCGGATCTTGGCGAACTGCCCCGGGCGCAGCAGGTTCCCCGGATTGGGGAAGACGGCGACCGTGTTGATGGTGCCGGTCTTCACGTTCACGTCGCGATCCGCGAACAGCACGTGCCCCTTGTGGGGGAACACCGAGCCGTCGGTGAGGACCAGGTCGAGATCGTCCGCCGCTCCGGCGGGGGCCTGCCGGCGCTTCTGCTCGGCCTTCATGTACTCCTGCTCGCTGACCTGATAGCTGACGCGGATCGGATCGCACTGCGAGACCACGGCGAGGATGCTCGTGGGGCTCACCAGGTCGCCCACCTGCGCCTGCGAGGCGCCGGCGATGCCGCTGATCGGCGCGGTGACGCGCGCCCAGCCGAGGTTGAGCCGCGCCTGGTGCACGGACGCCTCATGGGCATCCACCACCGCCTTGGCCGCGGCCGCGGCGGAGAGGGCGTTGTCCAGCTCCTGCTGGCTGACGGCCTTCTGCGCGGCGAGCGGGCGGAAGCGGTTCACGTCTTGCTCGGCCTTGGAGTACAGCGCCTGCGCCTGGGCCAGATCACCCTGCGCCTGCTGGAGCTGCGCCTGGACCTGCCGGGGATCGATCTCGAACATCACGTCCCCCTGGTGCACGAAGCTCCCTTCCGTGTACACCCGCCGCAGAAGATAGCCGTCGGCACGCGGCCGGATCTCGGCGTTGATGTTGCCCGCCGTCGTGCCGATCCATTCCTGGGTGACCGGCACGTCCCGCTGAACCACCGGCGTGACCACCACGGCCGCCGGCGGCGGAGGCGGAGCCTTCTCGGCCTCCTTGCCCTTGCACCCCGCCACCATGGCGCCGACCATCCCCACTGCGACTATCGATGAAAGCTTCATCCTTCGTCTCCTCAAAGCATCGCCAGCTAAAAAATCGGACGCCGCCGGAATCTCCAGCGCAGCCGTGAATTACTGAATTCCTTGGATCGAGAGCGAGGACGCGGGTCTCACACGCTTCCCACAAACCCGGTCA
>DATBAW010000412.1:0-4997 GCA_036271335.1 Thermoanaerobaculia bacterium
CGATCGCGCCCGCGCCGGCGAACGGTTGTAGATGGGCCGTCACCCGGCCGGCGGCAGAGAGATGGAAGAGATCCCGGGAGCTCGCCGCCCAGGCGCCGCCGCGGCCATCGCCGGCGACGGTGGCGAGCTCCGGCATCTTCAGATCCATAAGGAGGCGGCCGTCCGGCCCCAGCTTCCACAGATGGCCGCCGCCCACCGTCCAGACCATGCCGGTTTCCGCGGCGACGGCGAGGCCGGCGAGCGGCGCCTCCCGGCTCATCGCCAGCCGGGAGGCCGGCTGCATTCCGGCGTTGAAGGCCTGCAGCGAGGAGGTGGTCGCCACCCACAGGCGGTGTTGCCTCGCGTCGAAGGCCAGGCCGCGCAGCCGGCCATCGAGGGCGGTTGCGCCGAGCGGCGTGCCGGCGGCGTCGAAGCGCCAGAGCCCCCGGCCGGCCGCGAGGGCGACCGAGCCGTCCACGGGATCGACCGCGAGGAGAGCGCGGCCCATGGGAACGGTGACCGGCACCGCCGCCAGCTCCTCCCCGTCGCCACCGAACGACCGCAACGTTCCCGGAGAAAAGGTCCAGAGGATCCGCCGCGTCGCATCGAGCGCCACGGCGCGCACATCCTCGCCCGCATCGGCTTCCAGAACCACACGGCCCGACCCCTCCTCGACTCGCAGCACGCCTTCCGCCTCCGCCACCCAAAGAGCATCGGCAGCCCGGGCCGGCGGTCGTTCCGCCTGGAGAGGCAGAAGTCCCAGAAGAAGGAGAAGCAAGGCATTCCAACCCCAACGAGGGCAAGCACTCATACACAGTCTCCGTGATCCATACAGGTCGCCCGATGCCATCACCTTCATTGCTTCCATTCGGTATGACCGGGAAGGTCAAAGCATTTCACCCGTCGCCCCGGATCCTCGGGGCTCTTGCGAACAGCTCCAGCTGGTGGGCCTCGGGGTGGGCCCGTGGAACCACCTTTTTCTGTGTTTGAACGGATGGATTCCGCCGGTGCGTCTGTGGGGGAGGTCTTTGGGCCCCTTTCTGGGCCCGTCGAGCCCGCTTCCGGTACGGGCGATCCCGGGGCTGGGTCCGGCGGTCCCCGGCGGGGGACTTACGAGACCTCGTCTGGTCCCGACGGTCCCCGAAGGTGGCCGGCTGGCCCAGGCCGGGGACCTACGGAGATCTCGCGTGGTCCCGCCGGTCCCCGAAGCGGGACCGTCGGGACCAGCCCGGGGATCGACCGGCCCGGAAGCGGACGCGAGGCGCTTCCAGCCCCTCTCTGTGAGAGAGGGCTGGGCAAGGAGGGGCTGAGCCGCTCACCCCTTCTGCTTCTTGAGCTGCTTCTCCAGGTCGTCGATCCGCTTTTCCAGGTCCTTGAGCTGCTTCTCCAGATCGGCCTCCCGGGGCGAGCCGGGCCGGCGGATCTGGACGTCCTTCTGGCCCCAGCCGTCGGCGAACGCCTTTTCCTTGAAGCCCTTGAATTCGTCCGGATCGATCTGGAAATTGAAGGCTTGGCCGTCATCGCTCTTGAGGAAGAGGGGTCCCATGTCGAGCTCCGGCCGCTCCTTGAGGATCACGCTGACAGTCACGGTCATCGCCTTGCCGTTGCGCCAGACCTCGAAGGGGATCTGCTGGCCGTCCTCGAGGCCGCGCGCCTTCGCCGTCACCGCCCAGGAGGATTTGATGGCGTGGCCGTCGAGACGGGTCAGGATGTCGCCCACCTTGAGGCCGGCCTTCTCCGCCGGACTGCCGGGCTCCACCTTGGCGACCATCACCCCGGCGTCCTCGGGCACTCCGAAGTGCGTGCGCAGCTCGGGAGTGAGGTCGGTCAGGGCCACGCCGAAATAGCCACGGCGCACCATCGGACCTTCGCCCTCCCAGACCTTCTGCTTGCCGTCGCGGTCGACGAGCACGACCTTTTTCTTCACCACCTGCTTGCCGGGATCGTCGCCGTCGCCGTCGGCGCGCGCCACTCCGGTCAGAATGCCGAGGCCGAGGACGAGACCCCAGGCCGCGGCGCGGAAAAGCTTTCGATTTCTCATCGGACGTTTCTCCTATGAATCAAACGGAACTGGTTTTCTTCTTTTCAAAACGTCTCGCCATGGTAGGCGGCGGGTTTGGCGCCTTCCGTCCCGCCGGTCCTGCCGAGATCGAGAACGAGATCGACATCCTCATTGCCTCCCAGATACACGACGGAAGGCTGCGACAGCTCCCGCACCTCCCGCTCCAGCCGCCCATGCTCGGCGCGGATCTCCGCCAGCGCCCGCTGCTGGGCCTGGGCCGTGGCGGCCGCTTCCCGCCGGGCGTTCACCAGGACGCCGGTGGCGATCACCAGGAGGATCGCGAGGGCCGCGCTCCATGCGAACCGCGGAATCAGCACGCGCCGCGGCGCAGGCAAGTCCGGAGACTTCAGACGGTTCATCACGCGAGCGGTGAAGCCCGGTCGGGCCGGCTCGCGGGGCAGTTCGCGCAAAAGGTCTCTTAGCCGGTGGTCTTCCATGATGCGTCTCCGTTCCAGTAGGGCTCGAGCCTTTTTTTCAGTTGCTGGCGTCCACGGTGGACGCGCGATTTCACGGTGCCTTCCCGGCATCCCAATTCCTGGGCGATGTCCACGTAGGTCCACCCCTCGATCTCGTGGAGCACCAGCGGCACCCGGTAGCGTAGGGACAGCTTGGCCAGGGCGGCGGCGACCGCGCGGTGGAGCTCGCTGCGGAGCAGCCCGGAGGCGGCCGCCGGCTCGGCGTGCGGCTCGCGGGGGAGGAAGGGCATCAGCAGCCGAAGCCGCTGCGCCCGCCGCTCCTCCGAGCGCACCAGGTTGGTGGCGATCCGGAACAGGAAGGCGCGGAGGTACCCCTGCTCGACGTACTCGCCGGCGGCGCGGAAGAGGCGCAGGAAGGTCTCCTGCGCGTAGTCCTCGGCACGGTCGCGGTCGGCCGTCAGCCGCGCGAGATAGCCCACCACGGCGTCCTGATGGCGATCGACCAGCTCGGCGAAGGCCTCACGGTCCCCCTCCTGCACCAGGGCCATCAGCTCGGCGTCGCTCGGGGGCTCCAGGATCATCGGTTGGCTCATGGCTGGCTCGCGTCTTCAGATCCGCAACTTCAGATCCACATAACGCGGCGGGAGGGGAAAGGTTCCCGCGGAGCCTGAGAAGGAAGGGTGGGGAAAGGTTTCTGAGCCTCTCCCCGGAGGTTCGCGTCAGTGCGCGGGCTTCGGAGCGCGGACGCCGGTCGCGGGGGGATTGCCCCAGGGGTTCAGCAGGAAGCTGAAGTCCGCGGGCTGCTTGGTCCAGGTCCTGGCGTCGGTGTGGCAGTTGATGCAGGAGCTGAACTTGGGGCTGCTCTGGACGTAGGTCTCCAGCACCGTGTTCGACTCCTGCACCGGCACCCCCTCACGGGTCTCGATGGTGAGCCATTGGCTGCCGATGAGCTGGTAGTTGGCCCAGACCGTGCCCGCCAGCCGCTGCTGCCAGACCGGGTTGGTCGCCGCCGTCGACGGGAAGGTCTGCTGCACGCGCGCCACCTGGGTGCCGAACAGCCCCGGCGAGCCGTAGTGCCCACCGTTGGTGGCATAGGCGGCGGCGTACGGCGGCCTGGCCGCCCAGCGATACGTCTGGCCGGCCGGCAGTGTAGGCGGCTGGTTGACCGGGCAGTGGGGGCACCCCTGGTTGTAGAAGGAGTAGCGCTTGGCGGGGTCGACCTGTCCCTGCTGCGGTGCGTTGTCCACGTGCTCGAAGGTGGTCCAGATCCACGCCTGCGACTTCGTCTTGTGCAGGATGTGGAGCCCGACGAGGCCGACGGTCGCCTGGGTGCAGAAGGGCTGGGAGGGATTCGGGCTGTTCGCGGGATCGAGGACGATCACCGCCTGCTCGGTGTAATACCGGCGCGGATCGTCCCCCTTGTCGGTCTGCAGGATCCGCCAGGCCGCCTTGACCTCGATGGGTCCCACGTCGCCGCCGGGATTTCCCGGGCGTGCCGGACCGTAGCTGCCGAGGGGGAAGTTGACGTGCTTTCCCTGTCGCATGAACTGCACCTGGCCCGCCTGGGTGTTGAGACCCTGGCCGGTCAGATACGCCACCTCGTCCGGATTGATGTGGATCTCGTAGAGGGTGAAGTTCAGGTTGCGGTCGATCAGCGGCTGGCCGGTCGACTCGAAGAACGGCGAGGGTCCGAGGACCGATTCGTTCTTGGCCATCAGGTGCAGGACCTTCTTCCCCCGGGTGTCCAGGTTGGGGCAGATGGGCAGGACCGGCGACGGCTTGAACACCTCGTCGGGCGTCGGATAGGTCTCCCAGACGCGCGGCGGCGCGGCGGACGTGATGTCGCCTGGGCCGGCTGGGTAGTTGAGCGCCACGAACGACTGCCAGGAGAAGAGGTCGAACGGGAACTGGCAGACGGCGGAGATCTTGGCGTAGCCGATGAACACGCTCCCCAGGACGTCGTGCGGGATGAAGGAGCAGAGCCGCCGGGGCGGCAGGCTCGCGTTCGCGCAGTAGGAGTCGGGGACCACGGCACAGTTCTGCGGCGGCTTGGCGGCATGGGCGGTCGGGCCGGGGGCGGCCGGCGGTTTCGCGGCGGTCTCCGCGCGGGACCAAGCGATGCCGGCGACCAACAGGAGGGTCAGAACGACGGTTCGTTTCATGGCTCTTCTCCTTGAGAGATGCGGAAGTCTAACCGCCGCGCGGCAGCTCGCGCAGGGGCTGCTGTGGCAAACTACGCCGTCCGTCCGAAGGAGACCCCGCATGAGCAAGACCGCCCTTCTCGAACCCCGTTTCGTCGACATCATCGCCTCGGAGGTGAGCTGCCGCCCGCATCAGGTGCAGGCCGCCGCCGAGCTGTTCGCGGAAGGGGCCACCGTCCCCTTCGTGGCCCGCTACCGCAAGGAGGCCACGGGCGGCCTCGAGGACCTCCAGCTCGAGATTCTTTTCAAGCGCCGGGAGTACTTCCTGGAGCTGGCCGAGCGCCGCGACGCCATCCTGGAGAGCATCCAGGAACAGGGGAAGCTGACCCCCGAGCTGGA
>DATBAW010000413.1:0-11982 GCA_036271335.1 Thermoanaerobaculia bacterium
GTCATCTAGAAGCGTGAGCCAGAGCGCAATGTCGATCTCCGATGTGACGATGCTGCTCCATGCCGCCCACCAGGGGGACTCGGGGGCGGAGGGAGAGCTGTTCGCCCGCCTGTACGCCGACCTCAAGCGGCTGGCGCGCGCCCAGCTGGCCCGCGGCGGCCGGCCGGGCGACACGCTCGATACCACGGTCCTCGTTCACGAGGCCTACCTGCGCCTCTCCGGGGGCGCCCACCTCGACGCCGGCAGCCGCGCCCACTTCTTCAACCTCGCGGCGCGGGTGATGCGCAACGTGGTGGTCGACTTCGCGCGGCGGCGGGACGCCGACAAGCGCGGCGCGGCGCTGCGGGTCTCGTGGCCGGAGGGGCTCGATCCCGCGGCGGCGGGCGAGGGCTCGGAGGTGGACCTGCTGGCCCTCGACGCCGCGCTCGCCCGTCTCCAGGCCGAGAGCCCGCGGCTGGCGCAGGTCGTCGAGCTGCGCTTCTTCGGCGGCCTCTCCCTGGAGGAGATCGCCGGTCTGCTCGACGTCGGCGAGCGCACCCTCAAGCGCGACTGGCGCAAGGCCCGCGCCTTCCTGCTCGCCGAGCTCGGCGACGAAAGTTGCTCATGACAGCCGTCGCCCCCCTGCCCCCCTCGCGTTGGGAAGAGCTGTTCGACGAGCTCTCCGAGCTGCCGCCGGAGGATCGCGCCCGCCGTCTCGCCGAGCTGGAGGCCGAGGACCCGGCGCTGGCCATCCGCCTGGCGCGGCTGCTGGCGGCGGACGGCCAGACGGCGGAGTTCCTCATCCGTCCCGCGGCGGAGCTGATCGACGCCGGCGAGGAGGGCCCCGTGGTGACGGCCTCCCTGCCGGCCGGCACCCGCATCGGCTCCTGGTGTTTGCTCGGGCTGCTCGGGCGCGGCGGCATGGGCGAGGTCTACATCGCGGAGCGCGAGGAGGGGACCTTCACGCAGCGGGCGGCGCTCAAGCTGATCAAGCGGGGGATGGACTCGCAGGCGATCGTGCAGCGCTTCGTGCGCGAGCGCCAGATCCTCTCCCGCCTCGAGCACCCCGGCATCGCCCGCCTGCTCGACGGCGGCAGCGCCGCCGACGGCCGGCCGTTCTTCGTCATGGAGCGGGTGGAGGGGGTACCGATCACCGACTACTGCCGGAACCGGGGGCTCGGCCTCGATGCCCGGCTGCGCCTCCTGCGCGACGTCTGCGCGGCGATCGACAGCGCCCACCGCCGCCTGGTGGTCCATCGCGATCTGAAGCCCGCCAACATCCTGGTGACCGAGGAGGGCGCGATCAAGCTGCTCGACTTCGGCATCGCCAAGCTGCTGGCCGGCGACGAGGACGAGGAGAGCACCCATCTCACCCAACTCGAGGCGCGCGTGCTCACCCCCGCCTATGCCGCGCCGGAGCAGATCCTCGGCCAGCCGATCACCACCGCGACCGACGTCTACGCTCTCGGCGTGCTCCTCTTCGAGCTGGTCACCGGCGCGCTGCCGCACACCCGCGAGCGCCGGAGCCTCGGCTCGCTGGCCGACGCGGTGGTGCGCGAGACGGTCGAACGGCCGAGCGCGGTGCTCAAACGGATCGCCACCGGCGATGCGCCGCGCGTCGCCCGCCGCGTGACCGGCGATCTCGACCTGATCGTGCTCACCGCCCTCCATCGCGACCCGGCGCGGCGCTACCTTTCGGCGGCGGCGCTCTCGGACGATCTCGGGCGGTTCCTGGCCGACCGCCCGATCCGGGCGCGGCCGGACTCCAGCGGCTACCGGCTGCGCAAGTTCGTCGGCCGCAACCGCCTGCCGGTGGCGGTGGCGACGCTCGGCCTGGTGGCGCTCCTCGCCGGTTTGGGAATGGCGCTCTGGGAGGCCCACGAAGCCCGGCTGTCGGCACGGCGCGCCAACTCCGAGGCCGCGCGGGTCGAACGGGTGAAGTCGTTCCTCCTCTCGGTCTTCCGGGAGTCGGACCCCAACCAGGCCGAGGGCGGAGCGGTCTCGGCCGGCGAGCTGATCGAACGGGGCGCGCGGCGGATCGACGTCGAGCTCGCTCACGACCCCCTCATGCAGGCCGAGATGCTGGACTCCCTGGCGCGCATCGAGGACAGCCTCAGCCTGTTCGATCCGGCGCTCGCGCACGCCAAGCGGGCGCTCGCCCTGCGCGAGGCTCTGCTGCCGCGCGAGGGCGCCCGGATCGCGGATAGCCGTGTGCTTCTGGGAGACACCGTCTACCAGCGCGGCGACATCGATGCGGCGCGCCCGATCCTCGATAAGGCCTTGGCCGAAACCCTCGCCGCCCGCGGCCCCGACAGCCTCGAGGTGGCACACGCCCGCCGCTCTCTGTCGATGACCCTGCACCGCCCCGAGGATCGCGCCCGCGGCGTCGCCCTGCTGCGCCAGTCGCTGGCGACCTTCCGCCGGCTCCTGGGGGACAGCAATATCGAGACCGCCGACACGCTGCTGGAGCTCGGCGGCCAGCTCGAAGCGGAAGGGCAGTACGGGGAGTCCCTCCAGGCCTACCGGCAGGCGCTGGCGCGCCTCGAGCACGCGCTCGGGCCCCGTCACCCCAAGGTCGCGATCGCGCAGGAAAAGCTCGGCGGCATGCTCGACCGCCTGTCCCGTCCGGACGAAGCCCGCAAGCTCCTGGAAGCGGCCATCGCCACCCAGCGCGCCACTCTCGGACCGCACCACCGGGATCTCGCCGAGACGCTCTTTTCCTATGGGCTGCTGCTGATCGGACGCCAGGAGCTGAAGGCCGCCGACGCGGCGCTGAGCGAGGCCCTGAGCATCTTCGGGCCGAACCGCTACGAGGCCGCTCACTGCCTGCGCTACCTGGGGCTCTCGGCGATGGATCAGGAACGTTTTCAGGATGCCGCCGACCTCTTCACCCGCGCCGCCGACACGTTCGAGCGCACGATGGGGGCGAACGATATCGAACGCTGGCGCGTCCTCGCCAACCTCGGCTGGGCTCACCTGAAGCTGGGGCAGTCGCAACGAGCCCGGCAGGAGCTCACCCTCGCGGTGTCCCGCATCGAGCAGATCGCCGGGCCCGAGAGCTATGAGATCCGCCTCCCCCTCGTCGAGCTGGGAGAGGTCCTGGAGAGGGCGAACGCCCACTCCGAGGCGATCGTCGCCATCGACCGCGTGCGCCGGCTGGAGGAGAAGATCTATGGCACCACCCAGCACGTGGAGGTGGCCGGCTCCGATTTCCTGCTGGCGCAGTCGAGGATCGCGCGCGGCGCGGCCGGAGACCGGCAGGCGGCGCGCCATTCGCTCGACGAGGCCCTGTCGATCCTCCTGCGCGTGACCCCCAAGGATCTGCTCACCGGCAGGGTGCTGCTCGAGAGCGGCCAGCTCGCCCTCACCGAAGGGAACTACCCTCGCGCCCGCCGGGAGCTCACGGCCGCGGAGCCGCTCCTCCTCGCGTACATTCCACCCACGCACGAGAAGGTCCGCCGGCTGCACCAGGCACTGAAGGAGCTGGGCGAGAAGGAGAAGGCCGCGGCGGGTCCCCAGGAAGGCTCGCCCAAGGTTCTGCCCGTGGGCCCGGCGTAGGAACACGGACGAACAGGGACGAACAGCGACAGGCACGGACCTCGGCCTTGGCGTCCGTGGAAGCCCATGGTCGTCCGTGTTCGTCGGTGCCTCTAAGCCCTCTCCTCCGGCTCGGCCAGGAAGCGGTACCCCACCCACGGCTCGGTGCCGATGTACCGGGGATTGGCGGGGTCGGGCTCGAGCTTGCGGCGCAGCGAGCCGACGTGGACGCGCACCGTGTCCTGGGTGGTGGCGGGGGCCCCTTTCCAGACCGTGGCGATGATCTGGCGCAGCGTCACCGGCCGACCGGCGTGGGTGGCGAGCAGCTCCAGGACGGCGAGCTCGGTGGGGGTCAGGCGGATCTCGCGGCCGTCTGCCACCACCGCGCGGCGGGCGAGATCGATCTCCAGCCCGGGAAAGCGGAGCACCTCCTGGGCCGCTCCGCCGCCGCGCCGGCGGAGCTGCGTGCGCACGCGGGCGAGCAACTCGCGCAGGGAGAACGGCTTGGTCACGTAGTCGTCGGCGCCGAGGTCGAGGGCGCGGACCTTGTCCTCCTCCTCGCCGCGCACCGAGAGGACGAGCACCGGCGTGGCGTCGATCCGGCGGATGGCGGCGAGCAGGCCGAGGCCGTCCTTGCGCGGCATCGCGAGGTCGGTGATCACCAGATCGGGGCGCCGCTCCTCGAACAGCGCCTCCCCCTCCACGCCGTCGGCGGCGGCGATGGTCTCGAAGCCGGCGAGGGCCATCTCGCGGGTCAGGGTCTGGCGGATCGAAGGGTCGTCGTCGACCACCAGGATCAACGGGTCGGTGCGGGTCATTCCGAGTTCTCCTCCACCAGCTCCGGCGCCGCCGGCAGATCGAGCCGCGCCACGGTGCCGCCGCCGGCGCGGTCGAGCAGCGCCAGCGCGCCGCCGTTGGCGGCCGCGAAGCTGCGGGCGATCTGGAGGCCCAGGCCGCCGGAGGCGCTGTCGCCCGAGCCGCGGTCGGCGCCCTGCCGGAGATCGAGCGGCGTCTGCAGCATGCGGCGGAGGCCCGCCGGGATCCCTGGACCGCGGTCGCATACCTCGACGATCGCCCTCCCCCGCGGCCCGGCCTCGGCCGCCAGCTCCAGCGGCGAGCCCGCCGGCGCCGCCCGCGCCGCGTTCTCCAGCAGGTTCACCACGATCTCCAGCGCCAGCGAGGGATCGACCCAGAGGTCGGGGCAGTCCATGGCGACGCGCACGGCCAGCGGGCGTCCGGCGAGGATCAGCGCCAGGCTCTCCCGCGCCGAGCGGAACAGGGCGCCCGGCGGCACCGCCTCGGGATGCGGCCGCGCCAGGCCCGCCTCCAGCCGCGCCAGCGCCAGCAGGTTGTCGATGCGGCGGGCCAGGCGCTCGGCCTCCAGCGACAGCCCCTCGACGCTCGCCATCGCGGCGGGGCGGTCGGCGATATGCCGGCCGAGGCTCTCGATCTCCAGGCGGATGGCGGTCAGCGGCGTGCGCAGGTCGTGCGAGACGGCGCGCAGCAGGGAGGTCTTGAGGGTGTCACTCTCGCGGACCGCCTCCAGGTGCGCGGCCTCGCCCAGCAGGCGCTCGCGCTCGACGGCGAGGGCGAGCAGCCGCGCGGCCGGCTCGAGGACGGTGCGCGGCGCCGCGATCCCCCGCGCCACCAGGACGCCGTTGACCCGGCCACCGACCTCCAGCGGCAGGTAGACGGCGCCGCCGAGCTCGAAGAGCCGCCCCTCCCGCGCGCGGCCGAGCGCCGCGTCGTCGATCGCCAGCCGCTCCTCGCCGATGGCGCTCACCAGCTCGCCGCCGCGCTCGTCGACGAGCACCAAGGCTCCCGCATCGGCGCCGAGGGCGCGCAGGGTCCGCGCCGCCGCCTCGCCGAGCACCCCGGGACGCTGGCTCACCGCGAACAGGCTGAAGCAGAGGTCGTAGAGGGTCTCCACCTCGCGCCGCCGCCGCTGCGCCTCCTCGGCCTGCCGGCGGGCGGTCGCCACCAGCCGGCTGGCGAACGTCGAGGCGGCGAGGAACGCCAGCAGGGCCACCCAGTTGGCGGGCTCGGCGATGGTCAGGGTGCCGAGCGGCGGCAGGAAGAAATAGTTGAAGCAGAGCATCGCGGCGACCGACGCCGACGCGCCCACCGCCCATCCTCCCCAGGCCGCGAGCCCCAGCACCGCCACCAGATAGATCGAGCCGATGGTCGGCGCGTTGGCCCCCGCGGCCCGCCCCACCGCCGTGACGGCCGCCAGCGCGAGCGGCGCCGCGATCCAGGCGAGGACGCGGGTCCTCTGGAGGGTGGAGAGCATGGAAGGCCAAGTGTAGCGTTCCACGGCATTTCCCGCCTGCGGTACACTCCGCCCACCCATGGCTCTCGTCGAATCCCGGACTCCGCTCGCCGCCGACGACCCGAACCGCGATCTCGGCTTCGGCGCCGTCGTCGCCCGCGAGAGCCGCAAGCGGCTGGTCAACAAGGACGGCAGCTTCAACGTCGTGCGCGAGGGCCTGAGCTTCTTCCGGTCGCTCTCCCCTTACCACTACCTCCTCACCACCTCCTGGCCGCGCTTCCTCGGGCTGATCGTCGTCTCGTACATGGTGATCAACGCCGCCTTCGGCGCCGCCTACTTCGCCTGCGGGCCCGGGCAGATCGAAGGCTCCAAGGCGGTCAGCCTCCCCGCCCAGTACCTGGAGGATTTCTTCTTCAGCGTCCAGACTTTCGCCACCATCGGCTACGGCGCGATGCATCCGGAAGGGCTGGCCGCCAACGTCCTCGTCACCCTGGAGTCGCTGGTCGGCCTGCTCGGCTTCGCCCTGGCGACCGGCATCCTGTTCGCCCGCTTCTCGCAGCCGACCGCCCGCATCCTGTTCAGCGACAAGGCGATCATCGCTCCCTATCAGCAGATCAACGCCTTCGAGTTCCGCGTCGCCAACATTCGGCGCAACGAGATGATCCAGGTCGAGGTGGTGGTGATGCTCACCCGCCTCAAGCAGGACGGCACCAACAACCGCGAGTTCATCCCCTTGAAGCTGGAGCGCGACAAGGTCGTCTTCTTCCCCCTCGCCTGGACGATCGTCCACCCGATCGACGAGGCGAGCCCGCTCTTCGGCGCCACCCGCGAGAGCCTGCAGAAGTGCGACGTCGAGGTCCTGATCCTCTTCTCCGGCATCGACGAGATCTTCTCTCAGCGGGTGCACACCCGCTCGTCCTACAAGGCCCAGGAGATCGTCTGGGGCGCCCGCTTCACCAACCTCTTCAATCCCCCGCGGCCGGACGGCACGCTGTCGATCGACATCGGGCGGCTGCACGACGTCGAGCTGGTGGGTCCGAAGGTCGGCGCCTCCGACCCTTGACGCCCTCTCCATACTGTGTATACTCAGTATATGGATATGCACAGTGATCTCGTCATCTCCCGGTCGGACGGCCGGCCGATGTACCTCCAGATCATGGAGCAGATCAAGCAGAAGGTCGCCGTCGGCGACTGGCCGCGGGGGGAGGAGATCCCCTCGATCCGCCAGCTCGCGGTGAGCCTTCGCGTCAGCGTGATCACCGTCAAGCGCGCTTATCTCGAGCTCGAGCGCGAAGGGGTGATCGTGACGCAGCACGGCAAGGGGTCGACGGTCGCCGCCGACCCTTCGCTCAGCCCCAGGCTCTGGGACGAAGAGCTGGCGCAGCTCCTCGACCAGGCCGTCCGCCTGGGGGCTCTGCTCGGCCTCCCGACCGTGGAGCTGATCTCCCGGCTGCAGGAGGCCGCCGACCGCTGGACCCAATCGACGGAGGAGGAATCATGACCGACCTCGCGGTTCAATTCGCGGGCGTGGGCAAGACCTATCGCCATTTCACGCTCGAAGATATCGACCTGGAGCTCCCCACCGGGAGCATCATGGGCTTCATCGGCGCCAACGGCGCCGGCAAATCCACCACGCTGCGCATCCTGATGGGCCTGGTGCATCAGGACCGCGGCGACGTGCGCGTGCTCGGCTTCCCCATGCCCGCGCAAGGGGCCGCGGCCAAGCGCGACATCGGCTTCGTGTCCGAGGACATGCGGCTCTACAAGACGGCGACGCTCGCCTGGCACATGGCGTTCATCCGCTCGATCTTCCCCGGCTGGGACCAGGCCTACGCCGAGACCCTGCTGAAGCGGTTCGACCTCAAGGCCGAGCAGAAGCTCAAGGGGGTCTCGCACGGCCAGCGCGTCAAGGCGGCGCTGCTGCTCGTGCTGGCCCGCCGGCCGCGGCTGCTGGTGCTCGACGAGCCGACCACCGGGCTCGACCCGGTCGCCCGCTCCGAGGTACTGGCGGCGCTGATGGAGGTGCTCGCCGACGACCGCCGCACCGTCCTCTTCTCGTCGCAGAACACCCTCGACGTCGAGCAGATCTCGGACCAGATCACCTTCATCGATCGCGGCCGGATCGTCGACTCGGACGACAAGGAGACCTTCCTCGACCGCTGGCGGCGGATGCGGCTCGACGTGCCGTCGGGCGTCGACCTGCCGGCGCTGCCGGGGGTGATCGGGACGACCGGCAGCAGCCGGCTGGCCGTCGTCACCACCAACCACTACGACGAGGCCATGACCGCGGCCTACCGGAACGCCGGGGTCACCGTCAACGCGGTCGACCCCATGACCCTCGAAGAGATCTTCGTCGCCAACGTCGCCGGCCGCCGGGAGGGAAAAATCGCATGAGCACCTTCATGATCCGACGCCTGATCCGCAAGGACTGGCACCTGCTGCGCGGGACCATCCTCCTCTACCTCGCCGCCGGCGCGGTGGCTCTCGGCCTCGTCGCCTGGGGGAGCGAGCCGACGTTCATGGCCGGCCTCATCCTGATCATCACGGTCCTGATCGCCCTCGGGATCCACCTCGCCATGGCGACGGTCGTCGTCGAGCGCACGGAGCAGACGCTCCCCTTCGTGATGACCCTGCCGGTCTCCTTCCAGGAGTACACCGTGGCCAAGATCCTGGCCAACCTGCTGATCTTCCTGATCCCCTGGACCGTCATCACCGCCGGCACCCTCGCCATGCTCGCCGTCCGGACCGGGTACCCGGCCGGCATGATCCCCTTCTACCTCCTGGTCGCGATGGAGATCTTCGCGAGCTACTGCCTGGTCCTGGCCGTCGCCCTGGTCAGCGAGTCTCAGGGGGCGACGATCGGCGCCACGGTCTTCGGCAACCTCTTCCTCCAGGCGTTCCTGTACAGCGTCTCCCGCATCCCCGCCATCGCCGCCACCCTGAAAGGAGGCCGCGCCGTCTGGAGCCCGCCCGCCCTCTACGTGCTGCTGGGCGAGGTCGCCGTCATCGTCCTCCTGCTCGGCGCGACGCTCTGGCTCCAGTCCCGCAAGACGGACTTCCTCTGAGCCCCGGCGGCTCAGTGCCCCGGCGTGGTCGTGGTGCCGAAGTCGACCTTGGGCGCCACGTCCGCGCCGGCGGTCGCCTGGAAGTAGGGGCGCGGCTGGAAGCCCATCATCGAGGCGAAGAGAGCCGCGGGGAAGCGCCGGATCTTAGTGTTGTAGGTCTGCGCCACCTCGTTGAAGCTGCGGCGCTCGACGGCGATCCGGTTCTCCGTCCCCTCGAGCTGCACCATCAGGTCCTGGAAGGCCTGCACCGCCTTGAGCTGCGGGTACTGCTCCACCACCACCATCAGGCGGGAGAGCGCCGAGGAGAGGCCGTCCTGCGCCTTCTGGTACTGGGCGAACTTGGCGGGATCGTTGAGGATCTCCTGCGTCGCCGCCGGCGTCATCTGCGTGGCCTGGCTGCGGGCCTGGATCACGGCGGTCAGCGTCGACTGCTCGAAGTTCGCCGCGCCCTTGACCGAGGCGACGAGGTTGGGGACGAGGTCGGCCCGGCGCTGGTAGACGTTCTGGACCTGCGCCCACTGCGCCTCCACGGCCTGCTCGGAGCCCACCAGGCCGTTGTAGACGCCCACCAGGTACAACCCGAAGATCAAGACCACCACCACGGCGGCGATCAGACAACCGAATTTCTTCATCGCGGTCTCCTTCCGGCTCGGCCGGTGTGGCGGCATCATACCGCTTCGCCGACCCCTACTCGATGACCACTCTCCGGTCGGCCGGCCACCCTTCGAAGACCTGCACCTTGCCCGGCCGGCGGACGGTGAGGCGGTCGACCTTCTCCGCCTTGCCGAGGCCGAAATGGGCGCTGAGGGCGTTCTGCGAGGCGTACGAGGAGCCGGTCTTGACGTCGCGGATCTGCTTCTT
Source organism: Thermoanaerobaculia bacterium (assembly GCA_036271335.1). GTDB lineage: Bacteria > Acidobacteriota > Thermoanaerobaculia > Multivoradales > UBA5704 > DATARR01. The sequence continues at coordinate 9,712 of DATBAW010000413.1, forward strand.
GAGCCCCGCCGCCTCCAGCTCCAGCCGGGCGCCGACGGCGAAGCGGTTGCCGCTGGGGGCGGCGAAGTCGACCTGCAGCCAGTGCCCCGAGCCGCCGAGGTTCTCGTAGACCTCGCAGGCCTGGTTCGAGTTGTTGAACACCACGTCGAGCGCGCCGTCGCCGTTGAGGTCGCCGACCGCGAGGCCGCGGCTGACGCGGACGCCGTCCATGCCGGTCGCCTTGTCCTCGCGGAACTTGCCGGTGCCCAGGTTCTCGAACACCTGCTTGCGCTGGGCATAGGTGCTCCCCTCGAGGATCTCGGCGGCGTTGGGGTTGATGTTGCCGTCGGCGATCACCAGGTCGAGGTCCCCGTCCTGATCGAAGTCGGCGAAGGCGACGCCGAACTTGAGGAACAGCAGCGACGGCTCGGCGATGTGCGACGGCGAGCGGCTGTCGACGAAGGCGCCGCCCCCCAGGTTGCGGTAGAGGGCGTTGGTCTCCAGCTCGTAGTTGGTGACCACGATGTCGAGCAGGCCGTCGCCGTCGTAGTCCCCCATGTCGACGCCCATGCCGGCTTCCGGATGCCCCGGCTCGCCGATCGCCGTGCCGGAGAGCACCGAGATGTCCTCGAAGGTGCCGTTCCCCTTGTTGCGGAAGAGGAAGTTGGGGCGGTTGTCGTTGGCGATGTAGAAATCCTGCCAGCCGTCGTTGTCGATGTCGCCGAAGGCCACCGCGAGCCCCGGGCCGACGGCGCCGCCCAGGCCCGCCTTCTTCGTCGCGTCCTCGAAGGTCCCCTTCCCCTGGTTGTGGAAGAGCATCACCGGCTGCGGATGGTAGGCGTCGGGATGGCAGTAGCCCCGCACCTTGGTCTTGGCGTCGGCGCACACCTTGTTGCCGGCCAGCGTGAAATCGACGTAGTTGACCACCAGCAGATCGAGGGCGCCGTCGTTGTCGACGTCCGCGAACGCCGCCGAGGAGCTCCAGAGGGGATCGGCGACGCCGGCCTGGGCGGTGACGTCGGTGAAGGTGCCGTCGCCGTTGTTGTGGAACAGCTGATCGCCGCCGAAGCCGGTCACGAAGAGATCGAGGTTGCCGTCGCCATCGATGTCGCCCGCCGTGCCGCCGCCGCCGTAGTGGGTCAGCTTGAGGCCGGACCTCTCCGTCCAGTCGGTGAAGTGGCCGTTGCCGTCGTTGCGGAAGAGGCGCGACCGCGCCGGCGCGCCGGTGTAGCCGGGGAAGCTGCCGCCGTCGACGAAGAAGATGTCCTGATCCCCATCGCCGTCGAAGTCGAAGATCACCACCCCGCCGACCACCGTCTCCGGCATGAACAGCTGGCCCGAGCCGCCGTGATGGTGGACGAAGTCGATCCCCCACTCCTTGGAGACCTCGCGGAACTTGATCCCCTCGGCGGCCAGGATGGTTGGGAGGGCGAGGAGGAGGAGGAGGAGGATCCAAACCAGCCGTGCCCGCTGGGGCGCCCTGCGCTGCGAAACCTCACCCTCGGTCCCTCTCCCGGAGGGAGAGGGAGGGCCCGCGGAGGGAAGGCTCCGAAGGAGCCCAGGCATGTAGCCTGGGGCGTGAGCCCCAGGAAAGGGTGCCCTCAACCCAACCAAGCCCCGAAGGGGCGACGGCGATTCGTCGCTCCGATGCAGTCTGCCGTCACCCCTTCGGGGCTCTAGGGGTTTTTCGCATTCCGTCACCTGGGGCTGACGCCCCAGGCTACATGCCGTTGCCCCTTGCGGGGCAAAGCCCGTGGAGAGGGACCGAGGGTGAGGCTTCGAAGCGCAGGGCGTCCCAGAGGGCACGATCGCGATGGGACGGCTCACCACCCGGAAAGCCTACCATCCCGTCTCCGCCCGATCGGCTACCATCAGGATCATGCGACCGGCCACCCTCCTGCTCCTCGCCGTCTTTCTGACCGGCCCCCTCGCGTCCGGCGCCGAGACGGCGAAGCCCGCGCTTTCGATCGAGTCGGTGAAGGTCGAGCCCGCCGCGCCGCGCGCCGACACCCTCTGCCATCTCACTATTGCCCTCAAGAACGCCGGCGCGCAGTTGGCTTCCGGCCTCGAGTTCGTGGTCAAGGTCAACGGCAAGGCGCTCCCCGCCTATGACAAGCGGCTCTATCTCATCGCCCTCGAGCCGGGCGCCACCCGCGAGCTCCACCTGTTCAACTTCTGGAGCACCGAGGCCGGCCGGCCGGCGCCGGCGAGCGGCCGGCTCGACGTCGAGGTCACCCTCGCCCACGCCTCCTGGGCGCGGCGGACGACCCGCGACGGTGCCGAGGTCCTGGC
>DATBAW010000414.1:0-4142 GCA_036271335.1 Thermoanaerobaculia bacterium
GAGCTTGTGGAGCGCGCGGCGCGGGAAGGCTGACGCCGTGTCGTTCCACTCGACGAGCATCTGGTGGCGCTCGGACTCGCCGAGGAGTGGCAGGCGCGAGAGCGGCAGCTCCGGCGCCGCCGCGGCGCCGGCCAGGAGCGCAGCATAGTGCTCGAGAACGCGCGCCGCGGTCGCAGCGTCGAAGAGGTCGACGGCGTAGTCGAGCGTGAGGAGGAGCTGCGGCTCCCTTCCTCCACCCTCGACCTCGCGGACGGAGAGGGCGAGGTCCACCGCGAGCTTCCGGTCGCCGGAGGGGAGGCGCTCCAGTCCCTCGGCCGGCGGCACCGCCGTCGGCCCGGCACCCGTACCGATGAAGAGCACCTGGAACGGCAGGCCACGCGCCGGATCGTCGGACCCCGGCTCGCCGGCCAGAGCTTCGAACGGCAGATCGACATTCGCGAGCGCCGCAGAGAGGGCGCCATCCGCCACCACCACCAGCTGCTTAAAGGACGGATCGCCGGTCCACAGCATGCGCAGCGGCAGGGGGCTCGCGCGAGGCCGGTCCTGTCCTGCCTCGGCCCGCGTGAGACCGGCGGCCCCGATGACGAGATCCTCGGCGCCGCTATAGCGCGCCAGGAGGGCGGCGAGGCCGGCGAGGAGGAGCACGTCGAGCGAGGCCCTCTCTCGCCACGCTGCCTGCCGCAGGCTCGCCGTGGCAGCCGCCGTCAGGCGCAGCGCGCGGGTCGCGCCGCAGAAGCTCGAGACGGGAGGACGCGGCCGGTCCGCCGGCAGCTCCAGCCCGCTCGGTGCCTCGGCCAGCTCGCGTTGCTGGTGGAGACGCTGCCGCTCCAGCGGCTCGGCGGTCGCAGGGAGCGCGGGCTCAGGGGACGCCATCGTGCCGGGCGTTTCACCGCTCACAAGCGGGCCGCTCACGAGCGAGCCTCCAGGGCCTGCGGCACGAAGGCGACCGGCGGGCCGTTCGCGGTCCTCGGCGCCGCGTCGAGCGAACGTTCGATACAGGAGCGGAGGCGATCCGCCAGGCCGGCGACCGCGGGGGGCACCAGCAGCGAGTAGTGGTCTGCGGCCATTTCATGAACCTCGACGGGCTCGCCGGCGAGCGACGACCAGCCGTTGGTGGGATCGGGGGACGTACGAAGGCGGAAGACGGTCAGGCGGACGCCGCCGGGCCGGGGCTGGTAGGCGGCGTGGGCTCGCGCGTTGGCGCGATAGACGTCGAGGAGCGGCCGGACCTGCGCCAGGCGCACGCTGGCCCGGAGCAGGCCGGTCTCGTGCGCCCGGGCGAGGAGCCAGTCGAGGGCCGCCGCCTCGTCGATCCCCGCCGGCTCCCCATCGAGCCAGGAGGCGTCCAGCCCCTGGAGCCCCGCCTGGTCGCGCAGGTAGAGGCGGACGAGGTCGTCCTCGCGCGCGGCCGCGGGCAGCGGCAGGCGCCCCGGCGCCCAGCTGTCGAGGAGCGCCACGAGCGCCACCGGCCGGCCGCGCTGCCGCATCTGGCGCGCCATCTCGAACGCCACGACGCCGCCGAACGACCAGCCGCCCAGCAGGTAGGGGCCGTGCGGCGCGGCGGCCTCGACCGCGGCGGCGTACTGGGCGGCCATCGCCGGCAGGTCGTCGACCGCGTGCCCCCCCGCGAGGCCCGCCGCCTGGATGCCATAGAACGGCTGCTCCCCGCCCAGCCGGAGGGCGAGATCGCGATAGGAGAGCACCGCGCCGCCGATGGCGTGGACGCAGAAGAACGGCGGCCTCGAGGCGGCGGCCGCCGGGCGCTCCGGCTGCAGGTCGACGAGGAGCGAGGGCTCGCGCCGGGCGCCGGGCGCCGCGCCGCCGGAGCCGGCCTCGCCACGAATGCGCTTGGCGAGGAGCTTCCGCTTGGCGGCCGAGAGGGATTCCAGGCCCCGGGCCGGCTCGCCGAGCCCCTTCGGCGCGGCGCGCTGCTCGGGGGTGAGATCGGTGATCAGGGGGAATTTCATCTCGCTTTTAAAACTTTTAAATCTTTACGCGAAAAACACAAAGTTTTCACAGCCCCCCGCGTAAGGTCAGTATATAGAGTGCGACGGAGGGCTTGGGCGTGGACAGTCGGCGGGGAGATTCCAAAGGGGCTTCCCCTCCTCCTTCGGCGCCTCGCGGCGGGCCGGATTATTGTGCCATCATTGCCCAATGAAACTGCGGTTTGACAGGAGATGCCGTGACGCCCACGGCGCTGAGGACAGTTGAGCTGGGCGCCACCGGTCTCAAGATCACCCGCGTCGGCTTCGGCGCCTGGGCGATTGGAGGCGGTGGCTACGTAGGGGGCTGGGGACCGCAGGATGACGAGGACTCGATCGCGGCGATCCGCCACGCGCTGGCTCTTGGGGTGAACTGGATCGACACCGCGGCGCAGTATGGCTTCGGGCACTCGGAACGGGTCATCGGGCGCGCCCTGGCCGGTGTCGAACCGCGCCCCTACGTCTTCACCAAAGGCGGGCTGCCCGAGGGACCGGGGAGGACCAAGACACGGAGCCTCAAGCGCGACTCGCTGCTGCGCGAGGTGGAGGGCAGCCGCGAGCGCCTCGGCGTCGAGGCCATCGACCTCTACCAGATCCACTGGCCGGTCCCCGATGAGGAGATCGAGGAGGGCTGGTCGACGCTCGCCGAGCTGAAGGAGCGCGGAGTGGTGCGCCACATCGGCGTGTCGAACTTCAACGCCAGACAGCTTCGGCGAGCGCAGGCCATCGCTCCGGTGGAGACCCTGCAGCCGCCGTACTCGCTGATCGACCGCCGGATCGAAGTGGAGCTCCTCCCCGTCGCCGAGCGGGAAGGGATCGGGATGATCGTGTACTCGCCGATGGCCTCCGGCCTGCTTTCCGGCGCAATGACGCGGGAGCGGATCGCGGCGCTGCCCGCGGACGACTGGCGCCGGCACAGCGAGGAGTTCCGCGAGCCCCAGCTCACCCGGCACCTCGAGCTGGTGGAGCGGCTGCGGCGGGTCGCCGCCCGCCACGACACCACGCCGGGGGCGGTCGCGGTGGCCTGGACCCTCCGCAACCCGGCCGTGAACGGGGCCATCGCCGGCTTCCGGCGCCCTGAACAGGTCGATCCGATCGTGGCGGCGGCGAACCTCGTGCTGGACAAGCAAGACATCGCCACGATCCTGCGGAGGAAGTGATACCGCCGGGGGTGTTTCACCTCTCGCCGCTCTCCGGAGCTAGTTGGCCGACATGATTGACACGGATCCTGAGAAGCCGTAAGTTGAAGCCCTATGACGCTTTAGGGGCTCCAAGCTCGCAGCTGTTACTCCCGAGGGAGAGGCATCGCGGGCTGGCGGTGGGGCGGCCGAGGCGTCGAAGCTAGGTTATGCCACAGGAGGAGCTCGCATGTACCAGTTGAAGATCGACACGTCCGCCCTCCCCTGGTCGCAAGGGGGCTGGCCCGGCGTCTCAATGAAGATGCTCCAGCAGGTCGAGTCGACCGGCGGCATGACGGGGATGATGCGAATGGAGGCCGGGAGCTCGATTCCGGCACACAGCCACACAAACGCCGACCAGATGGTCTTCGTGATCGAAGGGGACCTCGTCGAAGACGGCGTGAGTTACGGGCCCGGCAGCTTCTTCGTCGCCAAGGCGGGCTCCCCGCACGGCCCGCACGGCTCGTCGGGCGGCTGCGTCCTGCTGTCCTGGTATTCCGGCCCGCCGGACTTCGTTCCCGTCGGGTAGGCGGCTGGGCTGCGGCAGGTCCGCGATGCGTGGGTCGCGGGAGCGCGCTTCACGCTTTCTCCGACTTGCGCCGGTAGTGCTGGGAGATTGCGCCCGACGCCAGGCGCTCGGTCGATAGGAGCTCGAGGCGCTTCGAGCGCGTCACTCCCTCGAACAGAGTGGGACCGTAGCCGGCCATGACGGGATGAACGAGGAAGCGATATTCGTCGATCAGGTCGAGGGCCTCGAGCGCGCCGGCGAGCTTGTGTCCGCCGAGAAGAATGCCGCCAGGCGTCCGTTCTTTGATCTTCGTCACCGATTCGCGGAGATCGCCTTCGACGAGGTGCGTGTTGGACCACGAATAGTCGCGGCGCGAGGTCGACACGACGTACTTCGGTTTGGCGTCGAGCTTGACCGCCCACTCGCGCATCGCGGCGGGTGCCTGGGTATCGCGGGCGACGGCGGGCCATGCGC